>JBBINQ010000089.1:0-2144 GCA_037443805.1 Caldifarciminota bacterium | reverse complement strand
CACCGGTCGGTTTGGCGGTCGGGTCCATACCCGTTTTCCTCCAGAGCCGAATGGCTATCTCCATATTGGTCATGCCAAGGCGATCTGCATAGACTTTGGTATTGCTGAAGAATATGGTGGACTATGTAATCTCAGGTTTGATGATACAAATCCGACAAAAGAAGAGGTTGAATATGTAGAATCAATAAAAGAGGATATTCTATGGTTAGGATTTGACTGGCAGGACAGGGAATACTACGCATCAGACTATTTTGAGAAACTATATGAGTTTGCCATCAAACTGATCAAAAAAGGCAAGGCGTATGTCTGCGATTGCACTCCTGATGAAGTGCGGGCATTGCGGGGAACACTCACTGAACCAGGTAAAGAATGTCCACATAGAAATCGTTCAATAGAAGAGAACCTTGAATTATTTGAGCGGATGAGAAAGAGTGAATTCCCGGATGGTTCAAAGACCCTACGTGCGAAGATTGATATGGCACATGGTAATCTGAATATGCGTGACCCGATTATGTATCGTATTCTTCATGCTACGCACCATAGAACTGGTGATAAATGGTGTATCTATCCAACCTATGACTGGGCACATGGACAATCAGATTCCATAGAAGGGATTACCCATTCAATCTGCACACTGGAATTTGAAGACCACAGACCATTATATGACTGGTTTCTAAATGAATTGGAGATTCACCATCCACAACAGATTGAATTTGCACGGCTGGAGATGACATACACAATTCTGAGCAAACGAAAATTACTTCAGCTTGTTGAAAAGGGTTATGTGAATGGCTGGGATGACCCCAGGATGCCCACGATTTCAGGATTGCGGCGCCGCGGCTATACACCTGAATCAATTAGAAATTTCTGTGATACAATCGGTGTATCAAAGAATAACACAGTAGTTGATGTTGCCCTTTTAGAACATGCCATGCGCGATGACCTGAATAAGCGTGCACCAAGGGTTATGGCAGTATTGAATCCATTAAAGGTTATCATTGATAATTATCCTGATAATCAGGTTGAAGAACTTGAGGCAATAAACAATCCCGAGGATTTGAGCATGGGCACACGCAAAATTCCATTCTCAAAGGTGCTCTATATTGAAAGGGATGATTTTCGTGAAGACCCACCAAAGGAGTTTTATCGTTTGGCACCAGGCAGGGAGGTGCGATTAAGGTATGCCTATTTTATTAAGTGTGTAGATGTGGTGAAGGATAAAGAAGGCAATATTATAGAACTCCATTGCACCTATGACCCGGCAACTCGGGGTGGTGATTCACCTGACGGTAGAAAGGTAAAGGCAACACTCCACTGGGTCTCAGCAGACCATTGTATTGAGGCAGAAGTAAGATTGTATGATAGATTATTCAATAAACCAGACCCGGATGAGGGTGGTGATTTCATTAAAAACCTCAATCCTAATTCTTTAATCATTCTCAAGAATTGTAAACTTGAACCTTCATTAAAGGACGCAAAACCATTCCAGCATTTCCAGTTTGAGCGATTGGGATATTTCTGTGTTGACCCTGATTCCAGACCAGGCAATTTGGTCTTCAATCGCACAGTTCCGCTCAAAGACACCTGGGCAAAGATCGAAGCAAAACTGAAGCAGAGATAAGCCAAGCGTTTGGGCATTTGAATTTTCATTTGTAGGGACAGGGCTTGTCCCTGTCCGAAAATTCTATTAACGATGATGTTTCTGGGAAAACTAAACTATTACCTATATTTAGGAAGGAGACAATATTGTGGTTATAAGTGCGGTTGATAAGAACCGTTAGGAGGAATATTATGAAGATAGAATTTGACAAGCAGGCAGATACATTATATATATATTCAGGAAAAACCTGTAAATAAAACAAAAGAAATTGAATAAGGCATTCTGGTTGATTTTGACGAAGAGAATCGTCTCATTGGATTAGAGATATTGGATGTTACGAAGCGTTTCAGCCTTGCTGACATCGTTAACCTTTAGATTGAAAATCTGCCCGTTGAACTTACAACTGGTTAAATCAAAATATTTTTCTGGAATCTGACAAGACAAGGTTTCACCCCTCGCTATTTGTTATTAATTATGCGAAAAATCTAAAATTCGTCAATTCGGCAATTGCCGAATAAACGAATGGATTACTACATTCATTTTT
>JBBINQ010000088.1:0-2865 GCA_037443805.1 Caldifarciminota bacterium | reverse complement strand
ATCCCGGTGACCTTTCAGGTTGTCCTAAAAATCCAGCAATAATCGGCAATCAGCCATTAGAAGTTAAAATCCTTTTCTCTGCGCCAATGAATCCAGAAGTAATTCAAGTTCAGCTAAAGGCAGAGCAGGGCAATTTCTCAATTCCTGTGAATGGAAACTGGGGGAGTCATATTTTCAATAATGATTTATGGCTTGGTGCGTGTGATTTTTCTGAGTGGTCGGGTGGTGAATGGGCGATTGTTTCTGTCGATGTTGAGGACGCATTCCAGGGCGATATAAATGCGAAGTTGGATATCAATGGTGATGGTAATTCAGATGGTGTTGATAAGAATCACAAATTTAAGGTTGAACTTCCACCCCAGGTCATCTTTACTGACCCAGCACAAGGGGCAGGTGAGGTGGATGTGTATAAAAATATTACCATCACATTCAATAAAGCAATGAATATTTTTCAAATCCGAAATTCCAAATCCGAAATCCGAAACAAATCCCAAATTCCAAATTTTCAAATATCAAACATTTTTGCAAGAAATTTTTTGAATGAAGATTTTGACATCAGCGATAATTTTTGTATAATTGGGGTATAAGATGGCACGGGAAAAGGCAATTTGGGGCGGATAGTTGGATGGAATTTTTAGGTATTTAGGCATCCTGATATACATCAGGACAAGTTTTGGACTTTTAGGCATTTACCAAAATGGGAGGTAAACCATGCTTAACCATAAAACCATAAAAGCCATTCTACTTGCCTTGTGTTTAATTTCCTTGGCAGGGGCAGGGGAGAAAAAAGAAGCAACAAAGATTGAGCTCGTCCCTATTTATGAAAAGACTTTTGATGATACAATTGTTGATGTGATATTTGCAGAAGCAGAAGTTTCAGTAAAAGAAGCACGAATTCTTGGTTGGAGAGATTTGGAAGAAAAAAAATCAGAAGAAAAAACTACCCTTGTTTATCCGGAGGCGCTTGTCAAACAAGGCAAGATTGAATTCTTAGATGTGAAGGGAGCACTAAAGATGTCTTTTCCTTTAACTCCGCTCAAAGGCTCAAAACCAATAATAACTGTAAACTTTTCCAAGAATCGTAGATATATTGGTATTGTGAAATCTCGTAAAGAATTTACGATGTTAAATGATAATGGTGAATTATTATGGCAAACAGACATAAGTCGTGTTGGTTATGGCTGGCCTTATATTTCTCCAGATGGTCAATATATCGTTTGTGTGGGCGATATCACAGGTGATTTTACGGATTATTATCCTTCGGTTTGGGACAAAAATGGTTTTGCAAAGGGTTTAGTGAAAGAGGATGGCAGGACCGATTACGAACTTCTGGATTTAGATTTCACTGAAAATGGCGATTACTTTGTTACCACATTTAAGCAAAAAGGCTATACAAAGAAAGAAAGATATCTGGATTCGCTCATTTTATGCTTATTTGATAGAAAAGGGAATAAAGTCTGGCAAAAGATGGTAGGAAGAGGCAGTGGCGGTTATGTTTCAATATCTGAAAATGGAAATTACATTGCGGTAGTAATTTGGCCGAGCGATGCTGAACATCAAGAATTACATTTATACAATAATCAAGGCACTTTCTGTTGGAAATCAGAAGTTGGTGCTGGTCAATCATATTTCATTTTTTCTCACGATGACTCAATACTAACTGTTTGCTGTGGCTGGGCATTTTTGTGTCAGTTCGATATTCAAACAGGAAAAAGAATTTGGTTGCATCAAGGAATGGGTATTTATAGATCGGTAATACCAGCTCCGGATGGTCAACTTTACATAGTCTTTGGATTTAATAGAAAAACTGGAGGGATAAGGTTAAACGATTTTATTCTTGTTTTTAACAGAAATGGAGAGTTACTAATAAAAAAGGAATTCCTTGCTAATAGTTTATACTCTAAATATCCATCTTCATATATTCCTGCCCCAGGATGTTTTCCCACGACATTATTTGCTGAAGATAATTTAATGCTACTGTGCGGTAACGAAAATAAAATAATTTCATTAAAAGTAGTGGAGGAAAAATGAAAGTATATAAGATAGCCTTTATCCTCAGCGGTTATTTTTGCATAAGTGTAAGTTCAGTCTTTGCCCAATATCCTTGGCCCTGCCACAATATGTATGAACAACACCCTATTATCGGCACATTGGGGGAATTTAGAGGATTTGGGCGGGTACTACATGAAGGGATAGATATAGGAGAACCGACAAACACAGAGGTTGTCGCTAATATTAGAGGGACTGTTGCTAGCCTTAATTACACATACGGAATTGTAGCAATCAAAGATGAAATGTTTACTTATAGATATATACATGTTTGGCCTGATCCATCCTTGGAGCCAAATTCGCTTGTGGTTTTAGGACAGCCACTTGGCAAAATCAATCAAGAGAACCATCTTCATTTTGAATACGAAGATGGCCTTTACAATCCCCTCCATTTTCTCACGCCTTTCTGGGATTATCGGTCGCCTGAAATAGATGAAATAGAAGTAGTTAAGGATGGAACACCTGGCGCTGGGGAGCCTTTTCCTATTGATCCAGAAACCGGTTTGCCACTTGTGTCTGGGCATGTAGATATAAAAGCGTGGTCCTGGGACCATAGAGTTGAGCCTGGTGGTGGTTCCGGGGGCAAAGGATGTGCGCCATATAAAATTGGTTATGCAATTTACGATGAGCAAGGGAATCTAATTGAAGGTCTTATATCTCATATTCAGTTTTATCAAACCTTAGGTTACAATGTGGGTTGGATATATGTTCCTAGTTCAAGTTATGACCCAGTGAATTTCATTTACTGGGTAACCAATTATGTAGATAAGAATGGCTATTGGGATACATATCCACTTAAGGATGGTAAATATCGGG
>JBBINQ010000087.1:0-3044 GCA_037443805.1 Caldifarciminota bacterium | reverse complement strand
GGCCTTGCCGAAACGAGATTTTATCCCCCGGATACACTATACCGAAGAGAATTTGAACAAATAGAGAAGATTGCCGTAAGAAATAAAAAAGGGCTCTGGGCATTTCCTGTGTTTCAAATCCCTGATACAAGCGGACCCTATATTAGAGAAACGACTCCAATAAAAACCGCGGACCAGGTCATATCGTATCAGGATGCTGCAAAATATTATGGCAAAATAAAGACCGTAGAAGGAGTAATTGTTGCTACAAATAATACAGGCAAGGTCTGTTTTTTAAATTTCCATAAGGACTGGAAACGATATTTTACTGGAGTAATCTTTGCCAGTGATTTTGGTAAATTTCCCAAAAATCCTGAAGACTATTATTTAAATAGAAAGGTGCGCATAACCGGGTTGATCAAAGAGTATAATGGCAAACCAGAGATTATTATAAAAAACCCTGCACAGATTCAGATCATAAAATAATTTTAATATTTGCAAAAGTGGAACGGTGTGTAGTTTATAACTATTTTAACAACACCTGCGGAATATTCTTTTCTGGATGTTGTATGATATCAGTATCAATCTTGTAGACTTCAGCAATCGTTTTCTGGTTGATAATCTCCTCGGGTTTACCCATTTTATAAATCCTGCCCTGATGTAAAAGGATCAATCTTTTACAGAACTGGCTCGCAAGGTTCAAATCGTGGTTAACAATAATAATCGTTATTCCCTGATTATTTAATTTTTTTAATAACTCCATTATTGCTGACTGGTGCTGGATATCAAGGTGGCTTGTGGGTTCATCAAGCAGAAGGAGCTCTGGATTTTGGGCAAGGGCACGGGCAATCACAACCATCTGTTTTTCTCCGGCAGAGAGTGCATTGATTGGACGCTTGCATAAATCCCTTGTTTGTGTCTGTTCAATTGCCCATTCAATTGCTGAAATATCCTGTTTGTTCAGCATCTGGAATGGCTCAAGATAAGGATATCTGCCCATTGTGATAATATCTTCAACAGTATAGTTCAGATAAAAATGTGTCTCCTGAGGGACAAAACCTACGAGTCGGGCAAACTCTTTTTTTCTAATTGTTTGGACATCCCTCCCCATCACTGAAACATTTCCGCTCTTTGGTTTGAGAATGCCTGCGATGACTCGTAAAAGTGTTGATTTTCCTGCTCCATTGGGTCCGATAATGCCACAAAATTCACCCTTTTCTATGGTAAATCCAATATCTCTTAAGATTGTTTTTTGATTGTATGCAAAAGTGAGTGTTTTTAATTCCACTGCATTCATACTATTTTTTCCGATACAGGTAAATAAAAAATGGCACACCAATGAGTGAGGTAATAATTCCCGTAGGTAGTTCATATACTGTAAGGTTGCGTGCCAGACCATCAGCGAGCAATAAAAATATTGCGCCAAGAAAAAGAGAACCAGCAAGATTTTTTATGTGTTTTGGTCCAAACAATAATTTTGAGATATGGGGTATGACAAGACCCACAAATCCTATGGCACCGACCAATGAAACGACAAAACTGACTAAAAGTGTAGTAATAACAAAGGCCTCTAAGGAAAATCTCTGAACATCAATTCCTAAACCCGCAGCAGTTTCTATACCAGTGCCAAGAATATCAAATTCCCGATAATAACGATAAAGATAAAAGACTGATATGGCTGTGCCGACCAGCAGTATCATTATCATAACTCGGTTCTGCGGAGTAATAATAATGCCGAGATAGCCCATCAGCAAATAGATTATTTCATAAAGTTCTTTTCTTCCTGCAATCATAATGACCATTACCAGTGAACTGCATAGAAAACTCATAACCACACCAGCCAGGACTAATCGGTCACGCAATAATCCTCCTTCTATACGGGCAATCACAAAAACAATGACTCCCACTAACAGGGCACCGGCAAAAGCAAAGATGGGGTTTGAATAACCAGTAATGGCAATTCCGATTGCCACACCAAGTGCTGCGCCCGATGCAGAACCGAGTGTATAAGGTTCAATTAAGGGATTTCCAAACAGACTTTGAAGAATACTACCACTGAATGCGAGCACACTACCGGCAAAAATACCCAGTATGACACGATAAAGCCTTAACTGGAATATTGCACCTGACAATTCTCCTGGACCAATAAACAGTTCAATTACAACAACGATAATAAAAATTAGAATGCTGACCACTACTTTATTCAAGTATCTTCTCCAGTTCCTTAAAACCTAAAACAAGCCTTGGTCCTGGCCGCATGAGCCAGTCCTGATGTAAATCCATAAAGACCCTTTTATTCTTTATGGCACTGATACCTTTCCAGCCCACACGGTCCATAATCTTTTCTGGATGCAATACAATTATTATATCAGGATCCCTTATAATCACCTCTTCCTGATTAATGACCGGATAGTCTTTGTTCAGGTCAGAAAAAATATTTTTGCCTCCAGCCATCTCAATCAGTTCATTCAGATATGAATTACCACCCACCGTAATCAAGGGTTTAGGACATAGTTCTACATAAACTTTTTTCTTGCTCAATCTCCGCGATTTGATATTCATCTTCATATAATTAACAAGTGAATCTGCCTGCCTCTCTTTTTTCAGAATGGTTCCAAGATTCAGAATCTCCTGGTAAATATCATCAAGAGTCTCAGGTGAAGTATCAAATGTTTTTATGCCCAATTTTTCAAGTTGATATTTAATGCGGTTCTGCTCTGGCAGATTGACAATCACAAAGTCTGGATTCAAATTAATAATTCGTTCTAATGAAGGATTGGAAAAATCACCGACCTTATAGATTTTTTTTGCGGAATCAGGATAATCGCAATATGTGGTAACACCAACAAGATATTTCTCACTACCCAGGGCAAATATAATCTCGGTCATTGCTGGAGAAAGGGAGACAATTTTAAAATCTGGTTTATTTGAAGAAACCTTACAATTTAGAAATATGCAGAAACTCAGGACAATTGGAAAAACAGGCCGCATAGAAAATATTATATTTAACAATACAGAAAAATCAATGCTTGATAGATACATTACCCCTTGACAAAATTGGATTT
>JBBINQ010000086.1:0-3793 GCA_037443805.1 Caldifarciminota bacterium | reverse complement strand
AAAAATATTCATTTCCCAGACGCAATCCCAATTGGGATGCTGAAACAAGTTCAGCATGACATTTTTAAGAATGAGACCTTTAGGGTGAATGCATGTCTTAATTTTGCGTATTTCTATTGACAATTTTTTAATTTTATTATGATATCTTAGTTGTTTATACTGCCAAATTTGCGGAATATACGCAATAGTTGCAATACAACCAAATTAGGTGAAGCACAGCAAAAGTAAAGAAAGGGGGTAAGTCATGAAAAGAAAAATCGCAGAAACAATGCTGGTAATAACAACAGTCATAATTGTCTCGTCAGCGAGTTACGCAGAAACACCAGCAACGGAAAAAATATCCAAAAGTTCTACTGAAGGAATCGCCGCACATATTGGTATAGGTAGTTTATACGGCGGCGGTGCAGGTACTTCAGTTGAATACCAATTTTTATTGCGTCCCAATTTCAGATTAACACCTTTCGTTTCTGCAGGAATAACTTTTTCATCTGGTAGCGACACGCCAATGTATGGTTTTGGATATTGTTTTGGTCTTAACACAGAATTTTTTGAATCACATAGACTCCTAACAGGCTTGAGTTTTGGGACGCACGAAATAGATTATGAAACAGATAGCCTTGGACACGAAAATAGATTGGGCACATTGATTGGGCCATCTATGTATGTAGGGTATAAAGGAACTGCACGCTTCGGTCTTTTATGGATTTTATATGGGGGAATATGAGGAATGGTAGATAACGCCTCTGGATATTTCAGTGATTTTCCAAGTTCATCAGCCTATAGGCCAGTATTCGGTTTCGGTCTTGGATATAAATTTTAGTGTTTAAAATGCTGATACGAAAAATCTTAATGAGCGTTAAAAATTTGAAAAAAATTACCGCTGAATTGTCTAACATAATGCTTGAAAATAAGTGCTTTTCAGTATTAATCTTGATGCTATTTTTTATCATTACTTGCAAAAAGGAGTTAGCTATGGGAAATAAAGACCAGATGTATCGTAAACTCACTCCCGAAGAGGAAAGGGTAATTATTCATAAGGGAACAGAACCGCCTGGTAGTGGTAAATACAACAATTTTTTTGAAAAAGGCACATATATTTGTAAGCGATGTAATGCGCCCCTTTTCCGTGCGGAATCTAAATTCAAATCCTCCTGTGGCTGGCCCAGTTTTGATGATGAGATAAAAGGGGCAATTAAAAGACTCCCTGACCCGGATGGTGTCAGGACCGAGATACAGTGTGCCAATTGTGGCGCCCATCTCGGTCATATCTTTGAAGGTGAGGGTTTTACTGAAAAAAACCTGCGCTACTGCGTCAACTCAATTTCCCTTATCTTTGTAAAGGACAGAGAATGGGGTGATACAGCAAAGGCATACTTTGCAGGCGGTTGTTTCTGGGGTGTGGAATACTATTTTGAAAAGAAAGAGGGTGTGATTAGTGCAGTATCTGGTTATATGGGAGGCACAAAAGAGAATCCCACTTATGAAGAGGTTTGTTCAGGTAAGACTGGTCATTATGAGACAGTAGAGGTTACTTATGACCCGAAGAAGATTTCCTATGAGGAACTTGCCAGATTTTTCTTTGAAATTCACGACCCGACCCAGGCAAATGGCCAGGGACCGGATATTGGAGAGCAGTATAAATCCGTTGTGTTTTACAGTAATGGCGAAGAAAAGACGATTGCGGAAAAATTAATACAGATTTTAAAAGAAAAAGGTTACAATGTTGTGACCAGGGTTCTACCCGCGACCGAGTTCTACAAAGCAGAGGATTATCATCAGGACTACTACGAAATGAAAAAAGAAAAACCATATTGCCATATTTACAAAAAACGTTTTTAGCCATTTGTGAATCTGACAAAACAGGGTTTCACTTTCTGAGAGCATCATAGGAAAAAGTGCGCAGATAATTAAAAGAACATAATATGAAATTACTCAGCTTGATTTACATTATAAACGCAACATTGTTGATACTCCATGAAATTGAAGCAGCGTATGAAAAAGAATGGGAGATATTGAATTTGCCCGTTAAAATTACTGGATTTATTATAATGCATATTCCAATTCTCGTAGTATTGTTTTACGGATTGGTAGAGATTGAGAGACAAACAATATTGGGTTTTATAATTGGGTTAATCGCTGGGATTGGTGGTTTGCTTCCGTTTGTCGTTCACAAGATAATTGTAAAAAGGGAAGGGCATTTTAATAAACTTATTTCAAATATTCTGATATACTTGAATATCGCAACTGGGGTTGGAACAATTATTTTGTGCATGCGTTTCTTGAATAGCACATAAAAATAGGAGTAAAATAATATAAAAAAAGGGGCAATTATGGCAACAAAATTAGATTTGACAAAGGAATACAAAACATACTACACAGCAAAAATGGTTCCTGAAATAGTTGAATTTGGTGGGATTCCATTTTTGACTGTTGAAGGCAAAGGCGAACCTGCTGGAGAAGTATTTACAAAAGCAGTTGAAGCATTGTATCCACTTGCCTACGGTGTCAAAAATATCTGTAAAAAACAGGGTAAAGATTTTGCTGTCCCCAAATTAGAAGGATTATGGTGGGTGGAGTCAAATAAGCCGGCTTTAGAAGTGCCAAGACAAGAATGGCAATGGAAACTTCTTATTCGTATGCCAGATTTTGTTAATTCAGGGATAGTAGAAAAAGCAAGGGAAGAGGTCTTCAAGAAGAAAGGGTTGGATTTGATAAAAGTAATCAAGTTTGAAAGTGTAAACGAAGGCAAGTGTATTCAGATATTGCATACAGGACCATACTCAACAGAGCCAGAAACTTTAGAAAAAATGAGAAAGATGATGAAAGAAAACAAACTAACTGAAAATGGTTTCCATCATGAGATATATTTGTCAGATCCCAGAAAAACGCCGCCTCAAAAGATGAAGACAATTTTAAGACAACCTGTGAAGGAGATAATTTAAAAAATGAAATGCGCTGTGATTTTAAAAAAACTAAAATCCCTTTCTAATCCCAGAGCGGTTGAAGGTATGGCTAAATATGGGATTACTGGAGAGAGAGTCTATGGCGTATCAATTCCGGACTTAAGAAAGATGGCTAGAGAAATAGGAAAGAATCATTCTCTCTCCCAGCAGCTCTGGAATTCAGGCATTCACGAAGCACGCATACTTGCAAGTATGATTGATGAACCAGGTATGGTGACTTTAAAACAAATGGAGGAGTGGGTAAAAGATTTTGATTCGTGGGATGTCTGCGACCAGGTTTGTATGAATCTTTTTGATAGAACAGAATTTTCTTATCAAAAAGCAATTGAATGGACTGCAAACGATAAGGAATTTATTAAAAGAGCGGGATTCGTTTTAATGGCTGTATTCGCGGTTCATAATAAAGAGATGAGTGATAAAGAATTTATAAATTTCTTTCCAATCATAAAAAGAGAATCTACAGATAACAGAAATTTTGTTAAGAAAGCGGTTAACTGGGCATTAAGACAGATTGGGAAGAGAAATATAAACTTAAATAAAATAGCTATAAAAACTGCAAAAGAGATTCAAAAAATGGATTCAAGAAGTGCCAAATGGATTGCACAGGATGCCATTAAAGAATTAACGAGTAATGCAGTTCAGAAAAGATTGAAGGAGAAAAGGAGTTAGCCTGTATTATTCAAATTCGAAAAACCTTCGCCTGTCATTCTAAGCTTTTCTCTCTTTGTCATTCTGAGCCCGCCAATCCGCCAAAAAGTGTGGCGAAGAGTGGCGGGCGAAGAATCTCATTTTTTAATACCTTTATTTAGATTTTTCGGCTCACTCTGTTC
>JBBINQ010000085.1:0-5618 GCA_037443805.1 Caldifarciminota bacterium | reverse complement strand
TAATCATAGTAGATTATAACTAAAACTTTTATATTGTCAAGGGCAGAACTTTTTATCCAATTCTTAATAATTCTTCTCTATCTCTAAATTCTCTAAAATATCGTTTAATTGGATAGTGCTCCGGAAGTTTTATCTCCGGGTCCTGGTTGACAACGGCAAAGGCATCATCCCGCGCCCATAGCAAAATTTCCTGGTCCAATTCTAAATCACCAATCTTTATATCGGGTAGTCCATGCTGTCTCTTACCGAGAATTTCTCCAGGTCCCCTCAGTTGCATATCTTTTTTTGCCAGGGCAAATCCATCATTGTTTTTTTCAAAAAAACTTATCCGCTCATAGGTCTCCTGGGCAACGAATTTACTCAGCAACAGAAAACAATATGATTTTTCTGCTCCCCGTCCAATCCTTCCCCTTAATTGATGCAATTGTGCCAGTCCAAATCTTTCTGGATGTAGTATGAGCATTATCGTCGCATTAGGTATATCAACACCAACTTCAATTACTGTTGTTGCTACAAGAACCTTTATTGAACCACTACGAAAATCTGACATTATCTTTATCCGCTCCTGTGTGCCGAGCCTTCCATGAATTAAGCCAATCGGAAAATCAGGAAATACTCTGCAAATTTCATTATAGGCTTCAGTTGCGGATTTAAGTTCTAATTTCTCTGACTTCTCAATTATCGGGCATACCACAAATGCCTGGCGCCCTTTTTGCAACTCATTCGTGATAAATCTGTAAACACTGGTCTTTTGATTCTCCAGATAGAGTTTGGTTATTATCTCTCCACGACCCGGTGGTTTTTCAGTCAGTGTAGAAATATCTAAATCACCATAGAGTGTGAGTGCCAGGGTGCGTGGAATCGGTGTTGCAGAGAGAACTAAAAAGTGTGGGTTGATACCTTTATTAACGAGTGCTGCCCTCTGCATCACACCGAATCGGTGCTGTTCATCAATAATTGCCAGACCCAAATTTTTAAAGTTTATATCTTCTTCAATGAGTGCATGTGTGCCGAAAATAATCTTCGCCTCGCCGCTTTGAATTTGAGCAATAATCTCTTCACGGTTTGAGCCTTTGATACTGCTTGTTAATAATACAGTCTTAACACCAAGGCTATTCAAAATCTTATAATGATTGAGGTAGTGCTGCTCGGCAAGAATTTCAGTGGGGACCATCATTGCACCCTGATATCCATTCTCTACCGCAATGAGCAGAGAATATAGCGCCACCACGGTCTTTCCTGAACCAACATCACCCTGTATCAAACGGTTCATCGGCTTTGGTTTTGACATATCAGCTGTAATCTCTTCAATAACCTTTTTCTGACCCGCAGTCAGTTCAAATCTAAGTGTTTGAACAAATCTCTTTGTCAAAGAACCGATTTCTTTTAATGCGACTCCCTGCTGATTTTTTACCATTGTTTTTCTTCGTGCCAGTGCCATTTCAAAAAAGAAAAACTCATCATATACAAGTCGCTGCCTGGCAATTTTTGCCTGGTCAACTGATTGTGGGAAATGCAGCTCTCTGATTGCCTTTTTCAATGGAGGCAAATTGTGTTTATCAAGTAAATACTGGGGAACTGTTTCTTGAATCTCATTCAGGCATAAATCCACGGCAATATTCATTGCCCGCCTGATATCCCATAGTCCCAGTCCTTCAGTCAGAGGATAAATAGGAATAATTGTTCCACTGCTCTTATCTACACCAGAATCATCTTCTCCGATAATTTCATAAAGCGGATTGATAAATTGCTTGCCATAAAAAAAACTCACTTTTCCTGAAACCATAAGCCAGTCTCCGGGTTTAAATTTATTTTTCAGGTCAGGACGATTGAACCATCTCAACACAATACTACCGGTATCATCTTTAAGCAGAATATTTACCATTTCACCGCGACGCATTGCCTTTTTTATTTCAATTAAATGGACCCTGCCAATAATGGTCGCCTCATCATTTATTTTCAAATCTTTAATCTTTAATACAGTAGAATAATCCAGGTAGCGGTGCGGTATTAAATAAAGCAGGTCTTTTACATTTTCAATATTTAACCTTTTAAAATATAATGCCCTTTTGGGTCCAATGCCTTTTATATACTGGACTGGGCTATCCAGTTTCAAAAATTGCTTTTTGAGCACTATTTACCCTGTGTTAAAAGTTCAATCTCCTTGTGGAATGTATCAAAATTTAATGCCTTTGCCTCTGCATCCTTAATATCAACAATCTTTTTCTTTACATAATTTGCCAGACAGGCATCAAAGGTTATCATTCCCTGTTGTTGTGAAGTTTGTAGAATTGATAATAACTGATGGGTCTTTGCCTCACGGATTAAATTCCGCACACTGCTCGTAGCAATCAACAATTCATAAGCAGCAACCCGTCCCTTATTGTCCGCCCTTTTTACCAAATTCTGGGCAAAGATACATAAGAGGTTTAATGATAACTGCATTCTAATCTGGTTTTGTTGATGGGGTGGAAAAACATCAATGATTCTATCAATGGTAGATATAGAATCTGCAGTATGCAATGTTGTTATGACCAGATGTCCGGTCTCAGCGGCAGTAATTGCAAGCGAGATTGTCTCAAGGTCCCTCATTTCACCGACCAGGATTACATCCGGGTCTTGTCGCAATACGAATTTTAATGCATTGGCAAAAGAATGAGTATCACGGCCGATCTCACGCTGGGTTACTAATGCCTTTTTGTTCTTATGAATAAATTCAATTGGGTCCTCAACTGTAACAATGTGACAATTATCATTTGTGTTGCGGTAATCAATCAATGCTGCCTGGGTCGTTGATTTACCACAACCTGAAGGACCGGTTACTACAATCAACCCTCTGGGACGCATTGCCAGTTCTTTTAAGACTTGAGGAAAACCAAGTTCGTCAACTGTAGGAATCTTTTCTGGAATCAATCTGAATACAGCACCAATATTACCCCGCTGTTTAAAAATGTTCACACGGAATCGTGCAACACCCGCCATTTCATAGGATACATCAAGTTCGCTATGCTTTTTATAATCCTCAATCTGCTCTTTTTTAAGCATCTCTACGAGACCAGACTCAATATCAATGGCATTAAGGGGTGGAATTTCAAGGGTGGTCAAATCACCATTAATCCTCAATATTGGTGGTGAGCCGACCTTTAATATCAAATCTGATGCCCTGCTTTGCACCTGTGTGTGCAAAAGGTCATTAAGTTTTGTCATGCTGATACCCGCCTTTCAAATTCATCAGGATTTGTGCAGTGCGCAAGTGCCTCTTCATAATCAATGACTCCCTGATTCAAAAGATTTCTGAGATACTGGTCCATCTGTATCATACCGAGCCGTGAACCAGTTTGAATTGCCGAGTAAATCTGCGGTGTCTTTGCTTCCCGAATTGCACTCCTGATCGCAGGTGTGCACACCATTATTTCAAATGCGGCAACACGACCACCACCTTCCTTTTTTCGCACCAGGGTTTCTGTAATCACTGCCTGGAGTGTGGTGGATAACTGGAGACGAATCTGTTGTTGCTGGGCAGGCGGAAAAACATCAATGATGCGGTCTATGGTTTGAACCGCATCAATTGTGTGCAGAGTTGAAAATACCAGATGCCCGGTCTCTGCCGCAGTAATGGTCTGGGTCATAGTTTCAAGGTCGCGCATCTCACCGACCAGAATAATGTCGGGATTCTGTCTTATTGCTCGCCTCAATGCCTCAGCATAAGATGTAGTATCAATACCAATCTCTCTCTGTTCAATGATTGACAAACGGTCGCGGTGCAAAAATTCTATAGGGTCTTCAATTGTAATAATATGTTTACGAAAATGCTGATTTATATGTTCAATCATTGCCGCAAGGGTGGTTGATTTACCACTGCCTGTTGGGCCTGTGACAAGGACCAGCCCTCTGGGTAACTCGGCAATCTTTTTTAGTACAGAAGGGAATCCCCATTCATCAATCGTCTTTATCTTCAAAGGAATAATCCTTAACACCACACCGATGTTTCCCATCTGTTTAAAGATATTCACCCTGAATCGTGCTACACCAGAAATTTCATAAGCCATATCAAATTCAAGATTGGCATCAAATATCTGACGCTGTGCTGGTTTCATCAAACCATATATCAAACTTTCCATATCTTCTTTAGTTATCGGCGGACATTCAGCACGTTCTAATTCACCTGCTACCCGGAATACTGGTGGCTCACCAACCCTGAGATGTAAATCAGAACCTTCTTTTAAGACAAGTTCTTCTAAGAGGACATCAAGTTCTACGCCAGGCATAGTTATTTCTGTTCTCTAATAAAGGCACGGAATCCAGTAGAGGTATCAGTAATATAATCAAGTAATGCAATCCGTGAAGAACTGATTTTGATTGTATAAGGAATTGTGTCTGCAGGGAACAATGAATCCACATTACTGATATTGAGAATTGTATCTGCAATTGTAGTATCATACAGAGGATTGGTTAGATAATTAATGAGACTATCTATGGACTTTGGTGCACCTTTATAGATTGCAATATCTGTGGTATCAAAACCTGAGAGCCGGGCAAAACTGATGCAGAGCGTATCATTGGTAATTGAGATAAATTCAGTATCTGGTTTATGAAAATTCTGCGCAGGTGGAATTTCAACTTTGACTTCTTTAAATGTTTCTACTGCCTTACCGTTCAATGAATTTAGCCGGTAAAATACTGTGCTGTTAGGCTGGAGCACAGAATCAGCATCATTGAAATACATTACCGTATCAATGAAAACTGTATCAATCGTCACATAATGTGTAGAATCACCAATACTTCGGTCAATAATCACTGCATCTATTGCCGGTCTTTGATAGACCCAACCCCAGGTAAGGTTAACAAAGACCTGGGATTTTTCACCGAGGATACTGGTCTCAACACCAATAACCTCGCTCGTATGTTTGACCCAGCATTCAAGATTAATTTCAAAACCAGATTCACAGGCAATAAATAATAAAAAGAAAACCAATAGCCAGGACAGCTTTTTCATAAGGGCCTCCTTTGTTGTTCAATTTTATAATAATATCTAAATAATTTTATTTGTCAATAAGATAAATCTTTGACTACTCCCCACTTTTATTTCTTTTCCCTGTCATTCTGAGGGCACGAAGTGCCCGAAGAATCTCAATGTCTCAAATAATTATGCTGAAATCTGAAATTCCACTTATTCAACAATTTTGCAATTATATAAACATAAAAATGAGAAATTTTCACCCGCATTATTCATACTAAATTTGCTTAATTTTCAGCAAACATAATACCAGATTTACTTTGCACTTTTATTTGGCTATACAAAAATTTAACACTCTGTTTTTTTCTTTGTCATTGCGAGAAGCGAAGCGACGAAGCAATCTCATCTGTTATCGCACAGCTCAAGGATTGCCACGCCCGCCACTCTGTTTGGCGGGCGTGAATGACTCTTGATTGAGACAAGGACAGGCATTGCCTATGAACAATGTGGGTTAGAACCAGAACTAAAAAGGGTTACATAGTAGTAGCAGTAGAAAGATTGACATGAAGAAATGTTCACTACTTAATGAGCAAGAATTTTTTACTAACCTTCTCATTATTTTGACTGAGGACCAGAAAATAAATCCCGCAAGGAAGGTCGC
>JBBINQ010000084.1:0-6391 GCA_037443805.1 Caldifarciminota bacterium | reverse complement strand
GTCCAAAATACCTAAATGCCTAAAAATAATAGAGAGAATGCCATCTTCTATCATTCTTCGCCTGCCTTCTCTCTTTGTCATTCTGAGCCCATTCTCTCTCTTTGTCATTCTGAGCCCATTCTCTCTCTTTGTCATTCTGAGCCCCGAAGGGGCGAAGAATCTCGGTCTTTTAATGCTTTTATTGAGATTCTTCGGGCACTTCGTGCCCTCAGAATGGCAGGGAAAAAAACAAAAGTGGTGAATAATCAGAATATCATATAGTTGACTTTGTCCATTTTTTCATTATAATTAAACCTATGACAACGATGAAGGCAGTCGTTAAGACAAAACCAGAACCCGGGGCAGAATTAATTGATGTCCCGGTCCCAACACCAGGGCCCAACGAGGTCCTGGTAAAAGTTTTAGCAAGTTCAATCTGCGGCACTGACCTCCATATCTTTCAATGGAATGAATGGGCACAAAAAAGGATTAAAAAAATTCCTCAGATAATGGGCCATGAATTATGCGGCCAGGTCGTAGAGGTCGGCAGCAATGTCCAAAACATAAAAAAGGATGATATTATCTCAGCAGAGACCCATATTGCCTGCGGCTATTGTTTTCTCTGCAGAAATGACCTTGCCCATATCTGTGAAAATGTGCGGATCTTTGGTGTTGATATTGATGGTATTTTTGCAGAATATGCGGTTGTGCCCGCAACAAATGCCTGGGTCATTGAAGAAAAAATACCCAAAGATTATATCTCAGTAATGGAACCACTGGGTAATGCAATCCACACTGTGCTTGCCGGTGAGATTGCAGGTAATACTGTACTGATTACTGGTTGCGGACCTATCGGAATTATGTCTGTTGCCGTGTGTAAAATTTGTGGTGCAACAAAAATCATTGCAACCGAGATAAATGAGTATAGATTGCAACTGGCAAAAAAGATGGGCGCAGATGTAATTTTGAATCCAAAAAAGAATAAAATTCTGGATGCAGTTATGCAGCACACAAATGGAAAAGGTGTGGATGTGGTCTTAGAGATGTCAGGCAATCAAACTGCAATAACTGATGGATTAAAGGCTTTAAGGCCTGGTGGCAGGTATTCAATCCTTGGCATCCCTGAGCGTCCAGTAAAGATAGACCTTGCTGAAATAGTCTTTAAATACTTTACAATCCAGGGTATCAATGGTAGATTAATGTTCTCTACCTGGTATAAGGCAACACGATTCCTTGCTTCAGGTAAACTTGACCTTGAACAGGTTATTACGCATCGGCTACGACTGGAAGAATTCCAAAAAGGTATGGGATTGATGGAAAGCGGGAATTGTGGAAAGATTCTCCTTTATCCTTAATCAGTGATGATAAAAGGTATCGGCATTGACCTCGTTGAATTAAGCCGATTTTCAAAGATTTCCGAAGACTTTCTTACACAGGTCTTTAATACCGAGGAGATAGAATCCATTAAAAAGAATCCTTTGAGCTCAGGTATAAAGTTTGCTTTGAAAGAGGCAATTTTAAAGGCACTGGGTAAAGGGCTATATTTTGGTTCTTTCTGGCATAATATTATATTAAAAAATAATAAAGCAACTGTCACGGGCGTGCTCAGAGATAATTTATCTGACCGTGACCATATTCATACCGCAAACTGCCATTCAAAACAATATGCCTGTGCAATTGCAATAAGTGAAGATAGTATTAACTGGAGCCCATCTTGAAGGTTCAATTTAAAACCAAAACGCAGGGAGGTTATGATGTCAAAACAACCATCTAATATTGGTTCTTATGAAGAAAGATATAGAAATTTTAATTGGCAGCAGAGTGAAGAAGAACTTGAATATGGAAAGAATGGTAATTATAACATAGGATATTTTTGCAGTGACAGAATCTGTGAACTTGGATTCGGTAGTAAACTTGCCCTAATTTGGCAGGGGTTCAGTGGCGAAATAAAACAATATACATACAATGATATACGAACCAATAGTAATAAATTTGCACATTTTCTCAGTTCACTCGGTATCAAGCCGGGTGAACGGGTCTGCATATTTATGGACCGAATCCCAGAATTGTATATCTCTTTTATTGGAATCCTTAAGGCAGGATTTATTGTCCAGCCCCTTTTTTCAGCATTTGGTGAAGAGGCATTATTCACCCGGCTTGATGATGCAAAAACCTGTGCTATTCTGACCACACGCAAACATCTATCTAAGGTCCGCAAGATTAAAGCACAATTGCCAGCATTAAAACACATAATTGTCCTGCATAATGAAGGCAAACCGCTTGAGAAAAGAGAGATAGAATTTATTATGGATGATTACCAGAAGATTGAAAACTTTCCTGTGTATAAAGTAGACAAAGAGACCCCTTCTGTTTTACACTATACTTCAGGAACAACCGGTAAACCCAAAGGTGCACTACATGTCCATTCTTCAATCATTGCACAATACATTACAACAAAATGGGTACTTGATTTGAAACCAGATGATATTTACTGGTGCACTGCTGACCCGGGCTGGGTTACTGGCACCTCTTATGGCATCATTGGTCCCTGGTCGCTCGGTATTACCCAGGCAGTATACGACATTGGATTCAATACCGAAAAGTGGTATGCATTTATTGAAAAACACAAAATAACAGTGTGGTATACTGCACCCACTGCAATCAGACTTTTAATGAAAGAGGGCGAAGCAGTTGTAAAAAAATACAATCTAACATGTTTACGCCATCTTATCAGCGTAGGCGAACCATTGAATGCTGAGGCAGTCATCTGGTCAGAAAAGGTGTTTGGATTACCATTCCATGATTCTTACTGGCAGACAGAGACTGGCTCAATTGTGATCTCAAACTATCCAGGGATGAAGATAAAACCAGGCTCAATGGGCAAAGCCTTTCCTGGTATTGTCGCGGTTGTTGTTGACCCTAAAAAATATGAGCCAATAAACACACCGGGTTCAATTGGATTGATTGCCTTAAAACCAGGCTGGCCATCAATGATGAGGGCATACTGGAATAATAAAGAAACCTATGACAATAAATTTAAAAATGGCTGGTATATTTGTGGAGACCGTGCCTATCTTGATAATGAAGGATATTTCTGGTTTGTAGGAAGGGATGATGATGTGATAAATACTGCAGGCCATTTGGTTGGACCATTTGAAATTGAATCTGCCCTGCTTGAACATCCCGCAGTTGCTGAATCTGCAGCAGTGGGAAAACCAGACCAGGTGAATATGGAAGTAGTCAAGGCATTCGTTGCCTTAAAACCAGGTTATAAACCAAGCAATGACCTGGAACTTGATATTATGAACTTCATCAGAAAAAAATTATCACCCCTGGCAATGCCTCAGGAGATAGAATTTGTTGATTCTCTGCCCAAGACAAGAAGCGGTAAAATTATGCGCCGCCTCTTAAGGGCAAAAGAATGGGGTGAAGAGATCGGTGATATATCCACCTTAGAAAATGATTAAAGGGAGGAATTTATGGGTGAAGATTTAAAAAAATTAATCATTGATTATGTAAAAAAAGAGTATCTTGACGAAGATTCAGACCAGGAGATTACTGAAAATACACCTTTGATTTCCAGTGGAATTGTGGACTCATTCTCTATGGTCTCACTCAAAACATTTCTGGAGAAAAAATTTAATATAAAGATTCCGGACGAGAAAGCAACGACCGATGCCTTTGATACTGTGAACAATATTATCAAACTCCTTGGCGAATTCGTAAAGATTGATACATAAAAATTCTTTAAGATTTAAAATTTATCAGTGGAGGTATTATGGCATTTGATACTAAAATAAGAGAATTTTTTTCAAATGAATTAAAAGGCATTAAGGAAAAAGGACTTTTTAAAGAAGAAAGATTCATTGCCTCACCACAGTCTGCAATGATAAAGGTTGAATATCCTGCTGGTGCGCCACCAAAAGAAGTTATAAATTTCTGTGCCAATAATTATTTAGGATTATCAAGCCACCCTGAGGTAGTGAAGGCAGCGCACGAAGGGCTTGAAAACCGTGGTTATGGTATGTCTTCGGTCCGCTTTATCTGTGGCACACAGGATATTCATCGTGAACTTGAGAGAAAACTTACTGAATTCTTAGGAACTGAAGACACGGTCCTTTTCCCATCCTGTATGGATGCCAATGCCGGAGTATTTGATGTTGTCTTAGATAAAGAAGATGCAATGATTGCAGACCGTCTTGTCCACGCATCCATTGTTGATGGAATGAAACTCTGCAAGGCACAGCTTTACAATTACAAACACCTCAATATGGCACATCTTGAAGAAAAATTACAGGAAACACAGAACTGCCGTTTTAGAATGATTATTACTGATGGTGTATTTTCAATGGATGGGGACATTGCACCCCTTGATAAGATCTGCGAGCTTGCTGAAAAGTATAATGCAATGGTAATGGTTGACGATTCACATGCTACTGGTTTCTTAGGAAAAAATGGCAGAGGCACACATGAACATTGTGGTGTTGTGGGCAAGATTGATATCATCACTACCACTTTGGGCAAGGCAATGGGTGGTGCATCAGGTGGATGTGTGAGTGGTCGTAAGGAGATTGTTGAGATGTGCCGTCAGCGCGCCCGCCCCTATCTTTTTTCCAATACTATTCCACCCGTAGTAGTGGCAGCAGCAAATAAGGTGGTTGACCTGATTGCCAGTACTACAAAACTGCGCGACAAATTAGAAGAGAACACCAAATATTTTCGCGCAAAGATGAAAGAAGCAGGTCTGGATATAAGAGAAGGGGTCCACCCTATTGTGCCCGTAATGTTATATAATGCAAAACTCGCTCAGGATATGGCGCGCGATTTATATGACGAAGGTATATATGTGGTCGGCTTCTTCTTCCCGGTTGTGCCACAAGGTCAGGCAAGGATTCGTGTTCAAATTTCAGCGGTCCACGAAAAAGAGCACCTTGATAAGGCGATTGAGGCATTCAAGAAAATTGGTGCAAAGTATAATATTCTTGGCAAAAAGAAAGAAGAGATTATTGCGATGTATGGATTATAAAATGCCTAAATGCCTAAAATACCTAAATGCCTAAAATTGTATGAATAACACGACAGATGCGATAATTATTGGTGGTGGAATCATTGGTTGTGCAACTGGTTATTATTTAACTAAAAAGGGCTTAAAGGTCTATCTCTTTGAAAAGGATTACTTAACTGCCGGCTCAACAGGGCGCTGTATTGGTGGTATAAGACAGCAATTTTCAACAGAATTGAGTATAAAAATTGCAATGGAATCAGTAAAAAAATTTAAGGTGATGGAACAAGAACTTGGGCTGGATGTGGAGTTTGAGCAGGATGGTTATCTATTCCTTGCACATAATAAAGAAAAAGAAGAAACTTATAAAAGTTTGATTGCACTACAGAAAAGAATGGGTCTGGATGTTGAATATGTGGATGTTCAGACAATTCAAAAGATCGTGCCAGGCATAAATACAGAAGGTCTTTTAGGTGGTACTTATTGTCCTTCAGATGGACAGGCAAATCCATTTTTAGTAGTTGATGGTTATGCCCGCAGAATAAAAGAAAAGGGTAAAATCTTTACCCATTGTGCAGTAACAAAAATAAATCTTCAGGGAAATAAAGTAAATTCAATTACTACAATTAATGGTGAGACATACTATGCGCCGATTATTGTCAATGCCACTGGACCATTTATCAGAGATTTCTCGCGCCATTTAGGGCTTGATATCCCAATCTATCCAGAACGGCACGAATCACTGATTACAGAACCCATAGAGGTTTTTTTCCGTCCAATGGTTGTTGATTATAGGTCAGATGGCTGCTATTTCCATCAAAAGGCAAACCAGGGAAGTATTATTGGCTGTTATACACCAGTTCCGAATGTGCCAGGCAATGACCTTGGTTCTTCTTTTGAATTTATAAAAGAGATGGGTAGAAGGATGGCGCGGTTAATCCCCAAACTTGAAAATATAAAGATCATCAGACAATGGTCAGGCAGTTATGAGATGACCCCTGATGGCAATCCTATTCTGGATAAAGCGCCCATTGATGGATTATGGATTATCAGTGGATTCTGCGGTCATGGTTTTATGCTCGGTCCAGAGATTGGCTATATTTCTGCAGAATATATTACTGCGGGCAAACCTCCTTATGATATAAGTGAATTTGCACTCAATCGCGACTTCTCCCGACGGGAATTAATGAAATAGAAATTACCTGTCATTTTTAATACCTGTAACAAACGATAAAATTTCCATTGACTTTTTTTAAAATATTGATACAATATTATTGAAAAATAGGTAAAATAGAAATGGAAATTAAAGGAATAAATAAATCAGTAAAAATAGATATAAAGGAAGGCTTAAAAGCAATTTATCCTGAAGTTTTTGAGGATGATAAAGTCAATTTTGAGAAGTTGAAGGCA
>JBBINQ010000083.1:1545-6737 GCA_037443805.1 Caldifarciminota bacterium | reverse complement strand
TCATATAAATCTCTCAAACCTCTCCTTTTTTGCCTTGCAGATGGGGCAGATTTCGGGTGGCAAATCTCGGGCGCAGAGATAACCGCAGACCTTGCACCGCCAGACCGGATAGGGGAGAGCTCTATTAATCATTGACCCCTTTGTATGGTCTTTTTTTCGCTGGTCAGGCGGAGGTCTCCTTTCCGGGATAGATTGCAATTCTATTTCGCCGTTTAGAACTTTTTCTGATACATACAATCCGCAATAACAGGCGCCAAATTCTGAGATATCTGCATCCCTGTAGTCACAGGGACAGATTATATCCAGGTCATCCTGTTTATTACCTGATGCAAGCCTGCATGGACAAGCCTGATAGCCATACCTTTTCTGATTTATTATCAAGGACTTTACCAGTTGCTTTGTGAATTCTACATCAGGATTTAAATGATAACCACCTTCTTCTGCATCTTTGTTAAGTCTCTCATATAGTCTTTCAACTTCATCTTCAGTTATTATGTTTTCTTCACTCATAATATCTCAATTATTTTTTGTAGCGTCCATCTTTAGATGGACGAAAAATTTCTCTATCGTCCAGTTGAAACTGGGCGCTACACCTGGAAAGGCTATTAAACTGGACGCTAAATCCTCACTCTTTCAGCATTGCCTTTATCTCATTCTCCTTGAACCCAACGATACACTTTTCATTGTTGAACACGATTGTCGGAAATGAGCAGGCAGGATTCCATTTCTCAACTTCTTTTCTAATCTTCTCCTTATCTGCTCCTTCCAGTAAATCAACATAGATATAATCAAATTCCACGCCAAGCTTCTCAAGTAATTCCTTTGTTTTCCTGCACCAGATACAGGTGCTTAAGGCATAAAGCATTATCTTGCCTCTATCTTTGCCTGGAACATGTTTGACTTCAACCATTTATTATTTCTCCTCTTCTTCCAACTCTTTTAAATACTTTTCCGGATTTTGTTCAAATGCCTTTTTGCATCCCGGGGCACAGAAGTAATACTTCTTGCCCTTGTATTCGGTCGTCCATTTTGCGGTCTTCTCTGAGACCAGCATCTTGCAGACCGGGTCTGTAGCCATTTTAATCACCCCCTTTCATTCGTTTTCATCCAGTTCTTTTGACCGGCGGAACATAATTTTTCAACAAGAGTGATAGACTTACAACTGTTACTGAACTCATTGCCATTGCAAGACCAGCAAACTCTGGTCTGAATGTAATTTTGAAGATAGGGTAGAGAACCCCTGCGGCAACAGGGATGAGAATTATATTATAAAAGAATGCCCAGAAAAGGTTCTGCTTTACCCTTGACATCACCTTTCTGCCGAGCTGGATTGCCGAAACCACATCAATGACCTCGTTTTTCATTAAGACCATATCCCCGCTCTCAATGGCAATATCTGTTCCACTACTAACAGCAATACCAAGGTCAGCACGGGCAAGTGCTGGCGCATCATTTATTCCATCACCGACAAATGCTACTATTTCGCCTTTTTCCTGCAATTTTATTACCTCATCTGCCTTGTCCTGTGGCAAAACTTCGGCAATGACATAATCAATACCAATCTGTCCTGCTACACCCTTTGCTGAATTTGTGTTGTCACCTGTGACCATAACAGTTTTGAGATTCATCTTTTTTGATGCCTCAATCGCATTCTGGGCAGTGGATTTTATCTTATCTGCGATAACCATTAAGCCATAGATTACTTCCTGGTCACCAATGATTACAATCGTCTTACCCTGTTTTTCAAACTCTCTTACCTTTTCTTCTATTTCTTTAGGAAATGGTATGTTATTCTCCTTCAGGAATTTCTCATTGCCAAGAAAGTAAAGCCTTCCATTGATCTTTCCTTTTATGCCCCTACCTTCAACCGTCTCTAAATCTTTACATTCCAGTAAATTGATATTTCTCTTTTCTGCTTCTTTTAATATTGCCTCAGCCAGTGGGTGTAATGAGTTCTTTTCCATACTGCCCGCAATCTGTAATATCTTTATTTTATCCTCTTCGGGTTTATCGCCTTCAATGAACGCTTGTTTAATTGGAATGATATCCGTCACCTCTGGTCTTCCCGTTGTTAATGTTCCTGTCTTATCAAAAACCACGGTCGTTATTTTCTGAGCAATCTCCAGCGCCTCACCATTTTTAATCAAAATACCAAGTTCAGCACCCCTGCCAATGCCGACAGTGACTGCAGTTGGTGTTGCAAGGCCCAATGCGCAGGGGCAGGCAACAACGAGGATGGAAATCAAAATACTTAAGGCAAAATGCAGAGTTGCATCAAAAGCAAAATACCATAAAATAAAAGAGAGGATAGCAATACTCAATACAACCGGGATAAAATAACTTACGACATTATCTGCAATCTTCTGGACCGGTGGTTTTGAGGTCTGTGCCTCTTCAACGAGCCTTATTATCTGGGATAAGAGCGTCTCCTTACCAATCTTTGTTGCACGGAATTTTATCACTCCATTTTTGTTTATTGTCCCACCAATGACCCTATCACCTGTTTTTTTTGCTACTGGTATGGGTTCTCCAGTAATCATTGATTCATCTACTGAACTCATTCCTTCTATCACTTCCCCATCTGTAGCAATCTGCTCACCAGGTCGTGCAATTATGATATCATTGACCTGGACTTCATCAATTGGAATTTCCATCTCAGTATCATTACGGAAGACCATAGCGGTCTTCGGTCTTAAACCGAGCAATTTTTTTATTGCCTCAGAGGTCCTGCTCTTTGCCCTTGCTTCAAGATAACGTCCCAGTGTCAAAAATGTAGCAAGGAGTATGGCTGCTTCATAAAACAAAAAATCTCTGGTCAGAACAATATTGAATGTGCCCATCACACTGGCAATGTAGGCGACACCAATACCCATTGAATACATCACATCCATATTCAGAACTCTATTTTTTATTGCCTGGAATCCCGCCTTAAAAATTGGAGAACTGATATATAAAAATGTGGGTGTGGAAACAATGAACAAGATATAATGGAGTGGAAAATTGAGATGATGGAGTGGAATATACATAAGAACCATCAAAGGGATGCCAATGATAAAGCCGATAATAAATCTTATTCTTTTATTTTTTAATTCCTTCTCTCTTAATTTATTTTCATACTCCTGGTCAATCTCTTCGCCAATTCCAAGAAATTGATAGCCCGCATCCTCTATTGCTTTTTTTATTCTTTCTGTATCAACGAGTGCGGGGTCATAATTGACCGTTGCTTTTTCTGTAGCAAGGTTAACCACCACATCAATTGTGCCGTCAAGTTTTTTTAATGAGTTCTCAATCGTGGTTACGCACATTGCACAGTGCATTCCACCAATTTTAACAATCTTCTTTTCAGATTTCATAATTTTCCATCCCCTCTCCCGTTTAATGGGAGAGGGGATTTTTAGCAAACACTCTTCGTCCATCTAAAGATGGACGCTACTTTTTCTTTCAAGCCCTAATTATGTTATTCAAGGCTAAATCTCCTCAAGTAGCGTGGTGAATGTATCGTGGTGTTCTTCCTCATCAGCAAGTATACCTTCAAAAAGTTTACGCGTAACCTCATCGCCTTCATCCTTTGCCTTCTGGATTACTTGCTTATATAGTTTTATTGCACCCTCTTCATCTTTTTTATCCTGCTCAAGCATTTCTTTGAGTGCTTCGCCGATTATTATCGGTTCGGGTTTGGTCGTTGGTTTACCGCCAAGATAATTTAATCTCTCAGCAATTGCCTCAGCATGTTTCATTTCAGTTATAGAGATCTTTTTTAGTTCATCTTTTACTGCAAATCCTTTTACACCCTTCCACTGAACATGTTGCCACATATATTGAATAGCAACCTGCAGTTCACGGGCTATTGATTTGTTCATTAATTCAAGTAGTTCTTTTGATGCCATAATTACCTCCTATCTTTTTTTATTTTTTCTTGGGTTTCATAAATACACCTTTTTATGTCAAATCTGAACTGAACTCAAAATTTTTTCCAGAAATTGAGATTCTGGGAGTGCCCCTTCAAATTGTATTGTATCATTTATTACAATCTTGGGCACGGCAAAGACATTAAAACGCTGGGCAAGATGGGGAAATTCCTGGGCATTTATTGTTTCCGCAGTGATGGATTGGTGCTCCATAGCAAACTTGAAGGAGGTGATTGCTGCCTGGGGACAATAAGGACAGGTAAGAGTAATAAAGACCTTTATATGCACAGGTTTGGTAATAGCCTTTATCTTTTCCTTTATTTCCGCACTGAGCCCAGAATCCCTGTTTGATACCAGTTTAATTGCTTCAATCAGGGTAGAAAATTCATAACCTGCTGGCATGCCAAAAAACCTTATACCATAGTCAATTTCACCTTTAATCACATTTGCTGGAATCTTTTCAATCTTATATTCTTCAACCTTATCTTTATCTTTTAAAAAATCATATACTTCTATGCTAACTTTATCCGAAAGACCACTCAATTCTTCCATCAACAATCTATTGTCCCGACAATTCTCACACTCCAGAGTTGGCATTACAATCGGTGATTCCTGGGTAAAAACGACCAACTTTACAGGTTCTTTTAAATCAGTGAGTATCTTTTTTACTTCAGATTTCACCTGCTCATCAAGGATTGGCACGCTTCCTCCTTTTATTTTCTGTCCCACAATGCGGGCATTTCTCAAATTTTATGTTGTATAATTTACCACACTCAGCACAGGGAATTAATTCTATCTGGCAGTTGGTGCAGAAAATGGGCTCAAAACACTTAAATAACAATTCGCTATTGCAGAATGGGCATTTGCACTTTTTAACCATTTTTCCTGCCTTGCTTTTTGAGATAATCTTCAATCGCCTTGTGCAACGCATCCGCACCGAGATTTGAACAATGCATCTTATTAGGAGGCAGACCACCAAGTTCCTGGGCAACGAGTTCATTGGTAATCTTCAATGCCTCTTCAATAGTCTTTCCCATCGCCATTTCACTCACCATAGAAGAGACTGCAATTGCCGCACCACAGCCAAAGGTCTTGAATTTTATGTCCACAAGCCGATTATCCTTCACTTTAATATAGAATGTCATCATATCACCACAAACAGGGTTCCCTACTTCTCCAATACCATCAGCATCCGGGATTTCACCAACATTGCGCGGGTGCTGAAAATGTTCCATTACTTTTTCAGAGTAAAAAGGCATCTCTCCTCGCTTTCGCTCGTCAAAA
>JBBINQ010000083.1:0-1445 GCA_037443805.1 Caldifarciminota bacterium | reverse complement strand
CATTAGTATAGTGGTGTAAAATGGGCATCTGCCCAGTATTCTTCTTTTAATAGATTCAATTGTTTAGTGATCGCCTCTAAATGTTTTTCTTCCCATCTCTGTAAATTCTCAAATAACTGCCGGGCAACAGGGTCGTCAGCCTCTTCTTTCATCTTACGGTAAAAATCTATTGAATTCGTTTCAAGAAGTGCTCCAATACTTAATGCTGACATCTCAAAGTGTCTGTCCTGAATGCGGTTCTTTAATTCTTTAGAAAATATTGGATTTTCATCAGCAAAAGCTGGTGGTTTAGCAAGTTCTGTTGATACAAGCCACTCGTTGTCTTCAATGAGATGTTGATATTGCCGTTTCAATTCATTATAATGTTTTTCTTCATCACTGGCAAGCATCTGGAAGACTTCTTTGCCCTTTTTATCATCGGTCTTTTCTGCTGCTATACGATAAAATTCAATGCCATTCAACTCAGTTTGCAGCGCAATCTTTATTCCTTCAAGTGCCTTTTCTTTATTCATAAAAGCTCCTATTAACCCCTTTCTCCCTCCATTGTAAATTCACTGATACCAAACCAGAAACCAGTCTTCTCAATATTATCAATTTCAGCCTGAATCAAATCGTAATGAGATTCTTCCATTTCAATGAGGCGGTCAAAAAGTTTTGTCGCATCAGAGTTAGAAATTTTCGTTTTATTTTCTTTGTAAAATTCAATAGATTTTTTTTCTAATTCAAGGGCGGTCTTTAAAGCGGAAAGTTCATCAAGCCCCTGCTCAGTTTTTGGTCGGTCTAATTCTCTTATCTTTGGTGCAATCTTTTCAATAATAGATTCAGGAATATCCTGGCAAATCCATACTTGATTACACATTATACTCTCAAGTTGTTTTTCCAGAACCTCCATATGAGATAATTCATCCTCTGCGAGTCTGATAAACATATTTTTACCGGTTGTGTCTTTTGTTTTAAAGGCATAATCAAGATATGTGCTGATACCATTCTTTTCTATTTTAATACCGGTCTTTAAAATATCCATTACATTTTCCATTTCTTCACTCCTTGTTATTTAATTATACATACTTTAGACACCGAATCAAGTAAATAGTTAACCTTTATTTTTATTTCTTCTCATCAGAAGCCTTTTTCAGTTAATACAGATATTAAAATTTACACACCTGCCTATTGAGAGATGGAAGATTATGGATATAATTTACCATTGGTTTAGGAGAATGTATGGCTTATATTAACCTTAAGGCGAGTCTAAGAACGAACTCTCTCTCTCTGCATTATTTTTCCGTTTTGAATCAAGCACAAATACTGCAAAAATTTCTAAAAAAGGAGGCTTTATGCGGAGAATAATTTTAGCAATCGCGACCTTTACTTTTTGCCTTTCCTGGACAGAGGTGAGGGTGGAGAAGGTCCTGGAGACAACAAGCACAGAAGAATATAACCAATGG
>JBBINQ010000082.1:0-6962 GCA_037443805.1 Caldifarciminota bacterium | reverse complement strand
TCCTTTCTTAGTAAATACCTAAATACCTAAAAGAAAAAGTCCAAAAATCCAAAATGCCTAAATACCTAAAAGAAAAAGTCCAAAAATCCAAAATACCTAAATACCTAAATTTTATTTGAGACATTTGTAGATTATCGTGGATAGAATTTTAATTAGTTCAACACACTCATTAAGGTGAGGATTAACTATTTCCCTTTTTAACAATTTTCGGTCAATTATTATTCGGAGCCAGTATCTCGTTTCTTTACCTTCTTTAAAGGCAATATCAACTCGGTAGACAAAATCATTAAGCGTTAATGAACCATCAGCCTCTTCAAGATTAGAACCTACCGAAGTCCCTGATTTACAAATTTGTCTTCTTATTACTTTACCTTCTTCAGTGTCTGGCAGCATTGATGCGAGTTGCAATATTCCTAATCCGAACTTATAAGCCCTTTCTTTTAATTCATCACTTATACTGTATTTCTTTTCAACCTTTTTAGGCATTTTTTTATCTTTAGGCATTTAGGCAATTTAGGTATTTAGGCATTTTCAATGTGTTGTTTCACTTCCCAAAGCAAGGGCATATTCGGCGACGATGTTACCCTTTAGCACATGCTCGGCAAATATCTTTTTGATCTTTTCCGGAGTCAGGTCCACATATTTTACCGGTGGTTTATCAATCAGTTCAATTGTTGCCATAGGTTCTCTGCTACATAATCCTGCACAACCAGAAGTTGTAACAATTACATCGGTCACTTTCTTTTTTTCTATCTCGCTCATCAAAGTGGTCAGGATGTCACGGGCACCGGCAGCAATACCACAGGTTCCCATATGGACCGTAATCCTTGCCCTTGCTTTGCCTTCTCTCAATACCCTTGTCTTTGCAACCTTTTCTCTTATTTTTTCCAAATCTCCTATTTTAAGTTTTTTCATTATTGCTCCTTTCTTATCACATATATTTAATTTTTTGTAGGGACAACCTTTATGGTTGTCCGAAACTTTTATTTTCAGCCCTTGTGGCTGTCCACAAACATTTAATTTTTCATGTAGGGACAGCCCTTGTGGCTGTCCGATGTTTCGGACAGGGATAAACCCTGTCCCTACATTGTTGCCGATGTTTCGGACAGGGATAAACCCTGTCCCTACAATTTCATTACTGAGGGATTTCATCCAACAACCCACAGAATTCATAATCTTCATATGATTCCACCATTCCTTTTCGCACCGGATTATTTAGAATGTATTGAGCAATCTCTTCTATATCTTCATTTCTTCGCAATATATGGTCATAAAACCTTTCTTGCCATAGTTTTTTGATGCCTTTTTCCCAACCCAAGCGGGTCGTTTTGCTTTTAAATCCACCAATAAATCTTGAAATACTAATTCCCGAATTGGCAGGAGAAATTAACAGATGCAGGTGGTCGGGCATTAAGCAGTAGACATAAACATTAACCTTTGTTTTATTTTTTTCCGCCACAAGACAATCCAGTATTTTTTTATTAAATTCTTTTTCAGTAAAAAAGCGGTTTTTATTCTTTGAGCATATTGTTACAAAATATACATAGGGCAATGAGTAGTCAAAGTCCTTTAAACGAGGATTTTTCCGTTTTGGTAGTGGTAGTTGGTTTATATTTTTATTTTTTTTGTAGGGACAACCTTTATGGTTGTCCGAAACTTTTATTTTCAGCCCTTGTGGCTGTCCACAAACATTTAATTTTTCATGTAGGGACAGCCCTTGTGGCTGTCCGATGTTTCGGACAGGGATAAACCCTGTCCCTACATTGGGAATTTTGTTTTGTAGGGACAGCCCTTGTGGCTGTCCGTTATTTCGGACAGGGATAAACCCTGTCCCTACATTATAAATTATTTTGGTGAGCATCTTTTAATCTCTCTTCTCAAAAACTTTAAGACCTCAGGATTATTTATCTCTGCACTTCCAAGTCGCTTCTTAATTTCCCTGGTAGAAAACACAAATTCTTGTCCATTTTTCTTGTGCCGGTAGATAAAATCAATATTAGTGCCCCGTGTTCCAATCAGTGCCATTAGTGTTTCGCACATATCGCCCAGAGGTTTTCGGTCAATATGATTATAACACATCTGTGCCTTTACAACAGTGCCTTTACCTAATTTTGAATCAATCTTAATCTTACCGTCTGCCTCTTTGACACTCTGGGCAAAAAGCGATAAACCTAATCCTACTCGTCTAACTTTTTTCGTTGTATAAAAGGGGTCAAAAACTTTTTTCAATGTTTCCTTATCAATCCCTCTACCATTATCTTTTATCTTTATTTTGAGCAAATTCTCTTTTATCCTTTCTTCAATCACTATCTCCACCTTCGTAGCACCAGCATCAATTGAATTTTCCACAATATCAAGGATATGTAATGATAAATCCTGCATAGAGTCCTTAATTAATAGTCAAAGGGTTATGGCAACGATGCCCGTTTCGTTCAAAGGTAACGGCATTGGAGTTAAAAAACCGTTGCCCATTGACGAAGGACGAAACGGGCTTCGTAACCCTAAACCGTAGCAATTTTTCTGCCATCTTCATTCTGCAATGCTTTTTTCATTTCCTTTATCGTTGGTTCTTCAATCAAAAATCTCGTTGTCGCCTTTCCGATGTCTTCAAGAAAATGTGCATCAGAACTATGAATAATTGGGAACCTTTCTATTTCAGGAAATTTTTTATGCGCATCATCAGGGGTAATATTTGGTGAAATCTCTACAGCATCAATTACTAAATCTTCAGGGATAAATCCCAATTGTCCAATCAAACTGAAACTTTCACGGTCAATGTGTGAGGCGATTGCAGTACCATTCAATTTATGGATTTGTCCAACAATTTCATGAACACCTAAACTGCATGCGTCTATAAGCAATCTGTCATTATATCCTTCAACCTCATCAAATTCATTGGCAATAATCTGCTCACCAAAGAGTTCTGGATTATTTTTTTCTTCAGGGAGTGATTGATAAACAAGTTCCTGTAATTTCAGCACTGCTTTTAATTCGTCAAAAAGTCCAATAATATGAACTTCTTCTTTCGTGCAGATTTCCATACCGGGAAGCACCTTTAAAGATGGATATATGTTTTTTGCGGCGTTAATTGCATAACACACATTCTCTGCAGAATTATGGTCGCAGATTCCTATAATATCGAGCATATTAGATCTTGCCTTTTCAACTATTCGTTTTGGCGACATAGTCAAATCTCCGCAAGGGGAGAGGCAGGTGTGAATATGCAGGTCTGCGCGATACCATTTTAGCATGGATATTCAGGCCACACAAGGATATCAGGTAACCAGGAAATCAGGGAGTGGATATCAGGATACCGGGTTATCAGGCAGTGAATATCAGGAAACCAGAATATTAGGAAATAATTATCTGAATTGTTAATATTCTGATACCTCTCTTTCTGATTCTCAGATAATCTGATAACCGTCTTGTTCATTTTTTCTTTCCCGACTTTTTTCTAATGTAATTAACAAATCCATTAATGCCACGAATTATTTCTTCATATCCAGCAATCCATTCTCGGGCTATTTTTTGATCAAGATAGTTTTTACCGCATAATTTATGTATGTGATTCTGGGTTTCTCCAGCTTCTTTTCGTGCTGTAAGAAATCCTTTAATTTTGTCCTTAAAGTAGTAAGAGGTGTATCCTTCTGCGATATTATCACAAACCGAAGAAGAAGACCTTTCTATTTGGTCTCTTATTCTGTATCTTTCTTCCTTAGGCAATGCATTACAAAATTTATGGATTTCTAACATTAATTTATTGGCTTTCTGCCATACCCAGAGTTTTTCAAAACCTGATATGCTTTTTTCTTGCCCTGGAAGATTTATCTCTTCCCTTACAAAAAATTTCTTCATTATATTTCCTGGTTTGCTGATACTCTGATATTCACCATCCTGATTCTCTGATATTCTGATATCCTCATATATCTCTTTCTCCAGGAATGCCCATTTCATATAATCTTCCTACAACCTCAAAAGCAGGTAGTTCAGTGGTCATAATCGGTATCTTTTCCTGTTCTGCCTTTTTTATTGTCTCAGATTCAGGTTTACGATTGCCAGTAATCACAATGCCACTGATTTCCTTTAAAACCGCCACCGCCACAATATTTGGATGGACCTGCATAGTAACCCAGATATCACCTTTTTTTGCATTCGCCATCACATCACTCAAAAGGTCGCTCACATAACCACCAGTCACAGTGCGGTTGAGGAATTCATTGCCGCACATAACTTTTAATTCCAATGTTTTTACTATTTCCAAAAGTTGAATTTCTTTCATAAATTTGATTCTCCCAGGTAAACACAAGTTCTTAATCCTGGTTCATTTCTAACCAGGTCTTCGGCAAATGATTCACAGTCCGGTGCACCACAAACACCACAATTTATACCAGGAAGGCTTTTCAATATCTTCTCTTTCTTTCTCAGTTTTTTAATCGCTTCATTTTTATCCGGGTCAAGCGGCGGAAATGGTTTTGGTTTTATGTCTCTTTCAAATGAAAAAAATTCTTTTTCGTATAATTGTTTTACATAGTCAACATCAATACGATTCTTTCCACCATATCGTCGTATTAATTTTAGGATCTGACTCTTTGCCAGAAATCTATTTTCTACAGTCAGAGGACCACCAATACAACCATCCGGGCAAATAAGACATTCAAGATATTCTATATTTTTTATTTTGCCCGATTCTACATCATTAAGAATCTTTATTGTATCATATACGCCAGAAACAGAAATTGAAGCATCCTGTTTTATACCCCTTATCTCTCCGCCGGAAATTGCCCAGCCAATTCCGATTCCACTTATCTGGCTCTGTGTCTGAAGTATAAATTTGCGTTCTTTTTTCTTTAGTTTTACCATTATCTGATTATATATTTCTCTTATTGATATAGCACCATCAAGATAAGACCTCTCCATTGTCTCTGGTTTGTTTATAGAAACCATCTTTGCTGAACAGGAAGTAATATGAAAAATGCCAATTTCATTTTCTCCTATCCTGTGTTCTTTAGCAAGTTCCTTTCTTAAATTTTTCGCAGCAATTTCTCTCGGCGGTTCCATTCTAATAATCAGTGAAACCAAATCAGGGAATAGCCGCTGAATCAGTCTCACAACTACCGGGCAGGTTGATGAAATTATCGGCCTGGGTGTTCTATTTCTTGTCAAATACTCTTCAATGGCAATAGAAGTCATTTCGCAGGCAAGTGCTTCATCATAGACATAATCAAATCCAATTCCTTTTAAGACATTTAATATCTCGTCAGGCATAATATCAGAGCCAAATTGTGAATAGAGAACCGGAGAAGGAAGTGCAACTTTTATTTTGAAATGTTCAATCTCCGAGGTCTTCGTAGTTAAAGGGGTAATGGCGTTATAAGGACACACCCGGTAACACTCACCGCAATCAATACATCTCTCAGCAATCACTCTCGCCTTTTTATCTCTGATTCTTATTGCCTTTGTAGGACAGGCTTTCATACAGGCGACACAGCCAATACACTTTGTCTCATCTATTTTTACTGAGTGATAAACAGCTTGCTCGTTCATTTTTTATTGTTCAAATTAATTTCAACCTCAAGTTGGGTGCCCTTGTTAATTGTTGATTGAATACTGAATTTGTCAGCATTTTTCTTAATATTGGGCAAGCCCATACCGGCGCCGAACCCCATTTCTCTCATCTCTGGTGTTGCTGTTGAATAACCCGGTTGCATTGCGAGTTCAATATCTGGTATACCAGGACCTTCATCAATCACATTTATTATAATTTTTTTAGGCGTTAGCAAAAGTTTCATTATTCCCTTTTTTGCATACATTACAACATTCATTTCTGCTTCATAAGATGCAATTGCTGTTTTCCGCAGAATCTCCGCATCAACCCCGATATTTTTTAAAATATTTTTTATCTTACAGGAAGCAGAGCCGCCATTTATAAAATCACCACCAGTGATTTCAAACTGTTCTTGAAGGATTGATTCCTGGTCTATCATCTTTTTCCTTGGGGTTTTTTATTCCCTGAGAATAGAGGATACCGCACGCTTCAAACATAGATAATTTTGAACTTAAAAGTAAAATACCAGATTCTTCAGCAAGTTTTATTGTTTCATTGTCAGGTTTTTTCCCGCGCACAAAAACCACAACACTAATTCCGGCAATGTCGCAAGTTCTAATAGTTTGATTATTTGCTAATCCGGTTAAAAGAAGTTCAGCAGATGCAGAAGAATTAAGTACATCACTCATTAAATCAGAAGCAACAATATGTTTAATCTCTCGGTCAACGGGTATGTTGTCGGTGAGAACAGTTGCGTTCAGAAATTCTTTTACTTCTAAAAGATTCACTTTTTCTTTTTTGCCTTTTTGACCTTAACTTTTATGGATTTTGCTCTGGTTGTTTTTATTTTGCTTAAGATTTCATCTGCCTTCTGAATAGTGGTCTGGGCATTATATTTACCGTCAACTACCACGACCGGAGCTAATGCACAGCAGCCCAGGCAATTTACTGTTTCTAAAGAAACATTATGGTCAGGAGTTGTTTGCCCTGCCTCAATTTTTAATGTCTCCTGAAGACGATTGAGCACATTGGGTGCACCCCTTACATGGCAGGCAGTTCCCATACAGACTGTGATATTATGCTTACCCGGTTGCACAAGTTTAAATGCCCGATAGAATGTAGCGACACTATAAATATCTGCAAGTGGAACACAGAGTTTTTCTGAGACGAACCTCAATGCCTCTTGCGGAAGCCAGTTATATTTTTCCTGTATGTCCTGCAAAATTGCAATTAAGGCATTTTTTTTATTATCATATTTTTTAAGAATATTGGCTATTTCTTTTAAGTTTAAGTCCATTATCGGTCTCCTTTTTGAATGCCTTATTATATCCATTTTTGTCCAAAAGTCAATGAATTTGATCTCTTATTGCGGGCATTACCTCTAAGCTAGGACTTGATTTTTAATTTTATTGGGCTA
>JBBINQ010000081.1:0-7137 GCA_037443805.1 Caldifarciminota bacterium | reverse complement strand
ATTCACATGCGGCTTGGTTCGCTCAAACTTTGCCTTTGCCATAAAAAGTCCTCCTCTAATAAATATTTAAATTCATAATTGGTTAAAAGATTAATTTTTTTTAGGGCTCAAACCCAAGGTTAATTTTAACCAATACTGCTCACTCAGCCTGGAGCCGGAATCGAACCGGCGACCTCCTCCTTACCAAGGAGGTGCTCTAACCGACTGAGCTATCCAGGCAATATTGCCTGTTATCAATTAATTTTAAAAACTATAGACTTTAATTATATTTAAAAAAAAGATTTTGTCAATAGTTATAATCATCTTTTCTTAACTTGACTTTTAAGTTATTACAGATATAATATTCACATAGTAATTTCAGGGTTACAATGCGGGAGTAGCTCAATGGTAGAGTCACGGCCTTCCAAGCCGTTCGTTGCGGGTTCGAATCCCGTCTCCCGCTTATTATTAAACAGGTGGAATACATTCTAAAATTTTTTTCTGAATAATGGAAAATTTAATTATATTTTAAGGGGGTCCATATGTTTACGAAACATAAGATTTTAATATTCCCGTTCCTTTTTTTGATGTTTTGTGGCGGGGGTAAAGAACAGAAGGTTGCAATCCAGAAATCCGGAAGCAATGTTGTATCTTCTGCCAAGCCTGTTTTAATTGTAATTGCTCCTCAGGATTTCAGGGATGAAGAATTTAAAGAACCTTATGAGTTGTTGACTAATTCAGGGATAAAAGTTGTCATCGCCTCAACCGATACTTTACCGGCAAAAGGTATGCTCGGTACTGTGATAAAACCAGAGCTCGTTTTAAACCAGGTACATCCAGATAGTTTTAAGGCATTGATTATTGTGGGCGGCACTGGTTGCAAAATACTCTGGGATGATACCCTGCTCCATAAAATTGTTCAGCATTTTGAACAAGAGCAAAAAACAATTGCGGCAATCTGTATTGCACCAGTTGTCCTGGCGCGTGCAGGAGTCTTGAAGAATAAAAAGGCAACAGTATATCCCGGGGTGAGCGATGAAATAAAACCGCATTGTGCAGAATATACTGGAAAGGATGTAGAAATCAGTGGAAATATTATTACTGGTGCTGGTCCACAGGCAGCAAAAGATTTTGCAAAGGCAATTCTTGAGGCAATTTCTAAATGAAGGTAGTATTGCAGAGAGTAAAAAGGGCAGAAGTAAAGGTTAGAGAAAAAGTTATTTCTGAGATTAAAGAAGGATTATTGATTCTCTTGGGAATTAAAAAGGGTGACAGTGAAGAACAGATGAAAGAACTGGCGCAAGCTTGTGTAAATTTAAGAATTTTTGAAGATGAGAATGGAAAATTTAATCTGTCACTTAAAGATATAGGTGGTGAGATTCTTGTTGTATCACAATTTACCCTGCTTGCTGATACAAGCCGTGGACGTAGACCATCATTCACTGATGCTGAAGAACCTGTAAGGGCAGAGCAACTATACGAAGGTTTTATCAGTGAGTTGAGAAATATGGGGATTCCAGCGAAATCAGGGGTCTTTGGTGAGCGAATGGTTGTAAGCCTGGATAATAATGGTCCTGTGACGATAATAATGGAGGCATAATATGCTCTATAGTATGACCGGTATTGGTCGTGCCAGTGGTGAGATTAAAAAACCACCAATAAAATTTGATGTAGAGATAAGGTCGTATAATCATCGTTTTCTTGATATCTCTTTAAAATTACCGAGTTCTTTTATTCCTTTTGAAGATGAAATAAAGAAATTACTACAGGCAAATATCTGTCGGGGTCATATTGTTGTATTAGTTCAACAGGATCGGGATATTTTGGGGAATAGATTTGAGGTTGATAAAGAATTGCTTGATGCATACCTAACAGTTGCCCGAGGAATAAAGAAAAAATATAAGGTTACCGGTACAGTAAATATTAATACCCTGCTCGCTATTCCAGGTCTGGTCAGGATAAGTCAGAATCAGACTGATACAAAATTGATATTCAAAAATTTTATGCCAATTTTTCAACGGGCACTGGAAAATTTGCTCAAGGCAAAGAGTCAGGAAGGCGAGCATACAAAAAAGGAGATTGACGCATTGCTCAAAACAATTGACCGTGAACTTGAGACAATTAAAAAATTGATTCCTGAGAGGAATGAGTACTACAAAAAGCATCTCAATGAATTGATAAAAAATATGAATGAAAATATTGATAGATCAAGATTGTATCAGGAGATGCTCTATATTGCTGACCGAACCGATGTCTCTGAAGAGTATACAAGGTTGTCCGGGCATATCAAACTATTTAATGAAGCAATAGAGCATGAAAAATATCCGGGTCGTCGTTTGAATTTTTTATTACAGGAGATGCAAAGGGAAGCCAATACCCTTAGTGTGAAGGCGAGTTATCTTAAAATCAGCGAGGCAGTAGTGAATATAAAAGAGGCGATAGAAAAAATTCGGGAACAGGTGCAAAACATTGAATAATCGGGGTAAACTGATTGTTATTTCTGGTCCTTCCGGGGTAGGTAAGACAACTATCTGCAATGAATTGATTGCCCGACGCAAAGATACGGTATATTCCATCTCGGCTACATCAAGGCGTAAAAGAAAGGGCGAAAAGAACGGCAGAGAGTATTTTTTCCTCAGCGAAAAAGAATTTAAAGAATGGATTAGAGAGGGAAGATTCGCTGAATTTGCAATTGTGCACGGCAATTATTATGGTACTCCTAAACAGTTTCTTGAGGAGAATCTTAAAAATGGTATCAATGTTTTGATGGACATTGATGTTCAGGGAGCGAAAAAATTAATGCCCTTATACCCGGATGGAATTTACATATTTGTTATGCCTCCTGATTTTGAAGAACTTCAGCGCCGTTTGTTAAAAAGAAATACCGACGATAAAAAGGAGATTGAAAGTCGTTTAGAGACAGCGAAGAAAGAGATGGAGTATATAAATGACTACCGATTTGTGGTCAAGAACGACCAACTTGAAAATACCATTAATGAAATTTTAGAAATTATTAATAAAGAGACAAAAAAATAAATTTTATCTGTTATGGCAAAAAAAGTAAAAGAAACAATCAAGGATGAAATTATTTTTCTGGGCACGGGTGGCGCCCGATTTGTTATTGCCAAACAATTGCGGGCTACTGGCGGATTATTTTTTAGAATCGGAGGCAAGAATATCATTGTTGACCCTGGTCCTGAATCATATTACCGATTTTTAACATTTGTTCCCAAATTTAATCCAGAAAAAATTGATGCATTAATTTTGACCCATAAGCATATTGACCACTCGGCTGATATAAATGTTTATCTTGATGTTATTACTGAGGGTGGTTTTAAAAAGAATGGCTTGCTGATTGCACCAGAAGATGCCTTTGGCGATGGGGGTGTAGTTTATAAATATCTGTTAGAATTTTTGAATGAAGTCAAAATTATCAAACCGAAATTGGAATTAAATTTTAATGGTGTAAAAATTTCTTTTCCTATAAAGCATCAGCACCGCGTTGAGACCTATGGACTTAAATTGAGCCATAATAATTATACAATTTCTTATATCACTGATACAAAATTCTTTCCTGAACTTATCCCTGTTTATAAGGCAGATATTATTATTATGAACCTTTTAAAATTGGAGCCTTCGGAGATTGACCATCTTTCAGTGGCAGATTGTGTGGAGATTATCAATGGTATAAAGCCTAAAGTTGCCATAATTACTCACTTTGGGATGACCATAATAAAAACCGGTCCGTGGAATATTGCAAGGCAATTAAAAGAAAAGACCGGAATAACAGTCCTCGCTGCAGAAGACGGCAAACACTACGAAATTGAAAAATTATTGGCGTATTAATTTTTTAGCAATATATTCCAGCGTAAAAATCGTTTATTGATTGATTTTTACTATTTTATGCGTAAAGGTTTCATTGCCAATTTCAGCATGCAGTAAATAGATGCCTGCGGGCAATTTTTTATTATTTTCATCATCAAAATTCCAGACTATGCGCTTGCTCTGATTTACCAGAGATGTTTTAATTAATGTCTTTATCTTTTTACCCAAACAATCATAAACATCCAGACTGACAGTGCCAGGAGAATTGAGATTTAACGAAATTGTTATTTTTTGAGAAGCCGGATTCTCGCTTACAATAATGCGTGGTTTCTGCTTGATAATTTGTTTTGTTTCAGCAATTGAATAAATATGTCCTTTTGGTTTAAGCCAGGGGTCGCCGAGTAAGGTCATACCATAATGCCAGCACAGTTCATCAAAACTTACGCCGTTAGATGTAATATAAGTAAACCACTCTCTAAAAGCCTGGCCTAAGGTTTTATTTTGACCGAGCGGACCATAAAAATATTCAAACTCAAGCATACTACCAGTCTTTGTAGAGCCAACTTCTCCAATGCCATAACTCTGATTAAAGATTGACTGGCCGCCGCCATATCCATTTGTAGTATATCGGGAAAAAGAACAGGCAAAATGATTATAAAAATTGGCTGGTGGATTTTGGGTGTAATATTCGTTAGCATAATAATAGTCATAAGAACTACCATTATTGTATGTAAACTGATGTAGGGTTGGTGAAGAGTGGGCAAATACACTTACCCAGGCTTCTGGGGTATTCAATTTGGTTCGGTAGATTGATGCCCTTGTTGTTTCCGCATGCCAGTAGTTCATTGTATCAGAATATAGCAAAGCGACATTCTCTGCCCAGTATGGTGCCCAGGGAATCCAATCATCATCGCAAAAGATTAGTGCCCTTCGCTGTAACGCAAGTGTATCATAACGATAGGCATTGTCCTTACGAAAATAATTCTTTAATACTACTGTATCAACGCCAATACCAGTCGGCGTGAGCCTTCCAATGTAGATTTCAGGATTTATGTTTCCAGTATGCCCATCGTATTTTCCATTACCTGTAGTCATTGTATCAAGCCAGTTTCCATTCAAATCCATATAAAATAGGTCAATCGGAAACTGTACATAACCATACTGGTTAAAATCATCGGCAATCTCAAACCATGCAACCGGTAAATTACCAATGAACAGTGCACCTTCAATGCTATTGTTATTATAAAGGTTTTGTAAAAAAGTGCGCAGGGTTTCAGGTGTCCCACCGGAGATTTGATAACTGTAGATTGTGTAACCTTCAGCCTGTAAGTTATTTATTAATTGATTGATTTCGTTGTTTAATGCACCAGCAATGCTCTGCTGGGTAAGAATTGCTACATTACCTGTTCTACCATCTCCATAGGCGACTTTGTCCAGTGTATATGAGAATTTGGTATAGGGGTTTTGCGCTATCCATTCTTCGTAAGTTTCTGGTCTTGAACCTTCTGGTCCAACCCATCTTAATAATGGGATTTGACTATAGTCAATTGCTGCAACTACGCTTGTTGAAACACATATAAACATTATAAATTTCTTCATTGTTCCCCCTTGATTAGTCATTCAAATAAATTTGGTTCGTTCTTAAAAGGCTTAATGAAAATTTTATAATCGGGGCGGAGGGATTTGAACCCACGACCCCATGGTCCCAAACCATGTGCGCTAAGCCGCTGCGCTACGCCCCGATTAAAACAATTTTTGTAAAAAATTTTCCTGCTCTTATTATGATTAATTATATATATTTTAGGATAAATGTCAATTAAAATCCGTTATCATGTTGCTGCTTAATAAAATTTACACAACATTTTTGACGCTACCCATATGTTTCATTATTTGCCTGGATGAAATTTAAATTAATCTTAGGGATTCCTAAACAAAAAGGGGGTATTATAATACCCCCTTTAATCACTTCTGCACAATACTTATTTTATCTTTATAACCTTATATGTCATGTCTGGTTTCAGATGCACAAAATAGACACCGGCATTCAATTGTGAACAATCATAGATTCCATTTGTTGTTCTTCCCAGATAAGTTCCTGTTGCATCAAAGATTTCTGCTTGCTCTTCAGTATTTACAAGTTCAATCTGATTTTTGACCACAGAAGACTTCAGATGACTCTCAAGAATATTTTTGTCTCTTTGTTCATCAATATTGACCATCTGAACATCAACATTGGCATAAATATCGTAAGTAGTTGACCTATATTCTGTCCACACATTCAAATAGCGGCTGTTTCCGCCTGGTGCAACATCGCCGTAGTAAACACTATAAGTGGTAGGCGTAATCCTGAATGCAGCGCCAACTGGTGAACCAGAAGTGCTGTAGTGTTGACCCCACAGTTCGTATATGCTACCATTTAGCCACGAGTATGTTACCAAATAATTGACTCCATTAAAAACGACCCGCGCTGACTTAAAGTAATAAACATTTGTTGCAATTGTAAATGGGCTACCAATGGGTGTTCCATTAGTTGATACGATTATGCCTTTAAGTGTATATGGAGACACCATCTCAACCCAGACGACCATAAAATTCGTCCCACTATACGATACATGAGTATGATAAATACCAGCACTGGCAGTTGCCAACCTGATTGTGTCGCTTGCAAAAGTTCCGTTCGTGTTAACGAGTCTTCCATATAAAACATAAGGTGAAGGTGTATAATTACCGAAGACTACAAAGTATCGTGTTCCGCCCCAGGCAACAGCGGGGAAATAATGGTAGGCACTTGAATTACGACTGATCAAAATGCCGCTTGGGTCAAGCACAGAACCTGCAGGAGTAACACGTGAACCATATACCTGATAATATGAACTTCGTCCATCACCCCAGACTACAAAATAGTTTTCACCACCAAAAGTAATTTCAGGTGCATACTGGGCAGGTGTTGGGCTATCGTAATAGACATAAAAAGAATTTATTGTATCACAATTCGGAGTGACACGCACTCCGTGAATATCGCCATAACTTCAACACCCTTCACGCCATACCACAAGAAAATTTGTGCCATCATAGGCAACCCTTGGATTGAATACACTGTCCGCAAATAAGAATTTACCATTGGGGTCAATAACGACACCGCTCGTGGTTATCCGGGCACCATATAAAGAGTATATCGGCGCGGAACGATAATCGGTCCAGAATACATAGTATTGATTATTTGCATAGATGACACATGGATATATTTCGTAAGTAGTTAGGTTCGCAACAGGAAAATCAGCATTAATCAGCATCAACCCGGTTAACATCAAGGCAAGGTTCATAATACCTCCT
>JBBINQ010000080.1:0-7173 GCA_037443805.1 Caldifarciminota bacterium | reverse complement strand
TTCACCTATTGACAGCATTTAATTTTTTTAGTATCATTATTTAATGAATAGGTTTATATTCGCGTTATTCTTGTTCTCTGGTCTGCTCTTTTGTGCCACATATTATGTCTCTATCTCAGGTAATGATTACTGGCCTGGAACAAGCCCGGACTCTGCCTGGCGCCATATCAACCATGCCTGCTCCACGGTTGTTGCGGGAGATACGGTATGCGTATTACCCGGTGATTATAATGAACGCGCCATCCTGAGACACTCTGGCAATCCAAATCAGAAGATTGTATTCAAATCACAACCAAGAAGAACTGCAACAATCTGGGGGTTTGATACAAATTCTCCGAATAATGGCAGTTATGTGCGAATTGAAGGTTTTAATATTGAATGGGATACTTCATTAACAGGCTGGCGTGATTATGGAATATTTATCAGTAGCAATAATGTAGAAATTGTTGATAACTATATTGAAAATTTCCGACGCACGGCAATACAAGGAAACTGGTCCCAACCCTGGACCAGGAATAATTATATTGCAAACAATAGAATCTTTCACTCTCAGATGGGCATTGGTGTAGCGGGAACAAACTGGTTAATTGAGAATAACGAAGTTGAAAAACTTTATTATTATCGTCCTGGTGATTGTGATTATACAAGATTCTTTGGTGATACAATTGTGTTTCGCAATAATTACTTCCATGGGACTGATTTTGATTCTGTTGGCTCAGCCCATGTTGATTGTTTCCAGACATTTGATAATAATGGTGAACATGCCTGTTATGTAACGATTGATGGAAACTGGTGCTTTGATTATCACCAGGGTTTTATGGGAGAAGCAAATTATTATCATAATTCTCACGATATTGTTTTCAAAAATAATATCTTTGCCCGTGGTGGTGCATGGGGTCTATGTGTGAAGAACATTGCCAATGTTTCGGCATTGAACAATACCTTTGCCTATATTACCTGGCATGGCATTGGTTTTTCTGGACAGTATGCACAGGGTGGTGCTGTGCGTAATAATATCTTTTTTAATACAAATACAAGTTATTGGTGGGATGATACTGCCCAGGCAAGTGGTGACTACAATTTAATATATGGAGCAAGCCCGCCCACTATAGTGGGACCCCATGACATCTTGAATCAGAATCCCAATTTTGTGGACCCCGGCAATAATGACTTCAGGCTCCAACCCAATTCAATCGCAATTGATAATGGTGACTCGCTATTGAATGTTCTGTATGACATCATTGGTGTGAGCAGACCCCAGGGACAAAGATGGGATATTGGTGCTTATGAATATTTTTTGGGTGGAATAGAAAAAAATTATTCTGCGGAAAGAAGTATCAAAAAAAATCTTATTATCACACCAAATCCTTTTGTCCATTATACACAAATTCTGGGCATAAAAGTTGAGAAAATTTTTGTATATGACATAACTGGCAGATTGGTCAATACATACCCTACACAGCAAATAGGTCAGGACCTCAAACCGGGTGTTTATTTTATTAATGTCGCAAACAAATTCTACAAAACTATAAAAATAGAATAATTCTGACTAAATCTTGGATATGTTATTTCTAAAACAGATTTAAGACAAAAGTGATATCTTATTCTATGTTCTTACCGTATAATTCTCCGTTAAAATAGTATTCTGACCAGTAAACTGTGCCGTTTTCAACATGAACCTGATACTGGTATTCACTCTGAGACCCATCGTTATCAATGAATCTAATCACACCCTGCTCGCGCGTGCCCTGCACTGTCCAGGTGCCTTTTGCGTGCTGGTCTGCAGCAGCACCCCACTCCTCACCTGATTCTGCACTGCTATAAGATGAGGTGTAACGATAACCGTATGTGCCATCTGCATAAAGCACCACCATTGTTTCGGTGTTTTTTGTGAAATTTTTCCAGGTTCCAACAAAGTGTGATGCGATATCCATACCCCCTGTACTGCCTTTATCCAAACTGGGTTTTTCTTTTCCTGATACTTTATCTTTTGCCTTCTTGAACTGCAATGAATACCCCTCTGGGTAATTTATGGTCAATACATCTTGTTCAAGTGAATAAGGATAATCAACCCAACCAAAAAATTCATCTTCCACACGAATAACACCTTCTGTGATTTCACAAGATAACTGTTCACCATTGTATACGAGTTCAGTTGCTGATTTGATAATGAGCACAATATTTCCAGTTTCATTGCTGGATGTCCATTTACCTAACAGGTCCTTTATACCAGTTGCGCTGGCGAATAAAAAGGGAAGGTAAATCAGCATAAAGCTGTACGAAAGTATTTTTTTCTGCATCAATTATCCTTTGTATTTGGAGTATATGTATTTTTCCGCTTATGTCAATACATCTTAAAAATAATAAAAACTATATTTTATTCAAACACTACGAGGAAAAGGAATTGATTTTTATAAAAAATTCCGTATAATCATTCTTGATGACTCTTCTCAAGCAAAAGTTAAATTATCTTTATGGAGGTAAATTGCTATGAGCATATTGTCGGTGATTGGAAATACTCCACTTGTAGAATTGACTAACTTAAATAATAAAAAGCCTCGGGTGAGAATTTTTGGTAAACTTGAAGGATGTAATCCTGGTGGTTCAGTCAAGGACCGTCCTGCCTATTATATGATTCAGAAAGCAGAAGAATCAGGGCAACTTACAACAGACAAAATAATTATTGAGGCAACATCAGGGAACACAGGAATTGCACTGGCAATGATTGGTGCAGCAAAAGGTTATCGGGTCAAACTTTTTATGCCTGAGTGCGTGAGTGTTGAGCGACAACATATTCTTCAAGCCTTTGGTGCGGAAGTTGTTCTTACTCCAGCAAAAGAAGGGACTGACGGCGCAATCAAAATGGCAATTGAGGTCTTAAAAAGTGAACCAGATAAATATTTTATGCCCAATCAATTTGAAAATGAGTATAATGTTCTTGCACATTATGAAACAACAGGACCTGAAATTTTCTCCCAGACAAAAGGTGAGATAGATATATTCGTTGCCGGTATGGGCACAACAGGAACATTAATGGGTGTGAGCAGGTATCTTAAAGAAAAGAAGCCCGAAATAAAGATTATCGGTATTGAGCCGGTAAGGGGTCACACTATTCAGGGATTAAAAAATATGGAAGAATCAATTGTCCCGAAGATTTACAATTCCAAAGCACTGGATGAAAAGCTCACTATTGAGGATGGCGAGGCTTTTGAAACAACAAAATTACTCGTGAGAAAAGAAGGACTATTTGTTGGTATGTCAAGTGGTGCAGCAGTGGCAGGGGCATTGCGTGTGGCAGAGAAGATTGATTCAGGCACAATCGTTGTAATTTTGCCTGACCGAGGTGACCGCTATTTGAGCACCACACTGTTCAGGTCAATCTGTGCAAAATGCCCGCCATAATATTCTAATCGGAATATTTTTTTATTATCTTTGTATCTATAATTAAAAGGGGGCTAACATGCTAAGGTGTTTAGCGATATTTTTATTAGTGTTTTTGTGCAGAGGGCAAGAATCTTCAGGCATTAACCCGGAGAATACCACTTTGCCTGGTGGTCATAAGGCATGGAAAATAACAATTCCTGGTAACAGACCTCTTGCAACAATTGCCTATGAAAATGGATTAATCTTTCTTGGTGGTGGCTACGGCAGTTATGAATTTTATGCCTTAAATGCAGAGACTGGAAAACTTGTCTGGATGTTCAAGACTGGAGATGATGGACCTACTGCAGCAGTTGTAAAGAATGGCTATGTAGTCTTCAACACAGAATCCTGTATAATTTATGTGCTAAAGGCAAAGACCGGTGAGAAGGTTTGGGAAAAATGGCTGGGCGACCCTTTAATGAGCCAACCTGCACTGGATGAAGAGAATGTGTATATGGCATACCCGGGTAAAGATGGCTCACACCATCTTGCTTGTATGAAATTAAAGACTGGCAAAGAGGTCTGGGATGCAAAGATTGCAGGTGACCTTATATCAGCACCTATTATTTACAAGGGTTCAGTATATATCACCTGTTTTGATGGTTCAGTATACCGCTATGATAAAACTAATGGAAAGCTTATCTGGTCGCAAAAGAAGAATGCCACCTGCGCTCCTACCATCTATAATGATAGAATCTTTGTCAGTATGCGCGAGGCACAAAAAGTAGGAAAGGATTCAGTTAAACAGTATGAAGGGCTCTGTTCTCTTGACCAGAACAATGGCAATCAACAACAAAAAGAAATCTGGGCAAAGAGGGCAGCTGAATATCTTGTTTATGGCAGAACATCAGCAAAAACCAAACAGCAAGCAGAACTTGATGCAAGTGTTGGATTCAGTTCTGCACCAGGTGCAGCAAAGATCAATCAAGCAATGGAAAATGTTGGGCAGGGTTCAGTAGTTGGATGCTGGGCATACCAGGGTTCTCGTCCCATTATACGCGATAAATATTCATACAATGCAATGGGCAATGAAGTTCAAAGCGTTGATATTGAAACCGGAAAGATTAAGTGGTCACAAAAATATGATAAATTGACTGAAGAAAGTTATGGCGGCAGGGTCTTTACTCCTCCTTCTTATGCAAATTCAAAACTCTTTATCGGTTCTGGAAGCGGTGAAATATTCTGTTTGCGCGAGGATAATGGAAAATTGCTCTGGAAGGAAAAGGTTGATGGCTCAATAAGTTTTCAACCGGCAATAGCGAATGGTTATGTCTTTGTGTCCTGTGATAATGGAAATTTGTATGGAATCAGAACTGGTGATAAGAATGATGACGGCTGGTATATGTGGGGCGGCAATGCTGAACATAATAAATAAATGGATTCAGGCATTTTAATTTTGTAAAATTTAATTATTTGTGTTCTATCAGTTTCTTCCTGACTTTGCTTCCCAGAATGCTAAAGTATAATCAAGTGATTGCAATCGGGTTGAAAATGTAGTAACTATTGAAGAGCGGTCAAGCATAAAGTCAATTGTATTTCATCATCAGCCGAAATAACACCAATTATATCGTATTAGAATAATACTCATTAATTAGGTTATCTTTATTGAATTTATAAAATTCTGTGCTTTTTCAAAGCCCTGGGCAAAGTATATTTCAATGCCCTTGATTCCTTTATTTATAACCTCTTTTAATATTTCTTTCTCTTTTTTTTCAAAATGACTCAAAACAAATTCTGCTGAATCTATCCTGCGCCCTATAGACTCCTGATTAGCAACACCTATGCGCAATCTTGGAAAGTCTTCTGTTTGTAATGTTTCGATGATGGACCTCAATCCAAGGTGTCCGCCATCGCTGCCTCTCGCACGAAATCTCAATGTGCCCAGGGGTAGATTTATGTCATCAACTACCACAAGAAAATCTTCAGGTTCATTTTCAAGAATACGGGAAACCACAATGCCAGAACGATTCATAAATAAAAGGGGCTTTATTAATTTTATCCCCTGTTCATTTTTTTTTATCATTGCCTGTTTGTATCCTGGATAACTGTGAAATTTTATTCTGTATTTCTTTGCAATGTGGTCAAGAAAGATAAAACCAGTATTATGTCTTGTCCAGCGATATTTAATTCCAGGATTGCCGAGACCAAAGATTATCATTAGAAAGATTTATTTTCTATTGTTCAATTTAGTAAAACAGTTGCCAGTAAATCAAACAATTATATTAATAGAATGCGGCTATTTTATTTTCCTTTCTGAACTTCTTTTGTGGGCTTCTCTTCCTTTGCCTTTTCCTCTTTTGGCTTTTCCTCTTTGGACGGTTTTTCTTCTTTAACTTCACCCTCCTTTGCCTCTTCTGCTGGTGTTGGCGCTGCTTCAGGAACAGGTGCTGGTTTTTCCACTTTTGGCACAAGTACTGAAACAACTGTTGTATCAAGCTTGGTCTCAAATTCTATATTTGGTATCACGATATCTTTCAGATGGATAGTCTTGCCTATATCCAAATTTGAAATATCAACATCAATATGGGAAGGTATTTCATCGGGCAGACATCGTATTGCAACTTCGTATAGATGCTGGTCAAGAAGACCGCCTTTCTTAACACCAGGTGCTTCACCAATTAAATGTATAGGCACGGTTATCTTTATCTTTTCTTTTTTGCTGATGTGCTGAAAATCAACATGCAATAGTTTTCCATTAATCGGATTATGCTGGATCGCTTTTATCAAACAATTATAATTTTTGTCCTTTAATTTTAGATTTATAGTCACGGTTTCTTTTCTCAAAACATTTAGAATTTTGTTGAATTCTTTTTCCAGGACAAAAATCCGCTTATTTTTATCTTTATGGCCATATAAAATTCCAGGAATTTTACCTTCCTGTCTCATTCGTTTTACATCACCCTTCTTCTCAGGTTCATATAAATGGGCTTCCAGTTCCAATTTCATTCTGCAACCTCCTTGAATAAAGAACTTATTGACTCATTATTATGAATTCTTTTTATTGCCTCAGCAAGCAGTTCGGCAATTGATAAAATATCTAATTTTTCTATCATCTTTTCCCTCGCAATTTTCACGGTATTGGTTATTGCAAGTTTTTTGATTGGCGATTTATTTAACCTTGGTATTGCATCGCGCGAAAAAAGACCATGCACCGCACACACATAAATGTCTTTCACACCCTTATTCACCAGTGCTTCTGCTGCATCTATAATGGTCCCACCAGTATCAATCATATCATCATATATAATCGCATTCTTACCTTGCACCTCACCAATAACATTCACTACTATTGATTGATTTGGTCCAGTGCGCCTCTTATCAATAATGGCAATTGGCATATCCTTGCCAAGACGGCGTGCAAATGCCCTAACCCGATTTACCCTGCCTGCATCTGGCGAAACAACAATACAATTTTTGAGTTTTAACTGATGAAAGTAGTCTATAAATACAGGGACTGCATAAAGATGGTCCACTGGAATATTAAAGAATCCCTGAATCTGTTCAGCATGGAGGTCAATTGTTAAAACCCGGTCTGCGCCACTTGCTGCGAGCAGGTCAGCAATCAACTTTGCAGAAATAGGAACCCGTGGCTCATCTTTTCGGTCTTGTCGCGCATAACCATAATAAGGAATTACTGCGGTTATCCTTTCAGCAGATGCTCTTTTTGCAGCATCCAGGAAGAGCAAAAGCTCCAGTAGATTCTCTGCAGGTGGATTAGTTGACTGGACAATAAAAACATCCTGTCCCCTG
>JBBINQ010000079.1:0-8179 GCA_037443805.1 Caldifarciminota bacterium | reverse complement strand
TTCGTGAAGGTGGTAAGACGGTCGGTGCAGGCGTCGTAACAAAAATTATAGAATAGATAAAAAAGGCAAATAAATGAATAAATTAAGAATCAGACTAAAGTCATATGACCACAGGATACTGGACCAGTCTGTGAAATCTATTGTTGATACAGTAAAAAGATTTGGTATTAAAATGTCAGGGCCTGTGCCATTACCTACTGAACGTTCCCTCTACACGGTTCTCCGTTCACCACATGTGGACAAAAAATCGCGTGAACAATTTGAGTTACGAGTGCACAAACGATTGATAGAATTAAACGATGTCACTCCTGATATAATTGATGCCTTAAACAAACTTGAAATACCTGCTGGTGTTTATGTTGAGGTCAAAGCAATATGATGACTAAAAATACAATATTTCAATTCTCAGGGACCGGACCAATTCTAAGAATTAGTTTCAAAACAGACAAGGAAATACTATGATTGGATTGATTGGTAAAAAAATCGGAATGTCTCAGATATTTACTGATGATGGAAAAATAATGCCAGTCTGTATAGTAGAGGCAGGTCCCTGCCCAGTTGTTCAGATAAAAGATGATAAAACCAATGGCTATAAGGCAATACAGATTGCATTCGGAACAAAGAAAAAAATTAATAAACCTCTTGCCGGGCACCTGAAAAAGGCAAACTTACAATCGGCAAGGTGGCTTACTGAAATAAGGGTTAATAATATTGAAAAATATAAGGTTGGCGATGTCCTGGATACAAAAATTTTTGCGGTAGGAGATAAAATAAAAGTTAGTGGTTATACAAAAGGTAGAGGTTTCAGTGGCGGAATGAAAAGATGGGGTTGGAAAGGCGGTCCTGGTTCGCACGGGTCTATGTCCCACCGGCGAATTGGCTCAGCCAGCCATGGACATTCTGACCCCGGAAGAATCCTGAAAGGGAAAACTATGCCGGGTCATTATGGAAATGAAAGGGTCACCATTAAAAATTTAAAAATTTTAAAGATTGAAAACAATCTTATCTATCTCAATGGTGCTGTTCCCGGTGCCAAAAATGGTTGGTTATTATTACTTAAGGAAGAATAATGGAAACAAAGTTATATAATCAGAACGGCGAAGAAATAGGAAATATTAAATTACCCAAGGATATTTTTGAAAACAAAGTCAATAAAACATTAATCTGGGAAATAGCCTGCACGATTTTAAACAATCAAAGACAAGGAACGGCAAAAGCAAAGACGCGTGCTGAAGTAAAGGGCGGTGGTAAAAAACCATGGCGACAGAAAGGTATTGGTTGGGCAAGGCATGGTAGTATTCGGTCTCCAATCTGGCGTAAAGGTGGTGTAGTTTTCGGTCCAAAACCAAGAGATTATTACAAAACTGTTCCTAAAAGAAAGAAGACCCTCGCCCTGTTATCCGCACTCAGCGCTGTGGCAAAAGAAAACAAAATTATTGTGATAGAAGATATTGTCCTTGATACACCCAAGACAAAGGCATTACAGGAAATATTAAAGAAACTCAATCTCAATAATGCAAAATTATTGATCAGCACAAACGCTATCAATAAAAATATTTTACTTGCTGCCCGGAATATTCCGGGCATTGTGTTAAAAAGGGCAGCGGATATAAATTGCTATGATGTTATTTCTGCTGATTATCTACTTTTTACAAAAAATAGTATCGCAGAATTGGAGAAAAGATGCGTTACGAACAAGTAATAATTAAACCCCTTATCACTGAAAAATCGGACCGACTGAGAGAATATAACTGTTATCAATTTCTTGTTGTAAAGAATGCAACAAAACAATTGATTAAAAGGGCTATTGAAAAATTATTCAATGTAAATGTAGTAAATGTGCGAACAACCAATTATTGTGGCAAATTGCGCAGGCTCGGCCGCTCAAGTGGTTATCGTCCTGGTTATAAAAAAGCTTCGGTCTGGATAAAAGCAGGCCAGAAAATTGAAATAATAGAGGGTGTATAATGGGAATAAAAGTATACCGTCCATTAACTCCGGCACGCCGTTTCTATACTGTTAATGTGCCGCCAATAACAAAGAAAAAACCAGAGAAGAAACTAATCATTTCACAAAAGAGAACTGGAGGTAGAAACAATCTGGGTAGATTAACCGCTCGCCATCGCGGCGGTGGACATCATAAAAAGATAAGGGTGATAGACTTTAGACGCGATAAAGACAATATTCCAGCAATAGTAAGTGCGATAGAATACGACCCAAATCGCAGCGCCTTGATTGCCCTGATTACTTACAAAGATGGAGAAAAACGATATATATTGTGTCCTGATGGGCTCAATGTTGGTGATACCGTCGTATCTGGCGAAGATGTTCCCATCAAAATTGGCAATTGTCTTTCATTGAATAATATTCCACTGGGTGTTGAAATACATAATGTTGAAATAGCACCGAAAAAAGGTGGTGAACTGGTGCGAAGCGCCGGGTTATCCTGCCAGATTATGGCAAAAGAAGGAAATTATGCCCACATTAAATTACCTTCTGGTGAAGTGCGCTTAGTAAGTTTACGCTGTAGAGCAACGATTGGTAAGGTATCCAATCCATTACACTCAAGTATCTCTATTGGTAAAGCGGGCAGAAACAGACATAAGGGTATAAGACCATATGTGCGTGGTGTGGCGATGAATCCAATTGACCATCCATTAGGTGGTGGAGAAGGTAGGTCGCATGGTGGAAGGCACCCTACCTCACCCTGGGGTTGGTTAACCAAAGGCAAAAAAACAAGAAAAAAGAAAAAAATTTCTGATAAATTCATACTAAAAAGGAGAAAGTAATGTCCCGTTCGCTTAAAAAAGGTCCTTATGTAGACCAGAAACTTCTAAAAAAGATTAATCACTTGATTGAAACAAAAGAGAAAAAGGTTATAAAGACCTGGGCAAGAAGTTCTGTGATTCCACCAGAATTTGTTGGTTTTACTATTGCAGTCCATAATGGAAATCGCTTTATCCCGGTCTATATCACGGAAAGAATGGTTGGGCACAAACTTGGTGAATTTGCACCCACAAGAACATTCCGTGCCCATTCTGGCACAAGGAAGGCAGAAAAAGAAAGAGAGTTTGAGAAATGATGGTTCGTGCAATAAAAAGATACGAAAGAATATCAGCATTAAAGGTGCGAAAAATTTTAAGAATTATAAAGGGTAAGGATGTTCCTGAAGCGAGAGCAATTCTCAGCATCCATCACTCACGCTCAAAGATACCGGTTCTCAAGACACTAAATTCAGCAGTGGCTAATTTAAAGAATCGTGTTGGAGCAATACGCATAGATGATAAAGACCTTTATGTGAAAGAGGCGATTGCTAATGAAGGTCCTCAGATGAAAAGGTGGCGGCCTGGTTTTAGAGGAAGTCCAACCATGATTAGAAAAAGAACCTGTCACATAACCCTTGTTGTTGATTCTCGGAAACCAATTCCGACAAAGAAAGGAGAATAATGGGTCAAAAATCTCATCCTATAGGTTTTCGCCTTGGTATTACAAAAGATTGGAAATCAAAATGGTTTGATGAAACCGGATATGCAAAAATGGTTACCGAAGATTTTAAGATTCGTCGTTATTTAAACAAGCGCCTTTCTGATTCAATGGTTTCAAATATTGTTATCAGGCGCGTATCAAACAAGGTAATCATTACAATATACACTGCCCAACCCGGTAAGGTCATTGGTAAGGGCGGTGAGGAGATAAAAAAACTGCATGAAGAAATAAAAAGTTTGGTTAATAATGAAGTGGTTATCAATATTGAAGAAGTCAGAATTCCGGAACTTGATGCCGCTCTGGTTGCACAGAACATTGCGCGGCAGATTGAACAGAGAATTTCCCATCGCAGGGCAATGAAGAGAGTCGTTATTTCGGCAATGAAGATTGGTGCCAGAGGTATCAAAGTAACTTGTGGTGGCAGACTGGGTGGTGCGGAAATTGCTCGCTCTGAATGGTATCGCGAAGGTCGCGTGCCATTACAAACAATTAAAGCCGATATTGATTTTGCCCGCTCTACTGCTTTTACAATATATGGAACAGTCGGTATCAAGGTGTGGATATATAAAGGAGATGTTCAGTAATGTTAGAACCAAAAAAAGTTAAATATCGTAAACAGCAAAGAGGTCGTAGAAAAGGTAAGGCAACAAGTGGTAACTCCATTGCCTTCGGTGAATACGGTTTAATAGCACTTGAACCTGCATGGATCACGGCAAGACAGATTGAAGCAGCAAGAGTCGCAATTTCGCACAGTATGAAAAAAGGTGCCAAAATGTGGGTAAGGATCTTCCCTGATAAACCAGTGACAAAAAAACCAGCAGAGACAAGAATGGGAAAAGGCAAGGGTATGCCTGAATTCTGGGTAAGTGTAGTAAAACCGGGAAGAGTTCTGTTTGAAATTGAAGGGGTTACACAGGATGAAGCGAAGGAACTTTTACGCGTCGCGGCCAGAAAACTGCCAATAAAAACAAGATTTATCAAAAGAGAAGAGGGTATAAAATATGAAGGCTTATGAACTGAGAGGAAAGACCAGAGATGAATTGATTAATGACCTGAACGGTCTGTACAAAGAATTATTCAACTTGAAACTACGCCATGCATCTCAAGAACTTCCTAACCCCTTGAAAATCCGCTCAATCAAACGGGAGATTGCCAGAATAAGAACAATTCTTAGAGAGGATGAACTGGGAAAAATAAAATTATTGCAGGCAAAACAATCCCAGACTAAAACCAAGGAAAAGAAAGGAGAATAATGCCTAAGACAAAGGTCGGCACTGTTGTAAGTGATAAAATGCAAAAGACGATTGTGGTTAAATTGATGAGGTATGTAAAACATCCTTTATATAAAAAGTATTTGAAAAAATCAACAAAAGTATATGTGCATGACGAGAAGAATGAATATAAAATTGGCGATAAGGTTTTAATTGAACAGACCCGTCCACTATCTAAATTAAAACGATGGCGGGTTATCAGAAAAATAGTTTAAGAGGGCAGTATGATTCAAATATACTCAAGATTAAAGGTATGCGATAATACTGGAGCACGGGTGGCAATGTGTATCCATGTTACGGGTAGTTCTGGCAGAAGGTACGCCTATATCGGCGACATCATAAATGTCACGATAAAAGATGCCCTACCCCATGCACCGATTAAAAAGGGTGATAAGGCAAAGGCAGTGATTGTCCGCACCAAAAAAGAGATTCGCCGAATTGATGGCTCTTATGTTCGGTTTGATGATAACGCCTGTGTGTTAATCAATGACCAGAAAGAACCAAAAGGCACAAGAGTATTTGGACCTGTAGCAAGGGAACTACGAGAAAAAGGTTTTACAAAAATACTGTCACTGGCGAGTGAGGTTGTATGAAGAAAAAATCGGCAAATAATAAACCTAAATTCCATATCAAAAAAAACGACCTGGTTGAGGTGAATATTGGCGAAGAAAAAGGAAGACGAGGTAGAGTGCTTGAGATTGACCCGGAAAAAATGACCGCAATTGTTGAAGGTATAAATTTAGTAAAGAAGCACCAGCGCGCTCGCTCCCAAACTCAGCCTTCTGGAATTATCACCAAACCAGCACCCATACATATTTCCAATCTCGTTTTAATCTGTCCAAAATGTGGGAAAAAAACAAAGATAAAAAAGGAGAAGGTTGAAAAAAAACGCGTTAGAATCTGTAAAGAATGTGGGGAGATATTAGAATGAAGACCAATTATAAAGCAAGGTTGAAAGCATTTTATGATGAAACATTGAAAAAAACATTATTAAAAAAGTTAGGATACAAAAATATTTATCAGGTTCCAGCATTGAAAAAAATTGTGATAAATGTGGGCGTTGGTGAAGCAGTTACAGACCCTAAAATTCTTGAAATAATAAGAGATGACCTTGCTCGTATTACCGGTCAGGCGCCTGTATATACTCGTGCAAAGCGGCCTATCTCAAACTTCAAAATTCGCAAAGGGCTGGTCATCGGTATGAAAGTTACACTCCGTGGCAAAAGAATGTACGAATTCTTTGACCGTTTCATTAATTTTGCTGCGCCCAGAATCAGGGACTTTAAAGGATTTAAAAGAGATTCTTTTGATGGCAGAGGCTCATATAATCTCGGATTAACTGAACAAACAATCTTTCCTGAGATTGAATATGATAAAATTAAAAAGGTATTCGGTATGGACATTGCCATTGTCACAACTGCCAAAAAAGATGAAGATGCATTGGCGCTTCTTGAAGGTCTGGGCATGCCATTTGAAAAGAAAAAATAAAAGGAGGCTAATTGGCAAAGTTATGTTTAATCAATAAAGCAAAAAAAACACCAAAATTCTCAACAAGAAAGTATAATCGTTGCCAGCGGTGCGGTAGACCAAGGGGTTTTTATAGAAAATTTGGTCTTTGCCGTATCTGCCTCAGGGAACTTGCCCTGCAGGGTGAATTACCCGGGGTTCGCAAGGCGACCTGGTAAACAGATTTAAAGACTACCCTTCTTTCTTTCCTAAACTTTCAATCTTTTTCTCAAGTTCCTCAATCTTTGCCCTTAATTTTTCTTTTTCTGCACGGGAAATTTTGACCCGCACCCGAATCAGAAGATATGCAGTGAGCAATAATATTACTATCTGAAAAATGTTAATCGGTATAAACTTTTGCAGGATAGAAAAGATTAAAGACAAAAAAGAAAGAACTAAAATAACTACCAATATCTCAATCACACTTCACCCCTTTTATTTTGACTGACTTATTTTAATAATCTGCCCTGATTCATTGGTTGTTACAACCAGTATCTGTTTCATCACCACTGCGTCTACGGTCTTGACTTTTCGCTCAAAACGAAGATTGAATACTGTTTTAGCACCTTTTGCCTCTCCTAAAGAAAGTTTCTTGTAGACTATTTGCTGGGGAGCAATTTTCTTTTTAACAACCTTTGGTTCAATTCCCTTAAATTCAGGAAATTGTTTACTGATAACTCTTTTTATATAAGACAGAATCTTTGTTTCAAGCATCATTATACTCCTCTGGACAATGTCCAGTTATTAACCACATTTTAACAAAGGGTCTCCATATAAAACAAATTGCAGTAATGTCTTCTGGTCATCATCATCTAAAAATCCGTGACGGCGAATTTTTTTCCGAGCAAAATCCAGTTTTGCATTTTTAAATGCCTCACCCGTAGTCAGTCCCTGTTTCAAGTATTCAAAGAGATATTTCACAAAAAGGTCTGCTTCGCTTGATGGTGGAGTAGGAGGGCCATACGCAATGGTTGTAGAACCACAAAATCCCAGATTATTATCCTGGTCAAGAAATTTTAAAGAAATCGCATTCTTTTCTGATTTATTTAAAATATATGCACCATAACATGCCTCTGATGCAACAAAACCACAGGCACCAATTATATTACCTGGTGTCAGGGCAATTGGATAATTACCTCCTTCCTGTCCATACCAGTTTTCTGAAACCGCACTTCCATGAAGGTTAAAATATAGGTAATCTTTTTCTTTGAGCCATTCTGAGTTAAAATTTGCCGATGTTGTTGGTGGAGAAATCTTTAAATTCTTTACATCACCGATCTGTTGGTATACATTTTTTGAAGCCTCCTTCCACACAAAGGCGCTCATTCCAAAAGATTTACTATATTGTTTAAATGACCTGGTCAGTTGTTTTATAATAAAATCTATTTTGCGATTATCCGGGATTCTTGCGCATATTCTTTCTGGAATTAAAAAATCATCGTCCCTTGAGGCATAGGGATTATCAGATAGAACATTATTATCATCATCATCGCAGGGATTGGGAAGGCGATAAAATGGAACTACCCTATCACCGCCGATGATTAAAACCGTATCAATCTCTCCCCACTTCCTCTCCAATTGGTTAATAAATTCTCTTATTGCCTTAGGATTCTTTCTTGCAGGTTTCACTTTGAATTTATTTTGTTCATCAAAATAGAGCGATTTAATTTGATGACGATGATATTTTTTTATGTATCTATTTATTGCCTCTTCAAATGGTCTGAGGTCGCCAATTTCCTTGTGCAATGCACTCTTACAACTCAAGATTAACATCCGCATAGAAAATTATAATAAAATTTTTTTAAAAGTCAACCACTGCCTTTGCCGAAATTGAGATCACCCCTACATTAAACTGTAGTTGCCCGATTTATCGGGCACTACCCCTCTTCACCCCTTTATAAATAATAGCCCTCTTG
>JBBINQ010000078.1:3242-8531 GCA_037443805.1 Caldifarciminota bacterium | reverse complement strand
ATTTTTATTGCCTATTGACTTTATTTAAATTTCATATATAATATAGTGACTAAGAAAAAGATAGGAGGTTGTATGGTTCGTATCCTTATTGCACTACCTGTAATACTTGCATTGTGTAGTGCTTATTCCAATAACCAGGGTGTCTATGGTCTGTTCCGCACTGAGTCTGCCTATAATGGTGGGGCTGGACACTTCCATATTGGCTGGTTTGCACGCGGTTTTTCTGAAACAAGGGATGTTGCAATTGTTGGAGATTCTACTGGTGAAGCAACCCATGGTGGTGGTGATATGTTCTTTGGTTTGGGCTATGCGATTACTGATAACCTTGCCTTCAACATTGCGACATCATTCCATGGCGATGGTGTAAACTATACTGATAGCGAGTATAACAGGGCAAGTATGGGTTGGGGTGATACAAAAGTCGGGTTAAAACTCAGCCTGGGAAGTGAAAAATTCGGCTGGTCAATCGGACCTGTTCTTTCTCTGCCTACAGGGTCAGACCGTAGCACCACACTTACGCAGAGGAACTATCCTATCTTTGGCGATGCCTATGGTAATGATGGTGGGGTATTCCGCTACTTCTCCAGTGGCGCAATAGACTATGGAGTTCTCACTGGAATAAGTTTCAGTTCCAAATTGATGACGCTTGACCTTAATGGTGGTTATATTGATAGAAACAAAAATGATGATGAAATGGGTTGGCGCAACAACTACACTATCTATCGTGCTGCATTGAGCTTCAATTTGGGTAAGATTGTGCCATTTATAGAGGTCGGTGGCATTGATTATAGCGGCGAAGACCAGTTCTTTACTTTTATTGACGATGACCAGATATTTGGTGCTAATGAAGTGTATTATACACCAGGAATCAGTTTCAGACCCGGCAGATTCTCTATAAATCTGGCATTTGATGTGCGGGCATGGGAAGGTTTGAATGACCGCGCATTCCCTACTGCCCTTACTGATAGCACCAATATCACAACGGGCTGGGGTGTAGCACCAGCATGGGCAGGTATTCTTGGTTTCTCGTATTGTGTTGATTTCAAACCTGAAGGACCAAAACCCGCAATCATTGCTGGAACTGTTGTGAATGACAAGACCGATGAACCACTCTCTGCAAATATTTCAATCTACCGCGAAGGTGCGCTTATTAAGGCTACGAGTTCTAATACCCAGGGGCAGTTTGAATTTACCGCCATAGAGGAAGGCAATTACAAGATTGTTGCATCACTTGATGGTTTTTATGACGAAAGTCTGGAAATGCTCGTTAGCCCCGGAGAAAAGATTCCTCTTAATTTGAGACTGAAACCAATTCCAACTGAAGGAGAACTTGTAATTAATGTAATTGACCTTGGCACAAAACAACCAATGGTGGCAAAGGTCACAATTGGTGACCAGATTGAAGAGATTACTTCAAGCATCACCCGTTCACTCAAGGCAGGGACTTATACGATTAAAGCGGTTGCATCCGATGAAAATTATCTGCCTTATGAAAGAACTGTGAAATTAGAAGCGGGCACAAAACTTGAAATTGAAGTTCCACTGGTAAAGAAAGAATTCAAGATTGTGTTACCTGAAGTCTATTTTGAAACCGCAAAATCAGAGATCAAACCAGAATCTTACCCAGTCCTTGATGATGCTGCAAAAACGATTGCAAAGATCTTTTCGGGTAATGCGACGACAAAGATTGAAATTCAGGGTCATACTGATAGCAGGGGCTCTGATAAATATAATCTAAAACTCTCTCAGGATAGGGCAGGAGCAGTAAAGGATTATCTTGTGACAAAACATAATCTTGATGCAGAGCGATTGATTCCACAGGGATATGGTGAAAGTAAACCGGTCGTTCCTAATACTACCCCTGAGAATATGGCAAAGAACCGCAGGGTCGAATTTGTGATTGTGAAGTAAAAAACGAATGGTGTATTAAAAAGGGGAGGCATATGCCTCCCCTTTTTGTAGTAATAGAAATACTTATGTTAATGCGAAAATGGCAAAAAACATAAGATGTCTCTAATTAGCCTTACAATTAATCCTTATTTTAGGAATTTAGGCGTTTAGGTATTTAGGTATTTTGAATATATAAGGAGGTTTTATGTTTTCTGAATTCAAAAAATTTGCCATGCGCGGCAATGTAATTGACCTTGCCGTGGGCTTTATAATGGGTGGTGCATTCGGCGCCATTGTTAATTCACTCGTCAACGATATTATTATGCCACCCATTGGTTTGCTGTTGAATAAAGTGGATTTCTCTAATCTTTTCATAAATCTTTCGGGTCAGCCTATTGCAAGTATTGCAGAGGCAAAAAAGGCTGGTATCCCTACGCTCAATTACGGTCTGTTTATTAATACGATTATCAATTTTATTATTGTTGCCTTTGCACTTTTTCTTATGATCAGACAGGTGAATCGCTGGACCGCACCAAAACCATCTGCTCCACCTCCACCAACAACCAAAGAGTGCCCATTCTGTTTTACAGCAATTCCAATTAAGGCGGTGCGCTGTCCAAATTGCACATCAGAGTTAAAGGAGTAATTTAAATAAAGAAGGTGGAAGAAATCTTATAAGTATTTACTTAATCAAACGATAAACGACTAAATGGATGGTTATTGGTTGTAGGGCATGGCAGCCAGTATGGTTATATGGCATGGTCAAGGGTAAAAACAGATGGACGAATCTCATCGTCCGACTGAAGTCGGACGCTACTTTTAGGCATTTTAAATTTGATGATTCTGCAAGCGCAGCAATCCTGCGTATTTTGCTTCCAGTCTTGACAACCTTGTTTTGCTGAATATTATAGACATATGCTTAAACATTCTTTAAAGACGGGTTTTAGTTTTGGGTCAACATCCGGGATTATTACCACGCTCGGGCTGATGGTTGGTCTCCATTCAGGAACCCACTCCCGAATTGTTGTCATCGGTGGTATTCTGACCATCGCAATTGCTGATGCATTTTCTGATGCCCTTGGTATCCATATTTCTGAGGAGTCTGAAAATAAACATACTACAAAGGAGATCTGGGAATCAACCTTGATGACCTTTTTTGCCAAATTCTTCTTTGCCCTGACATTTTTGATACCGGTATTGTTATTCTCGTTATCCGTTGCAATTATCATCAGTGTCTTGTGGGGATTATTATTAATAACACTCTTCAGTTTTGCAATGGGCAAGGAACAGAAAACAAATCCCTGGCGCGTTGCTGGCGAACATCTATTGATTGCCATTGTGGTCATCATCATTACCCATTTTATTGGTGATTGGATAGCAACATTTAAATAAAACCGCATAGCGAGGTCTTACGATACAGATTATATTCTTTTCAATCCTTGCCTGGCAACAACCTGATACATTGTGGAAGGTTGAGCAGAAATATATCTACGAGGGTTTAAAACTCTTAAACCTTTCAAAGATGGATTTAGAATATGATAAACACTGGATACAGGATAGTTTCCGTATAAAGCCGGTCATTGAACTGATGAACCATCCCATGCTGGTTCCTGATTATGTGCTATATTCAGGTAAAAGAATAAATGCTTTTAGCAGAATATCTGATTATATAGAATTTTGTGCTAATGAAATAACCCAGAAAAAATGTGGTTCTGAAAAGTTAAAGTCAAAGGAATTGAAGCCATTAATAACCGAAGTCTTCTTTCTGACAAAAAAGCATCTTGACCTTGCATTTAAGAACTTGACACCAGAACAGATTGATAGTTTAATCTACACTGCGCCTTCACTCTGGGCAGATGAGGCAGATTCACTGATGCGCGGTTATGCAGGTGCATTGCATAAAGAATTTGGTATTGAGCGTGATACAGGAATGACCCTTGAGACTATCCAATTACTACAACTGGCAAAGAAGATAGACTTAGTTGAATTGTATACTGCAGGTAAAATATTTGCCAATGGTGTTGAGCAGATTCTTGTATTAACTAAAGAACTTGCAAAACAGGAAAATCTTCCTTTTAAAGAAGTCCCCGGTGTCCAGGGAATTGTCTATGACCTTTTTGAATTGCCCGGTGGATTCAAATGCGTGATTGGTGGTCCTGGCGATAATGTATACACAGAAGATTTTGCCATTATCATTGACCTCGGTGGTAATGATACATATTCTGGCAGGTGTGGTTCTGCAATCGGTATGCTCAATACACCAGTGGGTCTTTTGCTTGACCTTGCGGGTGATGATGTTTATAGAAATTATGAAAAACTTGTAAATCAGGGAGCAGGGCTATTTGGTGTGGGTCTGCTCTGGGACATATCAGGAAATGATACATATACTGGCTTCCATATCAGCCAGGGTGCAGGGCTCTTTGGCATCGGAATATTAATTGATGAAAAGGGATTTGATAATTATCGTGGTGGATACTTTGTCCAGGGTGCGGGCAATTTTGGCACAGGGATTCTACTTGATTATGAAGATGATGATGTGTATCATACATTTGCCTGGGCACAGGGGATGGGTGGTGTTTGGGCATATGGGTTGCTCTATGATAGAGATGGCGATGACCTGTATTATGCGGGTGGTAAATATCTTCATATGCCATTGGACCCTGACCAGTATCGTTCATTTGCCCAGGGTTTTGGATTTGGCTGGCGTGATGTAGCATCAGGTGGAATTGGATTTTTGTATGACTGTAACGGAAATGATAAATATATCTCTGAAGTATATGGACAGGCAACCTCTTACTGGTTTGCGCTCGGTATGCTCCTTGATGAGCAGGGCAATGATTTGTATTCTGCAGCACAATATTCACAGGGTGCAGGAATTCATCTTTCTGTTGGTGGTTTGATTGACTTAGAAGGCGATGACCATTATTTCTCAAGGTTTGGTCCTTCTCAGGGAGAAGGACATGATGTGGCAGTGGGCTGGCTACTTGATAAAGATGGTGATGATGTCTATTATGCATCTGGTGGCCAGGGCATTGGTCTGACAAACTCTGTAGGAATCTTTGTTGATACAAGGGGAAATGATGATTACGGTTCAAGGGAAGGGATGAGCCAGGGGGGTGCAAACTGGTCAAGGGGCACTGGTGGTATTGGACTCTTTATTGACCTGCAGGGTGATGACCGTTATGCAGAAAAAGACAAGGGAAAGAATAATCATATCTGGACATCAGGAACCTATGCCTTGGGAATGGATTTAGAGGCAGTAGAGCCGAAAAAAGAGCCCTGGGAAGATACGATTACAACATTTCCAGAACTTGATACAATGCAGAGTGATTCTGCAAAGATGGCAAAATTATTTTATTATGGCTCACTCTGGGAAGTAAGGGCAGATATTGCTAAGGC
>JBBINQ010000078.1:0-3142 GCA_037443805.1 Caldifarciminota bacterium | reverse complement strand
TATACCTTGGGGAAATTGAAGGATACGCTTGCAATTTCAGTCTTTAACGATTACAAAGACCACAAGAATGAACGGATGAGATTGCGCATTGCTGAGGCATTGCAGAATATCAAAGATACGCTCGGGCTACCGATATTGGTCCATCAATTATATGATACATCATACATTGTGAAGGTTGCAGCAATCAGTGGCATTGCGGATTTAGGTAAGAAGGCGATTGATACATTAAAATGGGAATTAAAAAGGGTAAAGAATGACGAGCATAAGGCAATAATTATAAAAACCATCAGAAAGACCTATGAAAAACTTGAAACTTCGGCAAAGACACCTGAATTTAAAAAAGAACTTGCGGAACTTGTTAAAAAATATTTAGGGTCTGATTATCCCGCATTAAAAAAAGAAGCACAATATCTGATTGATGCGGTTGAAGCAAGGGGAGTGCTTGAACCCGAGGAATTATTTATTTTTCCTTCTTCGCCCCTTAGCCCTTTTTAGCCTATTTGGTTTATCTGGTCTATTTGGTCTGTTTAGTCTTTTTAGTTTCTTTAATTTTTCTGTTTATTTACTACCTACCCATCCTCGTATCTTCGTATCCTTTTTTCCGCCCTTTAGCCATATTTAGCCTTTTTTAGCCTTCTTGAGCCTTTTTGCCTCTATATGTTTAAATTGTCTTCAATTGCCTTCCCTTTTATTCCCCTTGATTATTTTTTTATGTTATATATAATAAAATTGTGGTTAAAGCAGAGCAAATTAAGAAAGGTATAAGAATTGAGATAAGCTCAGGAGTGGTAATGGATAAAAGAGATTCAATACAGAATAGAATCTGGCACTCCAAGCAGAAGGGAGATAAATGTAATAGTTCGTTTATCATTCCAACTATGGACTATAAACGAACCTGTTCGGGTATGGACAAATTATACGCCATCGGTCACCTTAAAAGAGTCATAAGCATATGAAAAAGATAAAATATCGGCAAAAAAGACACAAGCCATTACTGGTGAGAGAAGAAGCATTGGTGGACTACAAAGTCCATCAATGCATAGTGAATAACAATCTAAAAGGTATCAAGAAAGATTATGGAATGTTTTTCACTCCCGAATGGGTCGTTGATTTTATGGTTAACCTTATTGATGTGGCTAAATTTTTTGATAAGAAGGGTATTACCATATTAGAACCTGCCTGTGGTTTGGCACAGTTTCTAATCGGAATAAAAAAGAATTTGCCCGCTGTTTTCAAAAAAGCAAAACTCTTTGGTGTAGAAATTAATCGAGACATTGTCAATTATTTAGCCACTGTAAATATTGGAAATGATATTGAGATAATCAATGCTGATTATCTTTTATGGCAATCATCATTCTTTTTTGATTTAATAATAGGAAATCCACCTTATGGCATTCCAAGTCTTTCTGATCATTATACAATCAAAGTGGACAGTTCTACTAAAGAAAGATATAAAAGTCTTTATGAAACCTGGTATGGAAAATACAATGTTTACGGTGCCTTTATAGAGAAATCCATTAAATTGCTTAAGCCTGAAGGACAACTAATTTTTATTATTCCTGCAACATTTATGATTCTCGATGAATTTAAAAAACTGAGAACTTTTTTATCTCAAAATGGAGGAACCGCAATAATCTATATGGGACCAGATATATTTAAACCAGAGGCAGATGTTTCATCAGTTGTGTTAAATTTTATTAGATCTGATAGGTTTGTTCATAGATTAGAATTTTTAGAATATAGAGACAACAAAATTAGGACAATAAAAATGGACTCTAACTGGCAAGGTGAAGTGATTAAGTTTGAAACAGATTGGACCAGCACCTTAGAGAGTAATTGTTCTTATAAGTTAGAAGATGTTTATGAAATAAGAATTTCTCCAAGGACCCCGGAAATAAAAAATAATGATTACATAATAAAAAATGAAAACTATAAAGGAACCAACAAAAATAATTATTTCCCACTTTTGAATGGTAGAAATCTAAAATGTGGGAAAATTATCTATGATAACTTTACAGGCTACTGGATTAAAAAAACAGATGCAAAGAAACTTCGCACATATTTTTCTATTCCTCATATTGTAGTTGGATTAGGGTTTCGAGAAAATGGGAAGGTTGCTGCTGCAATTGATGGGAAATGTTATCCCTGGATGGGAGATGTTTACCATCTTTTAAGAAAAAGTGATTTGTTTACGGTTGAATATGATTTAAATGATTCAGAGGTGGTTGAATATCTTAACTCAGAGTATTTAAGAAAATATGTGAAAGATACTTATAGAGAAATAACTTATCATTTAAGTATTACTCAATTAAAAAACTTACCTTTACCAAATAAAAGAGAATGGCAAAAGATAAAAAGAGAAATAACATTATGAAGAAAAATCCCATTGAAGATCTGAATAGGTATCGTGAATTTCTTGAAACTATTCCATTAGACAAATATAGAGAAGAATTAAAAGATATTAAATGGGTAGAACAGGATTTACCTAAAGAAATATTGCCGCTGGCATCAATTTTCAAGTATTACTGGGAAACAAGAGAATTTTTAAGTTTTGAGGATTGGTTTGAAGTTTTTTGGGAAGCACTTAATACTAACCCACAAAGCAAAGAAGTGCTTAATCAATTTAAGAAATATTATTTTGATAAAGATAATGATGGTTGGTTTAAGAAAGGATTTAAAGCCAGAATGTATAGGACATGGGTTTCAGTTCTAACTCAGTTAGACTTTTGCTATATGTTCGAGTATGTCTGTGCAAAAGAGAATAAAAACTTACAGCTTGAATGTAATGCAGAACTGGATGTTAAGGGAATAGATGCAAAAGTTAATGAGATTAATTTTCAAGTAGCTAAAATAAGCCAAAGAAAAGAAGCGCGAACAGCTGGCCGAAAGAAGACTCTGGTAACCATTCCGTATGCTGTTTTCAATATTGAAGAATTAGAGAGAAGAAGCAAAAGCGATAGAGTTAGGGATAAAACTGGTTATAAGAAGGCGTTAATTTCATTTCACAAATATTTTATTATACTTAAAAATGGCTTTGTAGTTTTCAGCGAAAATTATCTAAAGCCGATAATTGATAATATAGGAGATATTGAAAAAGTTAGAAAAATCGTAGAAAAAATTTCCTTAGAATTATCAGGAGAAT
>JBBINQ010000077.1:0-8758 GCA_037443805.1 Caldifarciminota bacterium | reverse complement strand
TTTCTTACGATTGCGAGGGGTGTCTGCTGGTTTGATTGACCTAAAGGATTATCACGAAAGACCTTTTTGCAAAAATCATCAGTGATTCTATTGCTTGATTTACCTAAAACTGCCACACCCAGGTCATTGGCATCAATAATAACAACATCATAACCAAATCTATGTTTCAAATCCCTCGCTACCTTATTGGGATTTTTTGGTCCCAATTTTGCATACTCATTATATGGCGGTAATGTATAATGGCAGGGTCCATCAATTGCTGCTACGGATTTACCGGCAATAATATAAAATAGCCCTTTTATGCCGAAAGGTTTTGTAATCGCTGAAACAAATGCGGCAAAGAGTATACGCGGAATGCCTGCCTCACGCAGTGCCAGTTCCATTGTCCAGGGACTGCCCAGACCAATACCATAGGGTGATTTGTGAACAAACTTCACCAAAAACTTTGCAAGCCAGGATGGTTTAATCTCCTTTATGGGAAATGCCCTGCCCTGGGTAATCGCCACCACCCTTTCACTTAAAAAAATTATATCATCTTTTTTAAGATGGGGCACTACATACTTTTCAACAATTTTGTTTATATTATCACCCGATGTAATTACATGCGTCTTCACCGGCAACCGTGCATAATTTACTCCATCAACTTCTATTATTAAACTCTTTCCTTCATTGGGTTTCCAATCTTTCGTGATTGTATCCATAATCTACTACTCTGGTATTCTGGTAATTACCAGAATACCAGAGTTACCATTTTTTAAGGCGCATCCTTTCAGCATAGTCCTCGAGAAATCTTAGCACATTTATAATTGATTTATCCTTTAAAAAATAGATTTTGCTATTACTAACGGTGTCATATCGAACTAAATCCACCTGACGGAGGTTGCGAAGCGTTTCAGAAATTGTTTTCAAAGATAGCCCAATTTCCATTGTTAGTTCAGTGGGTGACCTTTTGCCTTTTATGAGGAACTTCAAAATCTGATAGGCAGTGGGATTCCCCAAAACACGACAAAATCTTGATGCACGATATTCAGTTTCGGATAATTGTTTTCTTTTCACATTGCAATTATATTAAAATTTTTCTTTCTGTCAACAAACAACTCTGGAATTCTGGTAATTACCAGAATTCTAGAGTACCTATGGAATTGTTAGTACAAATATTGAGGAGATTGAATAAAAAAACTTTTTATAAAAGAAAGTAAAAATCTGATATTTAAAATTGAATTACCAGTAAGGCTGAAGATATATTCACAGACCGAGATTACTGAAATGGCAGAGAGCCGGGCTGAAATTTGCTAAAGCATACGATTCCCTCCATACCCTTGCACCAGTCAATCCTGACAGTTATATAAATATGGTCTTTCAAAAAAATCTCTGAACCAGATAATAGATAAAATAGATTATTCCCATTACAATAATTGTTGAAATTTCGCCTTTGAGATTACAGAAAGAAAAGCACACCCTCTTTTCCGGTAGCTTTTTAAGATGATTTTTCTCGGCAACAGTTATAATAGAATATTCAATTATAAAAATAATTATCAAAGTCATCCCATACCACACAGGTGGGTTGAATAATACAATCGTTCCTAAAACCAAAAACAGATTACCGAGATATAGAGGATGGGGAAAAATTTTATAAGGACCGTTTATAACTCTGTAGTCGCCGCTTATTTCATAACCCCTTGAAACAGAACCAATATAGCCGCTCGCCCATAGTCTTATAATAATTCCTAAAAAAATTAAAAGATGGGGAATTATGTTTTTTATTTCCGGCCTACCCAATATGACAAGAAATACAAAGAATGGCAGCGCAATCAACCCACGGTAGCGATATAGTAATCTACCAAAAGCAACAATCTTTTGCATAATTATTATTTATTCATCGGATAATAAAGGAAATAGTCGCCAATAACCTGATTTATATAGTAGTTTTCTTTTATTGCGTCAACCATTGCTGGCGTAAGCCTTTCTTCATCAACCTGGCAATGGACATCAAAGCTTAAGATGATTAAAGAGAATTGCCTATTTTTTAAATCATTTACAAACCTTGTCTGGTCCCAAATTTTCTGATTTGCCAGCTGGGTAAATTCAAAGGGCATAAAAATAATCGGTTTATTGTTCATTAAAAGCAGACCTGCATCTTCAGAAATTATTTTGCTATCAGTATTATGTACAACTTCAGATAATAGTTTTGAATTTGTTGACTCGTTCTTTGTGATAATGGGTTCAGTAAAAAATGGGATGTGCAGGAATAAAAGAAGTTGTATTACAAGGACAGAGTTAATGAGAATCTCAAATGTTTTCTCGTCCTTGATAATCTCTTTTAATCTCTTTATTGCCAGACCAGTAAGGATACAGGATACAGCAATGACTTCAAAGAAGTAATTCATATTGGCACCGATCTTTCCAACTGATACAGCGACCAGTGCTGAGGCAATAAAATATATAACAAAAATAGAATATTTTCTTTGAATGCCTGGAAGAAACAGAAATATTGCAGAAAAAAGAATCAGTATCGCATGATTCTGTAAAAACCAGATGTAGTGCTTTGCCATCTGTTTGAAGATAAAGGTGTTCATATTGTATAAAAAATTATGCCGATAAAATTCTCCCTTGGTATAAAAATTTATTAAAAAGAAAATGGTAATGTAGCATAGTAGCATCAGAACAACAAAGGTGAGCGCCCTTTTTTTGTCGGTTAAAAAAAGATATAATGCCACCGCGATTGGTGCAGAAACAAAGGTCTGTTTCGTGTATAGGGCAGCAATAAAGAAGATTGTACCAAAAATAAGTTTATCTGTTTTCAGAAATATATAAATACCCACCAGGCTGAATAATAGACCCAGCATATCTACGCGGAAAAATGGATTATTTTTATAAATGTACGATGATGCAATAAATAGCAAGGCTGATATTATGGCGATTTCGCGTGAGGTCTCATTTTTTAAGATGATAAAGATAAGCCAGCAAATAAGAATAGAAACAAGAAAGGTAATCAACCTACCATATACAAAAGAAAGACCGAATAGTTTCACAAAGAGTGCACATAAAAATGGATAGACTGGTGGATAATTACTAACAAGATATGGGTAGTTATTGATTCCTCTGTATATTGATTCACCTTTACTAATAAGATAGGATTGGTTAAGAACAAAGCCTTCAGGATACGAAATTTGATATGGGAATGTAATGACTACATAAGATTGAATAAAATAAAATAGGGCATAGATTATCAGCCCTGCCATTACTATTTTTTTTAATATTCCCATTTCTTATTACTTTTTGTCATCAACAACTTTATAACAGCATATGCCGGAGAGGGGATTTGAACCCCTATGCTGTTGCCAGCGCCAGGTCCTGAACCTGGTGCGTCTCCCAATTCCGCCACCCCGGCAAATTTAATATCTAATTATAGTCAAAATTGTTCTGGTGTCAATTAAAGAATAGCTACTACATTCCAAAATAATTGACATCATTATTTTTTTTTATATACTTACACTTATGGATAAAACATTATTAATCATAAAACCTGATGCTGTAAAAAGAAATTTAATCGGTAAAATCTTAAAGCATATTATGGATGCAGGCTTTAAGATTGTAGCAATGAAGATGCTCTGGCTCAACAAGGAACAGGGTGGTAGATTTTACGAGATTCATAAAGGAAAGGATTTCTACAACTGGCTTGTGGATTTCATCTCTTCAGGACCAGTGGTCGTTGCCTGTTTAAAATATCCTGATGCACCCAAAAAATTGCGGGAGGTCGTAGGTGCAACCGACCCCAAAAAGGCTGCTCCTGGGACAATTAGAAATCTTTATGGAACATCGGTTGGCGAGAATGTGGTCCATGCCTCAGCCCCGGACGAAGACCCTCAAAGGGAAATAAATTTCTTTTTCAGTCAACAGGAGATTTTTGATATTTAAAATTTTATGGAAAACAAGCGGTTTCTATTTTCTAATATTGGCAGTTCTTTCCTGTCCGAGTCCAGTAACAAAAGAGGTGCCATTAGCAGTCATTCCTGAATCTGATTTAATCGCTGAAGCTGAGCACACAGCAAAAGAAAAACCACTATATGCCTTTAACCTTTTAAAAAGGGTCTGCGCCCAGCAAAATCTAACTGAAAAAATAAGAATTATTTTAAAAATTTACCTTGACCAGCGAGAATACAACCGGGCATTAGTATATCTTGATAGCATCAGTGGAGACATTGACTTTGAACAGAATAAAACAATCAAAGAACTTGCCTGCATTGTTTACCTGAAGCAAAAAAGATGGGAAGATGTCCTTAATCTAACCACAGATTCTCTTTTAAAAGGTATCGCCCTGTATAATCTCCAGAGGTATCAGGAGGCGATTGGCTATCTATCAAACATTGATAAATTAAAAGATTATCAGTTATTATATCTAACAAAATGTTACTACAATTTGAATGACCTGAACAATGCTTTGAGCAGTATTCTTGAGATTGATTCGGTAAGCCCATATCTTTCTACTGAGTATCAGAATCTGCTATTTGACCTTTTATTGTCTTCGGCAGAGATGCCCGTTATCAAAAAAGAGATGCAGAGATTAAAAGACCCGGTAGTAAGGAAATTCCTACAGCTCAAAATTTATGAACGACTAAATGACAAAAAAAATTTAAGAATCCTTGCCCTTGATTTGATAAAAAATCATCCATCTGCACCAGGTGCAAAATATTGTATTGATATTGTGAAACCAAATACCCCTTCTGAATACAAATTATTTGGAAAGGTTGCTTACCTCCATAATGATTATGACCAGGCATTGAAATTTTTTAAAAATGCATCAAAAGATGAAGATGTTTACTATTATCTGGGAAAAATTAATTATGAACGGCAGGCATATAGCACAGCATTGACCTATTTTGGCAAGAGCCATCGTTCAGAGGCATACTATTATCGTGGATTGATCTATGAAAATAGACAAAATTTTAATGCGGCAATAATGATATATGATTCCCTGATAAATAAATATAAAAATTCAAAGTATGCAATAAGGGCATTAAAAAGAAAGGCTTTTCTAATGGAGGATATCGGTGATACACTTGGGGCAATAGAAAATTTTGTTCGGGTTAAAGAAAAGGCAACAAGTTTCCGTGCAGGGTTTCAGTTGTTTAGAATTGGTCAGCTGAGCCGGGCACAGGAAATTTTTTCAAATTATGCAGACCCTGACTTTATCTACTGGCACATAAGAATAAAAGAAAGGCTGGGTGAACCAGTTGATAGTCTGAAAGATTATCTTTTCTGCAATTATCCTCTTTCTTATTATACCCTGGTAAAGAGTAATGGAGATATTAGTGTTGATACTACCTCCCTTGATAACTGGTTAAGACAATTCGGAGATACAGCTGTCAGTTTTGACAATTTAGATTCTATTCATATTATCCAGGCGATTCGTTATTTCAATCTTGATGAAAACAATTATGCGCTTGCTGAACTTGAGTTGATTGAAGATAAATCATTTATGGATTTAATATATTTGAGTAGATTGTGTTCTGAATACGGCTTTGATTACGGGGCAATAAAATTCTGTCTCCAGTTAAAAAGACGGTATGAAAATAATAATGATTCACGAAATTATCCAGTAGAATTCCTAAAACTTATATATCCAGCAAAATATATTTTTAATATAAAGGACTGTAGTAGTGATATATGGCTGATACTCGCTATGATATGGCAGGAGAGTATGTTTGACCCGAATGCTACAAGTTCGGCAAATGCCAAAGGATTAATGCAGATTATACCAAGAACCGGTGAATTGCTGGCAAAAAATTTTGGTATTTCGGAATACTCACTCTACGACCCTGAGATATCAATTAAATTCGGGACAAGTTATATTGGCAATATGATAAGTGAATTTAACTCACTGCCTCTGGCGCTTGCTGCTTATAATGCAGGTCCGATAAATGTTAGGCGGTGGCTTAAAAAGAATTCAAATGCAGAAATGGATGAATTTATTGAATTGATACCTTATACTGAAACCCGGGACTATGTACGCCTTACCCTGGCGCGCCAGATTATCTACAAAAAAATCTGGCAGAGATTGATTGATATAAATTAACCCCTCTTGACTTTGGAATTGTTGTGTTTATAATTATTTATGTTAAAGCGCGTATTTCTTGCCCAGGATGAGTTCAGTGCGATTACAATCAAAGAAATGCTTGCAGGCCATAATATCAATGCACTGGTCAGAAGATTTGAAACGACCTGGCTTGATGGCCTGCCCAAATTAATGGAAGGTGGCTGGGGTGAGGTTCTCGTTGAGGAAAAAAACCTTGAACTCGCAAAGGAATATGTCCGGGAGTTTCTTGATAATCCAGCTTCAGATATTGACAATGCTTGAGTAATCACTATAATAAATTATGGATATGATAAATTTTTTAAAGAAATATTTGTTCTTAATTTTTATCTGCCTTATTTTTCTCCATTGCCCCAAAAGGGTAAGTGTAAAGACTTCAAAGATTGAAGTTATCTATCTTTCTTCTTTACTTGAGGATATTAAAAAACCAGAGCCATATCTTTGTAGTATTGCAGATACTGGAGCAATAAGAATCGGTTATATCAATTTTGAAACACCATTTATGAACCAGCTCTTTCAGCGTCTTGGATTTTATAAACTTCTAAATGATACTCCACTGGATTTTCTTGTTACAAATTATCCTGTTTACGGATATAATTTTCTACCCATCCACTTTGACCTTGGCTATGGTATAAAAAATATTGAAGGGATAAGATTCGGTATATGCAGTCAATACCGTGATGCTTTATCCATATCAGACCAGGTAAAACTTGCAACCATCAAAGAACGGAGTGATGTATTATGGATAGTAGATAAAAAATTATTGTCATTACCTGCAATGCAGATAGATTTTATAATTCGTGATAGGATATTACAGGACACTTTATTGAAAAATATCAAGATAGTGAAAGATACGACTCTGCAACGAAAATTCAATGATTTTAATGAATCATTGAATAGACTGCTTAATGCAAAAATAGATTTAAATACAACAATTGCTGATTATATCTTTTCCCGCATAAAACAACAAAAAAATATAAATATAATGCTCTATTCAGAAGGATTAATAAAAGACAATTCAGTAAAGAATTCTATAACCATCGGTCAATTTTTGAGTAATGTCGCCTGTGATACAAAATTTAAAATACAGGATTTGAGTGCAAATGAAATAAAAAAAATGATAAAGGATAATGGTTATCAGTATTGGGGAGATATTGCAAAGAAAAATCTGGCTCTTATCCCGGACAAAGATGGTGAATATTTATTTGACTTGATTTTCTACTGATTATGAAAGTTCCATTTAATTACAAAAGATTAATCTGGATAATATTTATCCTTTTGTACTCAGGGCTATTCTTTTATAACTGCTTAAGTCCGTATCACAACTGGTTTTTTCCCTATCTTTATACGATGTTTTTAATCCTCTGGCTCTGCAAAGAATATTATCAGAAAAATTTATTCTTCCAACCAAATTATTTTCCCGTTGAAGCACACAACTATGTGCTACGCGGATTTTTTGCATTATTTTTCTATTCTTCTTTTGTGTTCGGTATTATCACCATTGTCTGGTGGCATAAGTATCGCATCAATGTTCCATTTTTGTCATTGATTGGTATCTTCTTGCTCGGCTATGCAATTTATATCCGTGAGCAGAGCGTGCGTCTAACAAAAAATAAAGAAAGTATTTCAAAATTTTACCTGAGTGTTGGAGTGGTGATAACATCAATGGTGCTCGGTTTTGAATCATATTTTCTGCTTATTTATGCAATCATTTTTGGTCTGCCATTAATTCTTTTGCAGGCACAATATTATAATAAAGAATTAGAGATTAAAGCCAAATAAAGGAGGAACCAATGAGTATCATTGCTGGAATTTTATTAATACCATTAATCAGTGCGGATATACCCGCAAAAATTTCTTATCTTGCAGGTAATGTGATTGTTGAACGTGCCGGGAAAAAATATGCTGGCGTGTTGAATGCTTCACTTTATATAGATGATATCATAACGACATACAGTGAATCAGTATGTGAGATTCAATTTGCCAACTATTCATTGGTTCGGCTTGAACCGAATTCCAGTATTAAAATTGAGAAAAAAGAAAAAACAAACAAAGGTGTTTTTCAGCGAATTTTTGCCTCAATCGGTGATGTAATAACCAAAGTAACAAAACTAAACAAAGGCGATGAATTTGAAGTGCGCACTGATGCAGCGCAGGCATATATCAGGGGCACAATCTTTAAAACCAGTGTGGATAAAGAAGGTAAGAGTTCTTTCAGTGTCTTTGCCGGAAAGATTAAAGTAAAGAGTCTTGTTGCTGGTGCAAAAGAAATATTGCTGGATAAAGATTTCAAGGCAAAGATTGGGAAGGGTGAATTAAAACCTGTAGTTGATAAACTCCCGATTGAAGAGATTCAGGCGTTCGCAGATAAATACAAAGATTTTCTTGACCGTGGTAAAATACTTGATTCATTAAGACAAAAGGCAGAGCAGGAAATAAAGGAGAAGAAAGAAGAACTGCTAAAAGAAGGTAAGAAAAAAATAAAGGGTTGCATCTTCTAAAAAAATTTATTTTCATAAATCAGTAAAAAGTTATGGCTACCCTATTTTCAGTAATCTTTTTAGTCCAAGCTCTGTCATTTACACAGATTGAAAGGCCAGGTGTAGTATTTCTTTCTATACCTGCTGGTGCACGGCCAACGGGCATGGGCTCAAGTTATGCAGG
>JBBINQ010000076.1:0-9065 GCA_037443805.1 Caldifarciminota bacterium | reverse complement strand
AATGAAATTTTCATTATCACAAACGCCAAAGGCGTTTGTTCGTATAGGAATTTTTCAAATTCCTATACGACAAGATATTCAGGGGGATACCCCTGAAAAGATCGTTAATCGTTTAACGGTTACGAAGCCCGTATCGTCTGCAGAGTGTAACATCTTTCTGCCTGCCAGAAAAATGTTACATTTTGGCAGATCAATCTCCGCCTTTACACTTTCCAGAAATTCACCTTTTGCTTTCGGACAGGGACAAGCCCTGTCCCTACTCTCTTTTCTCGTCCAGTTAAAAACTGGACGCTACATTCCCTTTAGTTTATCTGCAAGGCTGAAGGTTTGCCCTACCTTTTTTTATTTTGCAGAAATTGGTTAGTGGGTTGAAGTTGGAGTAGAGACTTCAGTCTCGTCTTTACGGACATAAAGAATTACGCCCATAAAGGGCTACACTACGCTCTTATCCACCTCTTCACCCTTCTTTACCCGTTATCTCAGTAAAACCGCCTTCTCAACTTTCTTATAATCACCTGCTTCTAATCGCATAAAGTAAACACCAGCAGGCAACCTACGACCCGAATCGTCTGAACCATCCCAAAGAACAGTTGAACGTTCAATATTAAGCGTTAAACGAGGGAAATCTTTAACCAACCTTCCGGTAACATCATAGATTTTCAAGATTATTCTTTTTGCATTTGTCAAACCAGTGAGTTGGATATTTACTCTATTTCTTGTGGGATTGGGATAGATTCTTATATTGAACTTCTCTTTTTGCGCCTTCATTTCTGTAATTGCGGTTGGTAATATCACAAAACTGAACAGGCTATTTGGTGCATTTACTGGGTCAGTTCCCCGATTGTTCTGGTTGTCCGTTGCGGAAAGATAGTAATAGATTGTATCCCAGACTGACTGCTCAGGGATCGTATAATAATATATACCACCGGAGATACTATCCTTGCTCACAGCATTAAATAACCCCTGGTTCACTTTATAATACAGTGAATCGGTAAATATCCCAGAGAAATCGGTGATTTCGGATTTAATAACAAAAGGACCACAAAATGCAGTATCTGTGATGGTCTGGGTATTGAATTGGGGTGGATAGATATCCTTCACATAAAGGTGGAGTAATGTTCGGGTGCAGGTATCAGCCAGGTCCATTGCCTCAACCTCAAGGTAATAAGAACCAGGAAGGACCCCAGAATCTACTATAATGGAATCACGGGTAAAGATACTATCAAGGGGTAGGGAATCACCGTGTGTGCCATCATCATACATCAAAACTACGGTATCTCCGCCAATTGGCTGGCAATCTATCTTTACTCTTTGAATATCACCAGGACCCTGTGGGTCAGTCACCTTGGCAAGTACTGTGGTTATCTCCATACTATCTGGAGCAATGCTCTCGGGCTCTGCATAAGCCCAATGAATCACTGGCGCACCCTGGGTAATGAGCGCCTGGGTTGATGAAATCGGATAAATTCCTGGGACTGGTAAATGGGTGCTGGTGAGAATGTCGTTTGCACTCATTATGTCTACACCCACATAATCCCCGAGTCCGGCAAGGGCATCAATTGTGTAGACAATAAGGATTGACTTGGGCAGAACATCGCTGAATGTAAAGAGCGGAGTGCCAGCAAAGGTGGCAATGCCAAGATTGAACACCTGGGTTAAACCAACCTGTGGTTCACCCGGATCCAAAAATCCATCATAATCTAAGTCGTCAAAAAGTTTTACTGCTGAGATATCGCCATCAACACCAGTTCCTGAAAGATATATTCTTAAGGTATCAATGCCATAACTGCCCAATCCACTTATGAAATTCAATTTCATCATCACGACTGAATCCTGGCCACGATTCACCACTGAAGGGGCAAGGTCAATACCCGCGACATAGAAACTTGAAATTCGGTAATAGAGAAAATCTTCACCAATGCTATGGGTCTTACTATCGGTTGTGACATTCCGGACGAGGATCTGATTTGAGGAATTAAGATATTTATATATATTAGATGTAATTGAACCGAAAAAGGATGTCTCGACTGTATCAATCATCCCCAGACTGAGATTTTCGAATTGAGAATTATTGAAGTTATAGATTGATAAAAATCCGAGTTCTGGTGTTGAAGCACGAGAAACAAGATTAATATCAATACCCGAGATTGAATAATTCGGTTCAAGAAATACTGGTGAGGTGTGGTCAACGATAATTCCATTTGATGGATTCTGGACACCCACTACAGCCTCACAAACTGAACTTATGTTGGGATTAGTTGTAGTATTGATTAAATAGGTGGGGAAGAGGTAATGGGCATTAACAGCTACACTCGGTGCACGGGCAGAAAATTGAAAGTCCCGAAAAGATTTCTTAAGGACGACATTGGTCGTTGTTGTGATTGTCCAACCGGTCGTTGAATCACCGATTATAGTTGGTGGGGTGAATCCTGACTGATTAGGAAGGGCAGAGACATTTGACCACTTAGGGGGAATATGGATCTCAAGTGTTGTTCCTGATGCAAGGTTAAAATTACCAGTCTCAGCAACCCGAACGGTAAAAGTTACATTGTCACCAGATGAAATTCCAGGTAAATATCCTGCTGGTGCACCACCAGAGAGATAGTAGAGATTGGCATAGGGAATCGCGGCGTTTCTCTCGGTTGTTGAATCCGTAGCAGTGTAATTGCCCTGGTTTGTAGAGGCAGTGAAGGTGATAAGGATATTCGTGGCATTCTTCCTATTCCCCTTGATTTTGCAAATAAATTCTGTGGCACTATAAGGTCCCAGAATAATATTGCCGCTCCACCTGATGAGGTTTTGGTTTACCTTTAACCAGCCTGCTGCAGGTTTTACTCCTTGCACGCCATTAAAAATATTTCCTGCCTGTGCCTGAATATTAAATTGATTCACCAGAATCGTATTCGATGTTGGATTCACCAGAACCCCACCCCAGATTCCCCAGGTATTTTTATCCATTGGGTCAGGGCATATAACAAATAGCGAAATAGTATCAATCTGTCCGCTATCCCCGGTTGCTGGTGGTGGAAGAACTTGAACTATACCCTGTGCCCTTGCCTGACCAAAATTCACATCAAAAGGATATAGGCTATAACCTCCAACCGTAGGCGAGACTGCTGAAAAGTTGAAGATTGCACTATCATTCTGGAGTTGCCTTAATAAGGATGTCGTAATTGTCCAGCCCATTGTTGAATCATAGGTGATTTGAGGATTTAGAAAATCAGGATTGACCCCGGTTGTGACATTCTTAAAAAATGGCGGAATTGTGACTAAAAGATTTGTGCCACTGTCAATCGGTGCTGAATTTGAAGATTCAAATAACTTCAAAAGATATTGATTATTTTCGTTAGAATAACGACCGCTAATGTAGAAAGTTGTGCCATTGGCTATAAAACTGATATTTGCACAGGGCAGGAGATTGTCTGATGATGTTGTGAACGAGTTATTCGTATATGTTCCGGAATTTGTGGTTACCCGCAAGACTATTGAGTCGTTTAAATATGAGTTGCCGGTCCCGGTAATAAAACTGATAAAATCAAAACCAGAATGTGGTGGCACGATGATACTCCCTGTCCATCTTACATTATTTTGAGCTGGCATACTCCAACCAGTAGTTGGTTTTATACCGCTGACACCACCAAATAAGGGATGTAAATTTGGTTGAATAATGTCTACCTGGGTGATAGTAATTGAATTTTCCGTTGGATTTGTGAAGATGACTGCCCATAACCCCGGGGCATTGCCATCCATTGGCTCTGGCACTGCACCAAAGACCTGTGGTGTCCCAAGACCGCCGATGTTTGAGACCGTAAAGTAGAGTGAATCGTTGAGATTCAGATTTATTTTGTTGCCAGAAACCCATTCACCACGCTTTATCTCAACAATTCCATCACCGCCGTAATAATCGCCGCTAAAAAGAAAAAGCGGCAGTGCAAAGATAATAAAAAGGCTCCTCATAACTACCCCCTTTTAATCATAATCAATAATTTTTATTTGTCAAGGGCTAAACCTCTTGACCTTCTTTATCGCTTCCTATTTTCTATCGGTCAATATGATTTTGATTGGCTCGGCGATAGTTTTAACATCACCGAGTCTCTTCTCTTTTATTAGCACCCTATATTCACCAGCAATACAAAATTGCCCAAAGAGATCTTTGCCATCCCAGGTGAGGGTATTCTCACCCTTTTCCCCTTTATAATTAAAAATCCTGACAATGCAACCATTAGGACCCTCAATGGTTACCAGAATTGGTGCTTGTTCTGAAAGGGTAAATTTTATTGTGGCAATCTCACCCTGGCTAATAGTGATGGGCGTTGATGTTTTGATTGGTTCTTTCTCAATTTCTTCTTTCAAATCTGTATCATCAAGTGGAATTTTGCCAATATCAACCGGTTGCAATTCCAGCGGCTTCTCTTCTTTCATTATCGCAGATGGTTTTTCAAGTAACTCCTCAATCTCTTTTATTATTTCCAATTCTTTTTCAGAAAAATTCTTTTCTTTATCCAACTTATCAATAGATGCCTCAATGCTTAAATCATCCATCGCTGGCACAAGTTCTTCTTTTTTACTTATCTCTGGTTGAGGGACCTCATTAACCGGCTCAGTCTTTAAAATTGGTTCTTTTTCAATCAGACTACCTTTGAGCAAATCATTCAGTCTCCTTTTTTCAGTCTGCAAATATCTTAACTCCGCATCCTTCTGTTCAATTATTTTAGCAAGGTGTTTTTTAATCGCGCTTTGCGCATTAGAGGTCAAGGAAATGATAATCACGAATACGCCGAGGAAGAGGCAAGAGAGGATTAAAATCCATCTTGAAAATTCTGGGGGTTTAGAGATTGTGGCTTGGTTAAGAGAATGGTGCATATCCAAGCCAAGTTTCAAAAAGGCGATTGTCTTTTCCTGCAAGTTTATTGGTGTGGTATAGATGAACAAACTCTCTTGGGTGCTCTGCCCTTGGGTGATTTCTTCAATCTCGCCAATCTTATCAAGGTCAGTATGTGCTACAACCTCTCCATTTGGTTTGAGAACCGAAACAAAGATAAGTTCCTTTGTCTTCTCTTTTACACCGGCAACAATTTCAGTCAATGTTAAGGCGTCTTCTTCCAGAACAGGTGAAACACAAACCTGGGATAAAACCTGGCTAATCATTTCCGCCCTTTCTTTGGCCTCTTTTTCCGGGGTTTTCAATTTGCCCTCTTTTGTTAAAGGAAGAGCGGTTTTTATTGTAATGAAGATGGCAAAAAAGATAATTCCCATAATAAGAACAAGGGCAATTTTTAGTCCTTTGAAGATATTTTTGACTTCTTGTTCAGTCATAATTAGCCTTTTGATTTTTTCAATCTCAATTGCGTCTCTTTCAGATATTTTTTCGCCTTGGCATTACCCGGGTCAAGCGCCAAAATCCTTTTCCAGATCTTCTCGGCATCCTCATACTGCCCTTTAGTAAAGTATTTTATCCCTTGTTTTAATAATGCATCAATCTCCTCTGGGCTCGGCTTCTTCACCTCGGGTTTTTTTACTTCTGGTGGTTTCGGTTTTGGTGGTGGTGCGCCCTTTTCTCTAAAAACAATCGGTTCACTGATGCTCACCTTTAATGGTTCACCAGATGGTCTTATCAAAAGTCTTATCGTTTCAGCATTGGGATAGGTCAATGTGACCTTTAATCTACCTTTATTTTCAGGAGTGAAATAAAATTTATCCGGTGTTACCTTTTCGCGATTTGAGGTGAGGACTTCAACAGCACCGGTAAATGATTCAAAGGGCCTGTTTTTATTACTCATCGCCGTGATTTCAACAGTAAATGGTTCTTTAGCGATTGCATATTCAGGCACATCAACTATAAAATTGGAGAAATACTCCTCAATTTCTAAGACAGGCACATAGGGTAAGATCTCGGGATAGGAAATAACCTCATCGGTCCTTCTCACATAGAAGAATGCCTGACTGATTCTATCCTTCCGGTCTTTAATCAAGATATAATTTGAACCCAATTCCTTTGAGTCAGATAATGTCAAAAGAAAAACTGCTTGACCCTTATATTCAGGTTTGAATGTGAGGCGTCGCTTAACTGCCTTTGTGCTCAATTCAACAGCCCCAATAAAATCCTTTAACACCTTTCCTTCTTTATCTACTGCCGTGACCTTTACCTTGAACTTCTCGCCAATCGTTACAACTGATGGTGTCTCAATAATAAATCTATTTAGGATTTCTAAGGCATTATCCTCAAGACCGAATGCCCAATGTTTCATCGGGCTGGTTGTTATCCGTGCATAAAATCCCTGCTTCATCTCTTCATAATGGAGATAATTATAGCCGATTGTTACACGCAATGGAGATAATTCATAAAAGAGATTGGCACCGAAAAGATTCTTTTGATTCATCAATCCCGCATCAAGGCCAAGACCAAAACCGAAATTTAATCTTGCCTCAATTTTTGCCTGGTGGTAGCGCAAACCCCTTCCCAGACCATTGCCAAGTGTAATATTTAAATTCTTAAAGGGCATTAGACCCAAATCTATAGCACCGAGGGCCTTTTTATCCTGATACTTCCCCATTCCTAAAATGGCAATTTTATTGAGCCATAAGGGACGGTAGGCAAAGCCAGATTCAAATATTTTGATCTCCTCATTTAATAGATTTGTCTGGGAGAAGAGAGAGAGGTCATTCAATGGCCACAAGACCAATCGGTATGTAGCAAACCTTGCCTCTTCATCAATCCTCAAATATTTTCTATAATCAAGACTTGTGCTTATGGAGATGGGCTCCAAGATAAGACCTCCATCAGAAAGAAGAGAGAGATAATCATGGCCATCAATCATCCTTCTTTCGTAGGTTATCTTTGGTCTAAAAAAGAGACGACCATTGAGGCCTGATTTTTCAAAACCTATTGAATTTCTAAGATACAAATCAAGCCCATACTCCTCCTCAAGATTAAATTTTATCCTTTCCGGGTTTCCCAATTCCAAAATTCCACCAAAGAATCTCTGTGTTTCTGACCAGCGATAGAATGGTGAGAATAGAAACCCTCTTTTTGTATAGCCCAAACTGGTGTGCCAGAGATAAATCTCATCAGTCTTTGTATTACCGATTCTAAAAAATGCCTTCTGGTTATATAAAAGATTGCGCCAGCCAAACTCGGTCTCTCTGGTAATTCCGCTTCTTGAATCTCCTTCCTTAAATGTTTTAATGCTCGGGCAGAGATAAAACCCAGCAAAATGGAGGTCAAGATCTCCGGTTATTGAATTTTCTTCGCGATTGATTGGCGCACTACCCCAATAAGGGATTTGAATTCCCTTACCGAGCCAACTCCTTGCGATGTTGAGGTGTGAGTTGTAAAAAGAGAAGCCTGTAGTAATCCTATAGCCATCTCCATTTTCAACATTTTCAAGACGCCGGGAATATAAGAGCCCGGCCTTGAGATGATTAAAATCCAAATTTTGGTCTATGTCCACACAATGGAAAGGAATGGTTGGTGAACCTGCCCTTTTAATACCCAGGCCCAGGTTCATATTGGAAAAGGGAATCTCCTCACGCACCCGGTAATTCAATTCTTTTAAATTTCTGTAAGTCCCAGTCGCCTGATAACCAATCACAATGAAACGAGGATTTGTCGTAATTTCTTCTACAATATAACGGCAGAGCCAGAGTCTACCATTCTGGTAATCAATTGTATAATCCTTATCCCTGATTAAAAGCTGGCTATTGAGGACCTCCTCTTCTTTAAGAATATCCCTAATCTCAAGATATACCCTTTCTGTATTGATAAGCACCGGATAAAATCCAAGTTGATAAGGACCTTCAGATAAGACCCTGAATTCCTCTTTTTGCACTGAGGTATTGGGGATTCCAGCCTGAAGAGTGAGGCGCAATGGTCCAATGGACTTCTTTGCCTCGGTGCCGAGCATCCCCTTTGCACCACCAACGAGCCCATCTTCAAATGTAATCATACCTGTGTTGAAATATTCGTCTCCCCTTTTTATCATAATATAAAATTTGCCCGGCATCCCTTGCTGAAAAGAGGAACGGTCTGCAAAGACCTTATACTTCTGGTCAGGCTGAATCAGATACTCAAGTTCAGAGAAGTCCTTACCCATAGTATTTATCATTGCCTCAATTATTAGACCACCCCCAATCTCACCCACAAAATATAAGGTCAATCTTTTATCAATCGGAAGTTCCTCAAGTTTTATCCCATCTTTTATCCCACTTATCCCCACTTCACCAAGACCCAAAAAGAGATACTCCCTTTTTGGTCCTATCCTCTTCGGCTCAATCTCAAGGTCTAATAGATAGATTGAGCCTGGAGAAAGGTCCAAAACCCGATGATAATCCTTAAGACAGAGGATATGCCTTCCTGGTCTCACCCATCTGAATGAATACCTGCCATCTTTATCAGTCCTTACCTTTGTTCCATCTTCAAGATATAGGTTAACCCCTTCAACCCCTTTATTATCTTTATCAAAAACCCGTCCCAGGATAGTTGCCCCTTCATAGAATAAATCCGCCTCTAAATAGAGGGGGTGCACAATCTCCGGGGTCTCAAGATATAGTGTATCAAACCAGGCACAGGCGGACATTCCAATAAAGACAAGTTTTGACTCTGCCCAGGGCATCGCCTGGATTGTATATTCAAATCTATGGATACCAGGTGTAATATTGAATACCTCAAAATATAGCATATCCTCTTCGGTTTTACCGATAATATTTTTGTCATCAAAATAGAAGGAGTTTTTTTGATAAATAACTTCTTTAGGAAGGCGCAAAGTTATCCTTATTCTATTCAAGATATTCAGGGGGATACCCCCTGAAAACCCCCGCTGTATAACAATCCCTATGGTATCGCCAATACCCAATTGCATACCATTTGTCCTGAATATCTTGTGCTCTCTTTTTTCTATAATGAAAGATTTCATTATTTTCGTATAGGAATTTTTCAAATTCCTATACGATTAGTTAACTATAATCTATCCGAAATTGCTCAACGGCAACCCCTTACAATAACTACCCCCTAGCGTCGCCTCAAAAAATATGTATAATTATCTTATGGAAAAACCAAAAGAACCAAT
>JBBINQ010000075.1:0-9123 GCA_037443805.1 Caldifarciminota bacterium | reverse complement strand
AATCCCAAATTCTGGGTAGTGTAGCCCTTTATGGCCGTGATTCACGGGGACAAGCTCCTACACTACAAATCTACGATGCAACAGGCAGGTTGGTAAAACAATTTAACCATTTAACCAATTACCAATTTAATCATATTTTGTGGTACGGTGACGATGACCTTGGTCGCAAATTGCCTGCTGGTGTTTATTTTGTGAGACTGGAAAGCGAAGGTATCAAACAGGTGGAGAAGGTGGTTAAGATAGAGTGATACCTATCTCCACTTACGAAGTGGGGGCGGGAACCCTATGATATTTCAGGAGTTTTTGCAGGGACACTTTATATTTTTTTGCCTGGGTATAACCTCGCTCAATTGCCTCTTTAGCCTTTTCAAACTGACTCAAACCTATGCCCTGGGTATCAATATCTATCCATACTCCATCATTTAGTTTTTCAAGTCCGTAATAGATTAATCGTGAACTTATCAGGTCAAAGGTTTTGATAAATACCTGTTTTATATTATATTTCTTACCAGATTCCTGTTTTGAGGAGATTGGAAACTGTGCATATTCAAATCTGGGCAGGACATTTACTGCGATTATCTTGTTTGCACCTAAAATTTTTGCAATATCAACTGGCACAGGATTGATAAATCCGCCATCAATCAATATTCTGCCTTGATAATTATGGGGAAAGAATACAACTGGTATTGATATGGATGCCCTTATTGCCTGGATAAGGTCACCATGGTCAATAACAATTTCGGTATTCTCTTCAATGTCTGTGGCAACCGCAGCATATTTTATAGGCAATGCTTCAATCGTGGTTTCACCGAGATATGGTTTCAAAAATTTGACTATGTTCTTACCATCAATAAATCCACTCTTTGCGAGGCGGATATTAAATAGTTCCTTCTTCTTTTTTTTATCTATTTTTAACGCAATCCTTGCCATCTCATTGGCACTGTAACCTTTTGCGCAAAAACCACCAATGAGCGAACCCATACTTGCACCAACAATAATATCAGGCTTGATATTCAATTCTTCAAGATATTTTATCACACCAATATGTGCATATCCTTTTGCTGCACCACCACCAAGAACCAATCCGAGCATATATTTATATTATATAAAATTAGAATTAATATTCAAGACATCTTATACATCAGGACAAATTTTAGGTATTTTGGCATTTTAAAATTCTTCACAGGACTAAGGTTCTACTCCACCTTCATAATAGATTGGAATAGAGGCTTTAGCCTCGTGAATTTTTTTACGGGACTGAAGTCCCTACTCCAGATGCCTCACCAATAGCGTTAGAGTTTTGGGAAAAACTAAAGAAGGGGAAAATTGAAGAAGACTCAGGTTAAAAATCTCTTGACAAGTGCTAATTCCTGGATATAATATGATGTTATGAATTTTAAAAAAGTAACACCTAAGAAAAAGAGAGCAGCACGATTTGGGGTATCTATGACTCAGGAATTGCTTGCAGATTTTGACCGTTTGATTGCTGAAATGGGTTCTGCAAATCGTTCTGAGGCAATAAGGAAATTGATTCGCGAAAAACTTGTTCAGAAAGAATGGGAATCATCAGAAGAAGAGATTGTGGCAACAATCACTATGGTTTATAGCCACGATGTCCATGAATTATCCGAGCGTCTCACTGAAATTCAGCACAAATACTATAAACAGATTATCTCTACGATGCATATCCATCTTGATGAGCATAACTGCCTTGAGATTCTCGCAATAAAGGGTCGCGCCGGAGAGGTGAAGAAGATTGCTGATAGACTCTTAAGCACCAAAGGTATAAAACACGGGCAACTCACGACTACAAGCACGGGTAAAAAATTAGTATAAATTTTTTTATTGGTGTTACTTTTTTAATTTTAGTAGCACGAAAGGAGGTTAAAACATGCTGCTAAAATATATCAATATTTTTATGGTTATGATATGCTTTGTTTTTGGCGCAAGGCCCTTTGGCACAGACGATGCAGGAACTGTAGAATCAGGAGCATACGAACTTGAGACAGGTTTTGATTTCTGGAAAGAGCAGGGTATTCTGGGGATTGGTTTTAAACATGGGATTACTGAAAAGATGGATATCGGTATCGGATTTGGTTTTAATGTTCTTTCTGAGCCAAAGAACTCTTTTACGACTTCTGAATTCAGTTTCAAATGGGCAATTGTGCCTGAACTATTTGCTACTTCATTCGGTGTAGAGATTGGCAGTTCATCATATAATATCAATAGCATCTTTACCCGATGCTTTGGTCCTTTAGAGATTGATGCCAACCTTGGATTTGTCACTGGAGATACAAACATTACCTATGCCGGTGCAATAATCTATAATCTTACCAATCTAACAATCGGTGCAGAGGTATGCGGTGATAAGGAATCACAGAACTGGCTTTTTGGGGGTCGGTATACAATCACTGAAGGGTTTGCTATTGATTGTGGTTTTCAGAGTGATTTTGAATTTGAGGGAAAGAATATAATTGCCGGACTACATTATGAATTTTAAAAAAGGGGTAAAAATGAATAGAGGAATAATACCAATATTTATTTTAATATTAGGTTCTTCTTTGCTCTTTGGGCATTTCCAGATGATTGTGCCGAGCATCAATATTGTTGAGGACCAAAAGTCAGCAACAATAAATCTAAGTTTGATGTTCTGCCATCCATTTGAGCAAACAATGATGGATATGGCAAAGCCGATTCAGTTCGGAGTATTGATAAACGGTGAGAAAAAAGAAAATCTTTTAACTACACTTATGGAAAAGAAAATCGGTGGTTGCTTAACCTGGAACACGAGCTATAAATTGAAACAGCCAGGCGATTATATCTTCTTTGTTGAACCTGCACCATACTGGGAACCTGCAGAAGAAAAATTCATTGTCCATTATACAAAGACTGTGGTCAATGGTTTTGGCTTGCAGGAAGCTTGGGATGCAGAGATCGGTCTTGAGACTGAGATCATTCCTTTGAGCCGTCCTTATGGACTGTATGCAGGTAATATTTTTTATGGTCTGGTCAAGGTCAATGGCAAGCCTGCACCATTTACTGATGTTGAGGTTGAGTATTATAATATAGATAACAAATACACTGCACCGGCTGAGCCGTATATTACTCAGGTAGTAAAAACTGATGCACAAGGTCTTTTTATGTATGCGATGCCAAAACCTGGCTGGTGGGGATTTGCTGCCTTAAGTGAAAGAGAAGCAAAGATGTTAAATAAAAAGGATGGCAAATCTTATCCAGTGGAAATCGGTGCAGTGATGTGGGTTTATGTTGAGGAGATGAAATAATGCATATTGCAGAAGGAGTATTGGCCGCGCCCGTGCTTGCTGCGGGCGCGGCTATTGCCGCAGGCGGCTGTGGCATTGGTATCAAAAAAATGGGGTATGAAGAGATGCCCAAAGTCGCGGTTATCTCAAGCGCATTCTTTGTTGCTTCGCTTATCCATGTGCCTGTAGGTCCGTCCAGTGCCCATCTGATTTTAAATGGCATGGCAGGAATAATTCTTGGTTATGCTGCATTTCCGGCACTACTCCTTGCCCTTTTATTACAGGCAATTTTGTTCCAGTTCGGTGGTTTTACTACCCTTGGTGTAAATACGGTTACTATGGCAACCCCCGCAGTTCTTTGCTATATTATTTTTAAACCGCTGGTGATCCATAAAATTCGCTTTATTTCTGCTATTGCCGGTTTTTTGACCGGCTTCTTGAGCGTATTTTTATCCAGTATTCTTGTTGCGCTGGCGCTATCTCTCAGCGGAGAAGTTTTTATTGCTGTTGCTAAAATGATTGTTATTGTCCATATTCCGATAATGGTCATTGAAGGAATTATCACAGGTTTTGTTATCTTTTTTTTAAGGAAAGTAAAACCAGAATTATTAGGATACAAAAACTTTTAATACAAGGAGAAAAAATGAAAAATATTTTTTGCTTATTGATTCTTTTTGTGGTCTTTGTTTTTGGCCACAAGATTAATATCTTTGCTACAGTTGAGGGGAACAGGGTCTATACCCAGTCCTATGCGAGTGATGGGGCAAAATTAAAGGGTGCGGTAATTGAGGTTTATGATAAATCAGGCAGTAAACTTATTAGTGGCAAGGCCGATTCTCTGGGCGAATTTTCTTTTGTTATTCCCAAAAAGGACGATTTAAAGATTGTGGTCATAGGGGGAATGGGGCATCGGGCAGAAACAACAATCAGTGCTGAGGAATTACCCGAAATCAAGCCCGCTGTGGTAAAAAAAGAAACCAAACCCACTACCGAGAAAGAAGTTGTGCCTAACAAAGAGGTTATGTCCATTGATACATTACTATTAAGGCAGACTATAGAAGATGCTCTGAGGAGCCAGCTCCACCCAGTTGTCAAAATGATCGCAGAACAAAAAAAAGAAAGAATTTCTTTTACGGAAATCATCGGTGGTATCGGTTATATAGTTGGTATCATTGGAATTGCGATGTTCTTTATGTCGAAAAGAAAGAATGTTTGAAGAATATCTGAAAGGCAATTCAGTCATTCATAATCTGGACCCGAGGGTAAAGCTCTTTTTTGCCCTATCTCTATCCATTGCTATTGCCTTAAGCAATACATTCACTGCGATAACCTTTGGTCTTTTGATGGGCATCGTCATAATCCTCATTGCCCGCATAGAATTCAGGCAGATTGTAAAGAGGTTGGTTGTAGTAAATGAGTTTATTCTTTTATTGTGGATTATTCTGCCTATTAGTTCTCCTGGAAAATCGCTCTTTGATATCTTTGGTTTGTCTGTGTCTTATGAGGGTGTAATATTAAGCCTTTTTTTGACATTAAAATGTAATGCCATTATGCTTATTTTTATTGGATTGGTTGCAACATCTTCTATTTTTGAGATTGTCCATGCACTGCGCCATTTTTTTATTCCTGATAAACTTGTTGTTCTATTATTTCTTATATATAGATATTCCTGGGTAATTTTTAATGAATATGAAAAGATAATAAAAGCAATCAAGGCACGAGGTTTTAAAGCAGGAACATCATTGCATACCTACCGCACAATTGCCTATCTGATTGGTGGTTTGCTGGTAAAGAGTTATCTTAGAGGTGAAAGTTTATATCGGGCAATGCAGGCACGCGGATTTCAGGGGAAGTTCTGGTTACTTGACCACTTTCAATTCTCAATCCGTGATACACTTGCCTGCCTTATATTGACAGTTGCCAATATTTTGATTATTTTAATACCATGGAGAATAAGATTTTAATCAATTTAAAAGATATTTATTTCGGCTATCCAGATTCTATCCAATTATTTAATGGACTCAGTCTTACTGTGAAGAGTGGTGACAGAGTGGGTATTGTTGGTCCTAATGGCTGTGGTAAGACAACGCTCTTCAACATCATTATGGGTTTTTCAAGGCCGGAAAAGGGTTCAATAGTTATTTTTGGTAAGGAAAGAAAGAAAGAAAAAGATTTCTTTGAGGTGCGAAAGAAAATTGGTTATCTCTTTCAAAATTCAGATGACCAATTGTTTTGCCCAAGTGTTCGTGAAGAAGTAGCATTTGGACCATTGAACTATAGATTGTCAAAGGATGAGGTTGAAAAAAGAATTGTAAATTCTTTGAAAATTGTGGGGCTTGCAGGATTTGAGGAACGTGCTCCTTATCACCTCTCTGCCGGCGAGAAGAAAAAACTTGCGATTGCGACCTTACTGGCAATGGAATCAGAGGTTTTACTTTTTGATGAACCGACAAACGAACTTGACGAGCCTGGCATAAGGAGTGTGATAGAAATTTTACACAATAATTTCACTTACCTGTTAATCTCACAGGATTTAAATTTTCTGAAAAAAACAGTGGATATTATTTACACAATTGATAACGGGAGATTAAAGGAATTTAGTATTCATTAATTATTTTCAGGAATAGATCAACAATCTGTCCGTCAAGTTGCTTATCTTTTACCGCAATAATTTCTTTTATTGCCTCTTCTTTTGTTTTTGCTGAACGGTAAGGTCTTTCAGAAATCATTGCGTCAAATGTATCAGCAACCGCAATAATCCTTGCCAGTAAAGGTATCTTCTCTTTATCCAGACCCTGTGGATAGCCTTTTCCATCAACCCGTTCATGATGTGCATAGACAATGTCAAGAATCGGTTGGAACTCACTCACATTACTCAATATCTTTTTACCTGAGATAGGATGGTTTTCAATATATCTTTTATCTTTATTATTCAGGGGTCCTTTTTTATTTAATACACCATCGGGTATGCCGATCTTACCTATATCATGTAAAAGGCATGCCTGTTTTAAAAATTCAATATCCTGCTTTGGAAGGTTTAATTCCTGTGCAATCTTTACTGCGTAATCAAGAACGCGTAAGGAATGACCTGCAGTATACTCATCTTTGGCATCAAGGGTTTTGGCAATCAACTGAACAAATTCTATAATACTTCTATGCTGTTTCATAATCAATTTTTCAATCTCTTCTTTAGATTTATTCAAACTGGCAAAGACCATAGAATATTGTGATAGAAAAGACCAGGCATAAGTGACAATAATAACAAAGAGTCCTAATATAAGGGGGTCGTGGATATTAAATATCAATGTTTTATTTAATGCTGTGCCTAAGATATCAATAAAACCAATGATAAGGGCAAAGATAGAGCCTATGACCATTGGTAAAATATTAATTGATTTTGTTCCACTATTTCGCACATTTTTTATTACTTCAAAAAAGATATAGGCGAAGAAGAAAATAGTAACAAAAACGATGGTGTAACATAATTCAGTTTTGGCAGGTCTTAGGACACTTTTAAAAGTAATGATTCTTTCAGTAACTAATAAGTCTGTTGAGAAGGTTAATACTACAAGTATTAGTGTGGTTATTCCTGTAATAATGCTAAAATTGCGAGAGTGCTTTATATCAAACATAGAATACATAAAATGGGGAGAGGTAAAGATAAGGGTAAATATTGATGCAAACATAAATTTATTCCAGAAGATAAGGGAATTATTGCTTAGATTGAGCTGTAAAAAATAACCTGATAATAGGTATCCTGTCGCAGAAAGGAAAAAGAATGCTGCATATAAAAATTTACGGTCAAAATTATTTTTGAAATAGAGGTATAATAAACCAAGAAATACTAAAAGACCGGTAAAAAAGAAGCTGAAGGTCAATTGAATCAATAACATAATTATAATCTATAAAAATTTTGACTTTTGTCAATAGCAAAATTTAACTTGACTTTGTTCTTGTTTTGACTAAATTCATATATGTTTTTTATTGTTTTTTTGGCAGTCGTCAGTATTAATGATTTTCGGGGAATCTGGATACCAAGATGGTCAATATCAGACAATAAAAAAATTTTTGATGTGATTGACAATAATTTCAATCATATTTTTCTACAGGTTTTTGGCAATGGTGAGGCATACTATGCATCTAAAATAGCACCTTGCAGAATCGCTGATGACCGCTGGCTAAAAGAATTTTTGAAAGAAGCACATTATCGGGGTATAAAAGTTTCTGCCTGGCTCAATGTATTCTATTCCTGGGGTTATAGTTCTGTGCTTGATAACAAAAAACATCCTTTGAACTTTGCTTATGATTGGTATGTTGTTGATAAAAATAAAAGTTCAATTGTTCATTATGATGTTGAAAAACTTAAATCCTTAGGCATAGAAGGTTATTATCTCGCTCCTGCAAATCCGAGTGTCAGGATTTATCTGTTAAAGATTATTGAAGAGATTATCACTGAATACGATTTTGATGGTATCCACCTTGATTACATTAGATATCCAGGTGGAGATTTTATCTATGATATTTATCTTCGCACCCGTATTCAAAGAAAATATTTTTACGACCCAGTAGAACGATTAAATGATTCATTACAAATTAGGCTTGGTATCAGGGGCGTTGATAATATGCAGGAAATATTCTGGGATACGGTGAGGCAGGACCTTACAGAATTTATTGCTCAGATCAAAGATAAGGTAAAATTTATGAAACCCAATTGCCTTGTCTCTGCTGCAGTCAAACCTGATTATGTGGTTGCGCGCAATGACTATTATCAGGATTGGCTCACCTGGGTGAATGACGGGTTGGTTGATTTTGTCTGTCTTATGGCTTATACAAATAATATAGAACCGATTATCAAAAAAACACTCAATCATGTTAATAATCCAGCATCTGTTACCATCGGACTGGGTCTGTACAACTGCACTCCAGAGACCATAATGAGACAATTGGAGGTCATTGAGAAGACGCCATTTGCTGGTTTTGTATATTTTTCTTATCCACAGGTCAAAGAAAACAGGAAGTTCCTTGAATTGTTAAAAAAATAAAAAAGGTAAAACTGATTAATATATATTATTTTTTCTTATAAATGCGGTATTTTTTCATTTTGCGGAAGAGTGTTGAGCGGTCAATACCCATAATTTTGGCAGCATCACTAATATGCCAGTTGACTGTATTCAATATTGTTAGAATATACTTTTCCTCTGCTTTTGATTTTATCTGCTTTATGTTCGGTATCTCTGTTTTCATCATATAATATCTCCTTTTTTATCAAGCACCAAAATGAGCCCAATGCTCCGTCCCGATGGGACGAGAGTCCCTTTGGGAAATTGGGCAACTACATTGCTTTAATTCCATTTCTTAGAATGACTAAGCTACTACATTAAGCCATTCAAATATAAGTTGGTCCATTCTATTAATTTAATATAGGGCGGAAGTGCTTAAAATTTTTTATACTCGGTTCCTCCACACTTTCCGCCCATTTACTCTACCCTGAATTATAATATGCAAAATCTGTGCCAGGTCAATAATGACATGCCAAATATAAAAAGTCTCGTAATTTCAACGCTTTTTATTAAAAACACTAAATAGAGGTCAGTGCTTTCCACAAATATTGTTGCATTTTTGCAACAATTGGACTGGAACCAGACAATCGTATTTCTTACATAATTTCATTGAGTTTGTGGATTTGTTCTGAAGACAGTAAAAATATGTTGCAAAAATGCAACAATAAATTTTGTCGTAGCACCCCATCCCCATATCTACACATCCACCCAGATATGAGCCGTACATATTAATAAATTTTTAAGGTGGAGAATTCTTTCATGGTGGATACCATGTCTTGAAACTCTGCATTTTTGTCTCT
>JBBINQ010000074.1:0-9187 GCA_037443805.1 Caldifarciminota bacterium | reverse complement strand
CAACGTATGTGATTGCTTCGTCGCTTCGCTCCTCGCAATGACAAAAAGAAAAAAACAGAGTGTCAAAAATTTTTCTCGCTGAAAAGGGCTATACACCTGCACTGGGACGAATCCTGACCTGTCGTCAGGACAGGTTTAGCCAAAAATAGTATGAATAATTCGGGTTAGAGCAAAAAACTCTGGAGGTACGATGAAGATAAGGGCGCCGGTCGCATTTGGACTCGGTGTTTTCCTAACCATCTTTGGTGGCATAGGAATTGCTATTACCAATATTCCTGCCAAGATTATCCCTTTATTTGTTGGACTTTCACTCATTTATCTTGGCTGGAAAGGCACACGCATTGCAACTGTAGTATTCGGACATATAACAGTTGCTTGTGGATGTTTTCTTATCACCTATGGTCTTTATTTACTTCCTTATGCTAAGCCAACCATAGTCCATATTTTGGGAATGCCCCTATTCTGGGGTTTTATTTGTTTGTTTGGTGGGATCTGTGCAATCTATCATGGATTCTGCAATTGTGTCCGCTGTCCAAAAAGAGAATAAGTGCATCAAAAAAATTAATGTAGGGACAGGGCTCGTCCCTGTCCGAAAAATCCCTGCAGGCAAGGCTTTTCTCAAGAACCGAGAGTTCTATTGGAACCAGAGGTTAACCTTGCAATTAAATGCAAACCCCCAATCAATTTCAGGGAGGGGGTGAAAGGAAGTTTGATGTCTACTCTACCACAATTGACAGCCGGTATTTGTTTTAAGCAATGGGTAATATTTTCAATATTAATGGTGTTTATTTATTCACCCTCATATGCACTCAAACCGGATCGAGAGTATAAGGCGATACCTTCAGATTACGGAATAATTTATCAGGAGGTTGAGTTTCTCACGTCTGATAGTCTTAATTTAAAAGGATGGTTTATCCCTGCCCAGGAGACGGCAGGCATTGCCAATTCCATTATCGGCAGAATGGTGCCAGTCCCGCCAGAATTAAAACCAGCACCGCGTCAATATCAAACTCTGGACGATTCCCGAAGGTCAACTATTATTATCTGTGGTGGCGATGCAGGGAATATGACCCAGTTTATCTTTTATGCCTACCATTTTTTTACAAAAGGCTACAATGTATTTCTCTTTGACTGGCGTGGTTTTGGTGTGAGTGCTGACTGGCAAATAGACCCGGAACGCTTATGCTACACCGAATTTATTACTGATTATGATGCAGCAATTGATTATGTGAAGCAGAGACCTGAAGTTGATACCACACGAATTGGAGTTATGGGTTTTTCAACTGGTGCTTATCTCTCTTTTGCCATTATTGCAAAAAGAAATGACATTACTGCCTATGCGGGTAGGGCATTGATGAGTTCATTTGAGGAACTTTTAGCAGTTCTTAAGAAATCTTTACCAGAAAGGAATTTTGTAATCCCTGAAGATTATCCAGAAGAATTATTACCCATCAATGCAGCAGAGAAGATAACAATTCCAGTATTTTTGATTGTTGGTGAAAAAGATAATCGGACACCGTTATGGATGTCAAAAAAGGTGGCGAAAAAACTAAAAGGACCAAAAGAATTATGGATAGTGCCAGGAGCTGAACACGGCGGAATTAATGGTCCAGAATTTGTCAACTATCCTGAATTCTTTGAAAAGGTGCTTGGGTTTTTTGATAAATATTTAAAAGACCGAAAATAAAGGGAGTCACCGATTTTTATTGACCTCAATGCTTTTTTTGAATATAATAAAATTTAATAAAAGAAAGGGGTATGAATGGCAAAGGTAGTTATAATTATGGGGTCTAAAGGAGACCTTGAACATTGTAAAAAGATTGCGAAGGTAATAGAGGGATTTGGGGTTGTTTGCATAATGCGGGTCGCCTCTGCCCATAAAGTTCCTTTAAAAGTCCTTGAAATCATCAAGTCCTATGAAAATGAGAATGTCGTCTTTATTACGGTTGCAGGCAGGAGTAATGCCTTGAGTGGTTTTGTTGATGCGAATACGACAAAGCCAGTGATTGCCTGTCCACCTTATAGTGAGAAGTTTTCAGGAGCAGATATCTTTTCTACACTGCGCATGCCTTCTGGAGTATGTCCACTCACAATCCTTGAGCCTGAAGAGGCAGGCCTTGCTGCAATAAAGATTCTTGCTCTATCTGATAAAAACCTTGCGTCAAAAGTAGAGGCATATCAAGAAGAGAAGAAAAAAGAACTGGAAAAGACAGATGAGGAGGTTAAGAGTGGGTAGTGTTAAGGACCTTGCGATAATAAAAGAACCAACAGATAAAGAACCTGGTATTGGTAGATTTGTCTTTTCAGATAGATATTCGGTCTTTGACTGGGGTGAAATGCCTGACCATATATTAAATAAAGGTGCTGCAATCTGCCTTGCCACCGCCTATTTTTTTGAAAAGGCTGAAGAACTTGGAATAAAGACCCATTATCTTGGTGTTGTTGAGGATGGAAAACCCAAACGATTGAATGAATTATCAAAACCTTCCAATACAATTGAAGTCAAAATCCTGAGGGTGATAAGGCCAACGCTCAGGAGAGATGTGTATGATTATTCTATCTATCAGAAAGAGAAGAACAACTTCTTAATACCCCTTGAGATAATCTATCGCAATGCACTGCCTGGTGGTTCATCAGTATTCAAACGCTTAAAAGAGGGAACTTTGAAATTATCTGATATTGGAATGGATAAGATGCCTGAGCCGGGTCAGATTCTTGATAGACCAATCTATGATGTCTCCACAAAACTGGAGATTACTGATAGGTATCTTTCCTGGGATGAGGCTCAGAAGATTTGTGGGCTATCTGATAAAGAACTTGATGAGATGAGAAAGGTCGTTGCTATTATCAACGAATTGATTACAAAAGAGACAAAATCTCTTAGTCTGTTCAATGAGGATGGTAAGATTGAGCTCGGTTTTGATGAACAACGGAATTTTGTCCTTGTTGACGCCCTGGGAACACTTGATGAATGTAGATTCACCTATGAAGGTTTACCTGTGAGCAAGGAGATTGCACGGATATTTTATCGTAATACAGAGTGGTTCAAGGATGTGGAAGAGGCAAAGAAAAGGGACAGGGTTAATTGGAAATCAAATGTGAAATCATCACCCCCGCCTCTCACCAGAGAGTTATACAGGGCGATAAGTTTGATATATCAGGCATATACCAATGGCCTGACAAAGAGGAAATGGTTTGATGCCCCACCTATGAGAGAGGTCTTGCGTGAACTTAAAGAATTGAAAGATTATGGTCTCTGACTTAAGTCAGAATAAAATCTTTATTATTAAGGAGGTAATTGATGGCAGCTGAAAAGATAGGAATTGTGGGTTATGGGTCTTATCTGCCCCGTTATCGCATCAAAGTAGAAGAGATTGCGAAACAATGGGGCAGAGACCCGGAGACAATAAAAAAGGGGTTGGCACTGAAAGAGAAGACTGTGCCAGGTATAGATGAGGATACAATCACCATATCTGTGGCTGCAGCAAAGAATGCCCTGAACCGTGCGGGAATTGACCCAAAGAAAATTGGTGCTGTCTATGTTGGTTCTGAGTCCCATCCTTACGCAGTGAAACCATCGGCAACAGTTGTTGCTGAGGTCCTTGGTATTACACCTGAAGTGCACATTGCCAGTTTTGAGTTTGCTTGCAAGGCAGGGACTGAAGCGATGTTTGTGGCATATGGTTTGGTCAAGGCAGGTCTAATGGAATATGCGATGGGAATCGGTGCTGATACTTCTCAGGGTGCACCGGGTGATGCCCTTGAATTCTCTGCATCTGCTGGTGGTTCTGCATTTATCTTTGGCAAAGAAAATATTATAGTAGAAGTTCTTGATACATACTCCTGGGCAACTGACACACCGGATTTCTGGCGTCGGGAATACCAGTTCTATCCCAGACATGGAGGCAGGTTCACTGGTGACCCGGCATATTTTAAACATATTTATAATGCGGGCAAAGGTATTCTTGAAAAGACTGGATACAAACCAGATGATTTCAAATATGCCATCTTCCATATGCCCAATGGTAAGTTTCCTATGACCATAGGTAAGAGATTAGGATTCAAAAGAGAGCAGATTGAGCCTGGCTGGATTGTTCCGTTAATGGGTAATACTTATTCTGGTTCTTCACCAACTGGATTTTCAGCAGTTCTTGATGTAGCACAGCCCAATGATTTAATCTTTCTTGTCTCATTTGGTTCTGGTGCTGGTAGCGATGCCTTTGTATTCAAAGTTACAGAGCGACTTAACGAAGTGCGTGATAAGGCAGAAAAACTTAAAGATATGCTTGAGAATAATCGCATCTATTTGACCTATGGCGAATATGCCAAACACAGGCATAAGATTATAATGGCAGAGTAGGAGGCAATATGAGGGAAGTTGCAGTAATCGGTATCGGTATGACCAAATTTGGTGAATTATGGACAAAATCAATAAGGGATATATTTGTTGAATCCGCGCTAAAAGCAATTGACGATGCTGGGGTTGACCATATTGATTCAATGTATGTCGGAACAATGACATCAGGACTATTTGTTGGCCAGGAGCACATTGGTGCATTGATGGCTGACTATCTTGGTGTAGCACCGATACCAGCAGTAAGGGTAGAGTCTGCCTGTGCCTCAGGTGGATTTGCGTTCAGACAGGCATTTTTGGATGTTGCCTCAGGAATGAGTGATATTGTTCTTGCCGGTGGTGTAGAGAAGATGACCGATGGTGCAGATGTGACTTATGCATTATCTACTGCTGCTGACCAGGAGTATGAGTGTTATCAGGGAATAACCTTTCCCGGTCTCTATGCAATGATTGCTAATGCCTATTTTCACAGGTATGGTGCTACGCGTAAGCACCTTGCGATGGTCGCAGTAAAAAATCACAAGAATGGCGCACTCAATCCCAATGCCCAGTTTCCGAGTGAAATCACGATTGATGATGTTCTTAATGCGACGATGGTCGCAGACCCGATAACCATGATGGACAGTTCACCGGTTTCAGATGGTGCAGCCAGTGTAATCGTCACTACTACAGAAATTGCAAAAAAATTAGGTAAACCAATCGTTAGGGTGATCGGTTCTGGTGCTGGAACCGATACAATTGCTTTGCATCAGAGGCAGGATATTCTTAGTCTTAACGCCATTAGAACTGCGGGAGAAAGGGCGTTCAAAATGGCGGGAATAAAACCTGCCGATGTAAATTGTGCTGAGGTCCATGATTGTTTCACGATTGCGGAATTGTGCATAATGGAAGAACTCGGCTTCTGTGAAAGAGGAAAGGCATACTTGATGGTTGAAAAGGGTGAGACTCAATTGACCGGTAAGATACCTATTAATACATCTGGTGGTTTGAAATCAAAAGGTCATCCAGTTGGTGCAACAGGTATTGCACAGATTGTTGAGGTTGTTGAGCAATTGCGTGGTAATGCAGGAAAACGACAGGTTAAGAATGCAAAGATCGGACTGACACAGAATATGGGTGGTTCAGGTGCCTCATCGGTTGTGCATATATTTACAAATGCCTAAATACCTAAACTACCTAAATACCTAAAAATTTTATGTGTTTAGGCATTTTGGACTTTTAGGTATTTATAACTGAAAGGAGCAATTATGCCTTCACCAAGATATACCAGAGAGATACCACAGAGGTATCGACTTGAGGCAGGTAAATGCAAAAAATGTGGAAAGATTTTCTTCCCACCGAGGCTTATTTGTGATAAATGTAAGTCACGAGAATTTGAAAAAATCAAATTAAATGATACTGGAAAGATTATAACCTATACGACAATTCGCGTTGCACCAGAACAGTTCAACACTCAGGTCCCGTATAATGTCGCAATAATAGAGTTGAACGATGGCGTGCGGATTACTGCCCAGGTAGTAGATTGTAAACCCGAAGATGTAGTGATTGGTAAACAGGTTAAGATTGTTTTTCGAAAAGTTCAAGAAGAAGGTGCAGCAGGGATAATCTGTTATGGATATAAGGCTGTTCTTGTGTAAGCACTAAATTCTAAATTCGAAATCCTAAACAATGATTAATGTCAACAATTCCAAATTCAAAAATAGCTTGGAACATTGGGATTTTGAATTTGTTTAGAATTTAGATATTAGGATTTAGAATTTAAAGGAGTGTATGTATAAAATAGAATCAAAGACCAACCCTGAGAGCCTGGAGTTTAAAGAAAACTATCAAGCGATGGAACAGGCAGTAAATGTCTTAAAAGATAGATTGGCACTCGTGCGTAAAGGCGGTCCAGATTATATGCATAAAAAACACAAGGAAAGGGGTAAACTATTTGTGCGCGACAGATTGAAATTATTACTTGACCCTGATACACCATTTTTAGAATTGAGTCCTCTTGCTGCCTGGGATATGTATGATAATGAGCATCCCTCAGCGGCGATTATTACAGGTATTGGTGTGGTGCATGGTCGTGAAGTAATGATTGTTGCACATGATGCAACTGTGAAAGGTGGTACTTATATACCCGAGACGATTAAAAAGCATATTCGTGCCCAGGAGATTGCGATTGCCAATCGTTTGCCCTGTATCTATCTTGTTGATTCGGGTGGTATATTTTTACCTCTCCAGGTAGGGACATTCCCTGATAGATTCCATTTTGGAAGAATCTTTTATAACCAGGCAATAATGTCTGCAATGAATATTCCCCAGATCTCCGTAGTAATGGGTTTCTGCACGGCTGGCGGTGCGTATCAACCCGCGATGAGCGATGAAGTCGTTCATGTAAAGGGCGTGGGTACGATTTACATTGGAGGTCCACCCCTGGTCAAGGCTGCAACCGGAGAAGTCGTTACTGAAGAGGAACTCGGTGGCGCTGATGTCCATTGTCGGATTTCAGGTGTCTCTGACCATTATGCCATAAATGATGAACAGGCAATAGAAATAACCAGAAATATTGTAGAGAATCTGGGCAGACAGCCGAAATATCCATTAGAGCGGAGCACACCAGTTGAACCCGCGTATGACCCAAAAGAGCTTTATGGCATAATCCCAAAGGATTTACGCAAACCATTTGATATGCGTGAAGTTATTGCCCGGATAGTTGATGGTAGTGAATTTCACGAATTCAAAGAATTGTACGGTCAGACCCTTGTGTGTGGGTTTGCAAGGATTATGGGTTATCCCGTAGGTATTCTTGCCAACAATGGTGTTCTATTCTCTGAGTCATCGCTGAAGGGCGCCCACTTCATTGAGTTGTGCTGTGTGCGGAAGATACCATTGATATTCCTGCAGAACATTACCGGATTTATTGTCGGAAAACGGTATGAACATCAGGGGATTGCAAAGGATGGTGCAAAATTGGTACATGCGGTAGCAAATGCCCAGGTTCCTAAATTTACCATAATCATTGGTGGTTCTTATGGTGCAGGGAATTATGGAATGTGTGGTCGGGCTTATGAACCAAGACTCTTATTTATGTGGCCCACAGCAAAAATTTGTGTGATGGGTGGTGAACAGGCAGCAGATGTTTTGACTGATATCAGGGTGAAGGCACTGATGAAAGAGGGTAAAAAACCAACACCAGAAGAGATTGAAGAAATTCGTAAACCCATACTTGCAAAATATGAATATGAGTCCAGTGCATATTATTCAACAGCGAATCTCTGGGATGATGGAATAATTGATCCACTGGATACGCGCACAATTCTGGGGTTAAGTATTGCGATGTCATTGAACGAACAGATTCCTGACCATAAATTTGGTGTCTTCAGGATGTAATCATAAATGCCGTAATTTTCTATGATAGTTGTAAGTTTTTGATTATATGGCATAGCGGCTGGTATGGTCTTTCGGCAAAGTTTAATGGCTAAAAATAACGAACAACAAATAGATTAATAACCACACTGGCGGCAATGCCTTTTAACTAATAACAATGAATAGTACATTAGATGTTTGAATAAATTGGAGGTATTATGCCAAAGATAAGTTTTAAGGATATTGATAAAAAATTAAAAGAACCCTGGCAACCACAGGATGTTATATATGTCAATGAAACTGCCCTGCGGATTGCCAAGATTGATGGTGCCTACAAATGGCATACACATATGAATGAAGATGAATTCTTTTATGTGTTAAAAGGAAAAATTTACATTGACTTTGAGAATGAGTCAATTGAATTGAAAGAAGGTGAAGGTTTGCTGGTGAAAAGAGGCACACGCCATCGCTCGCGCAGCGAAAAACCCGCCTATGTATTATTGGTTGAGCCAATAAAGACAAAGACCAAGGGTGAGGAATCTTAAATAGTTGTAAATTATTTAAAATTGTAGCGGTGTAGTAACTCCTGAAAAATACACTTGTAGTGTAATGCTTTAACTAATTGTTTGTATTTTTTATGATAAAAAATACGAAAGATAACCAAAAGAATGTGCCATACTTAGTTGGCCAGATTGCTATGAAAGAATTGCAGTTGAACTGCAATGATGTTTTGCTTGACCTCGGAACCGGGACTGGCGATAAAGCCATTTCTTCTGCGCATATTTGTAAATTCGTAATAGGGATTGATATTAACAAAAAAAGCCTAAAAAAGGCATGCAAAAAGGCTGAGCAGGAAAAGATTGCCAACTTGATTTTTGCGTATGGTTCATTTGAAGACCCCTGTGCTACATTAAATCTATATTCATATAAAATTAACAAAATTCTGATGGTCTATTCTCTGCACCATATATCTGACCAGAAAAAGAAAGAGAGTTTGATATATCTTTCTAAATTACTTGTGCATCCTGGTAGGATTGTTATCGGTGACATCATATTTTTTGACGACCCAGATAGACATCGCGAAAAATTTGATGAGGTAGCCTATGATGGTGGGGATACAGATTTCCCAGCCAGTGCGGGATATTTAGTTACCTGTCTTAAAGAGATAGGGGCATCTGTTCGGACTATAGAGTTGCATCCATTGGCAGGTGTATTAGCAGTAGATTTCGGATGATTAGTCTAATAGTTATTATTTCAGCCTGTTTTGTAGTATGGCTAAAAACTGAGCAATTCAACCTTGAATGTATACTTACTTTATGTATAATTAGCATAATTATATAATTATATAAACTTCAAAATGAAAGGAGAAGGATGAATAGAAAAAAAAGGACAAAGCCAATGAAGGAAATATTTTATCGTGCCTCTTTGATATTTATATAATTATAAAAATGTATAATTATTTAATTATATAAAAAAGTC
>JBBINQ010000073.1:0-9708 GCA_037443805.1 Caldifarciminota bacterium | reverse complement strand
ATTCATAGTATTGATTATATCCAAAAAATGGGTTTTTGTAAAGGGGGATTTGCAGGAAGCGCAGTATTGGTAATTACCAGAACAGGTAATAAAGGGTTATCAAGGGTTATCAGGGGAATCAAGGGGAATTAAGGGATAAGAGGATAATATGTTGATATGAAGTTGAGTGGTTAAGTGGATATGAAGATGGGTAAATAGTAGGTAGTATGTAGTAGGTAGTATGTAGTAGGTAGTAGGTAGTATGTAGTAGGTAGTAGGTAGTAAGTAGTATGTAGCGTCCATCTTTAGATGGACGATGCTTTTATCTTGAAAGAATTACCTTCTCCACCTGTTTGAATCCTTCGTTTTCTAGTCTCACAAAATAGACACCCGCGGGAAGTTTGCGGCCGGAATCGTCTGTTCCGTTCCACTCCACAGAAGTAAGAAGTAGAAAGTGAGAAGTAGGAAGTAAAAAGGATTTTACCAGTCTGCCAGTGACATCATAAATTCTTAGTTTGTAGTTTGGGATTTGGGAATTGAGTATTGTTTGGGATTTGGTGCTTGGGATTTGGAATTTAATCACGCAGTGATTCTTGAATGGATTTGGCAATGCCTCCAATTTATATGTACCGCAGTTATTTTCTGATAAATCTTCTGCAATTTCTGTAGTAACCAGATGCCATCTTATTGCATCAAAGGCAATCCTTTGCATTGATGTGCCTGATGCATCACCAAGATAGACATATCCACCACTTGTATTGAAAGGGAATGTACCGAGCAAGACCCATTGATTTGAATAGTTATTCTGATTGATGATTACGTTTTGGTTGCCGCCTGCATAATAGATTTTATAATGTGCATTGGCATTGGCATTTATACTGGGAATGTAAGCATAAACTTCGTAATTGCCACTTGTAGTTAAATGGGGTGTCCAGGTTACATAACAGGTATCAGCAGAGACTGTGGTGTACGTCCACCAGAAGTGATTATTATAGCCAGCGAGATTATCGCGGTAAAATCTCATTGTGGAAGGTGATTGGGTATGCATATAGAATCCATAAGATTCTCCTGAATAGCGAATCTGCAGGTCATCTACAATTGTGTCCACTGGCGCAGGCCAGGACCCTCTTGCACCACGACACCAATACACAGAATTGAGATTTTGGTAACCGTTATTGTAACCAGGCCAATCATACCGGGCGTATTTTCCATCATAACTTGGATAACCTGGTGTATTTTTATTGCCATAGGGGTCATTGAAGATTAAAGTATGCCAGTTCAAAACCTGACCTACAGCAAGCACCAGATGGCCTGCGGTTGTTAATCCTACACACATACAATATGGCCAACCTGCCTGGACTTCAGCCACAGTTTCGTCCCAGGTTGGTGTATCATCAACCCAGGAATTCAAATCATGGTAAATAAGATAATTATACATCCTTGAATATGGTGAATAGCCATTATACCACATATATCCATAACCACCCCAGGCATCATTTCCGCCTGCATCCTGTGCTACTAAATCGTATGTAACTTCGCGGTAGTTGTATTGTGAGCAGATATAATTTCCAAAATGGCTTGTATGTCCATAAGGATACGAGCACCAGCAGTCCCAGTAAGGCAGTTTTCGGTAATAGGCAATAGCCATCATTGCTGTGGTCGGTGCACAGGACCAGTGCCCATTGTGCCAGTCCGGTGTATCATAGACCTGATGAATATAGGGAACATCAATAGAATCCCTTGAGCCATAATCAATAGAAATATTATAGTAATTGGTTTTTAATTTATTCTTTTGTTGAAATAAAACCTTTTTACCAACAACTCGGTGGTCATTGAGTGTGCCGATACATATTTGCATTTGCTCAAAGGTATGATAAATGATGTTATTTTCATCTACAAAACTTGGTTCCATTTCAATAATATCAGGTGTGTTTGTCAATTGAAATTTCGCTGAGCCATCATATTTTGATATATATAAATCAGAGTTGATTAACTCATTGCCATTGGTCTGCGTAATATAATAAATAAGCCATTTGCTATCTGGTGACCAGTTAAATCCTTTTCCTTCACCAATATCATAGGTTATATTTTTGATACAGTCATAAACTTTTATTGAGCCAGTCAGTGTTGAATAGGCAATCAATCTGGAATCTGCAGACCACTCTGGATAAAAGTAGCCATTGTTGTTGTCGGTTATCATAATCCTGCGGCCGGTTTCAATCTCCAAAAGCCATAATTGGTCATAATTATCATTATATACTACAAAATTCCCATCTGGCGAAATAGGGGAGAGGTTTGCATAAACACCTAAATTGTATTGTTTTGTTCCCCGTGAATTCTGAACAATTAAATCTTCATTGAGCGTGAATGCAATCTTACCATCATTGGAAAAGCTTACCTGTCCTGATAGATAAACCGGATTATGCAATCTTATAATTTTTCTTTTTGCAAGGTCATATATTGCCGGCACTTGTAGACCTTGTTCATTAATCCATTTGAACCCAATAAGTCTTTTGTCAGAAGAGAGATTATAATACCTACCACACCCTGGTGCAGTAAATAGTTCTTCAAGTTCATTGTTTTTCAGAAGATATAAATTATTGCAGTAGTTATTTGTAAGAACAGCACCGTAAGGGGTAAGCATTGGGTTACAAAGATAGATTTCTGGTTCAGTGATTGTGAAAATCAAAAATATGGTCATCATAGAACCTCCTATCATCTTAATTATAACAATATAACATTTTTTGTCAACACCCTGGTTCTCATATCCATACTTAATAATCAGCACGAATTTTTTACTTGATATTTTTTTATTTTTTGTTATAATTACTGAATCGTCTATGAAACCTCTGAAAATCGTTTTTTTGGTCTTTTTGCTGGTAGGCTGCGGTCCGAAGTTCGTTTATAATCCTGTGCCGGAAAAGGACATTAAAGAATGGATCGCCAATTTCAGGCGGCAGAAGTCTTTCAGTTATCATTACGAATTGAAGACCAGAGCAGTAGAAGTAAATGCCTGTGGAGATTGTATTTATGGTTGGGCAGAATATGTAAAAGGGACTATGGACTATGGCGATACAATAATAAATTTTGAGTATATTGGCATAAATGACCGGGAATGGACAAAAAAAGATAATAAATGGGTAGTATCAGTAAGGGGTGAGGAGTCTAATATACTCGCCCAGATTGAACGTGCCATTGAATTTGAGAAATTTGAATTACTAAATAGTGATACTGAATATCTGTATAGGTTCAATGCAACGATGCCTTTTCTATCACCTGAACACTGGCGTGATATGGTTGCCTATATAAAAATCTCCAAAAAGGAATATCTACCTGTATTTATCTGGGTTGGTCTACCAGATTCGTCTGTCTACTGGCAGGTTTTGCTTGAAAACTATAATAAAGATATCAAGATTGAGTCGCCCAACATTGGAATAAACAGTTATGAGATAAAGATTGACAGCAGTATTGACCAGTCAGAGGCAATAAAAAAGATAAAGCATCGCTTGAAATTGCTCAATTTAAAGTGGCAACTTAAAAAAGAGGATAAAAAAATTATTCTACGGGTTCCAGATATTTATAATCTTGATGATATAAAAGAATTGCTCGCTCCAGGTAAGACAGTATTTTATGGCGTTGTCCAGAAACAGAGTGATGCAGTCAAAATTTCTTATTTGCAAAAGAACCCCAACCACAGTGTTTATTTAAGTGATTGGCAATGCCATCAGGAAATGGTGAAAGATTTAGCAATAAAATTTGATTATCTATTAAAACCATTCGCAAATATAAAATTGAAGAAAAGGATTGACTTGCCTGAGCAGATTGCAATTGAAGTGGATGGCAATATTATGTTGCTGATATCCCTTGACAAAGTGAAAAAAATGGATAATATTATTGCATATTCAGACATGAAATTTCTTGATTTCTGTAAATTGTGTGCCTATATTGGTGAGCCATTATATAATATGGATATCATTCTATTACCCAAGGGGTCTAATTGATTGGTTTAGTGCTCTTTATTTACACTATTGTATTGATTGTTTTGTTTTTCTATTCCATTCATTCTTATGTTTTGTTGTATTTGCATTTCAAATTCAGGAAGAAAAAAAATAATCGTAAGTCTGAAAAACCAACTTGCGGGAATTTGCAGGACTATCCTTTTGTTACAATCCAGTTACCTGTTTATAATGAGAAATATGTAGTAAGGCGTTTGCTCAATAGCGTTTTGATGATTGACTATCCAAAGGATAAGTTTGAGGTGCAGATTCTTGATGATTCAAATGATGAAACCACCGAGATAATTGAAAGTGTTATTCAGAATAAGAAAAATAAAAATTATAATATTGTGCATTTAAGAAGAAATTCAAGAAAGGGTTTTAAGGCAGGTGCCCTGCAATATGGACTGGAAAGGGCAAACGGTGATTTTATTGCGGTCTTTGATGCTGATTTTGTGCCACCGCGGGACTTTTTGAAAAAATTGATGCCTGAGTTCCAGATACCATATATTGGCGGTGTTCAGGCACGCTGGGGACATCTCAATTCTGATGATTCCCTGCTTACAATGAGCCAGGCGATTGGCCTTGATAATCATTTTATCAATGAACAGGAATTGCGATATAAGGCAGGATTATTCATCAACTTTAATGGCACCTGCGGTATATGGCGCAAGTCTGCAATCATTGATGCAGGTGGTTGGTCAAGTGATACACTTGCTGAAGACCTTGACCTTTCATATCGTGTCCAGCTCAAAGGCTGGCGCATTAAATATCGTGGTGATGTAATTGTTCCTGGTGAATTACCTGATAATGCTGATAGTTTTCGGGTACAACAAAATCGGTGGGCAAAAGGAACATTTCAGGTTGGTTGCAAATTACTCAAAGATGTGTTACAAAGTAAGCTGAAGCCACTTGCGAAATATGAAGCACTTGTTCATTTGACCTGTCATATAAATTTTGTTGCAATGCTTTTGCTCGGGTTATTCTCCTTTCCAATAATCTATTTCAAAGTTGAAAAAATTGTTTCAGATGGTTACTATATATTTGCCTCATTTTTTACGGTCGGCGCATTTGGTTATCCTTTACTCTATATTTTTTCACAAAAACTCAGTTATACAAATTATAAAAAGAGGCTTCCCTATGTTGCCAGTGTCATCGCCTACAGTATGGGGCTCTCAATTTCCAATACCAGGGCACTGATAGAGTCCCTGTTCAATAAAAACAATGTATTTACGAGAACTCCTAAATCTGGAGGTCTACAAAGGACATATATTTTAGAATCAAAATTATTGATTCCCGTTGCAGAGATTTTATCTGGCATTTATATATTGATTACCCTTTTTTATGCCCTGTTTAATGCCCAGTATATTCTTGTGCCATTTTTGTGTGCATATTGTTTTGGTTTTTTAAGTTTGGGTTTTAATTCTTTAAAAGAGAAATTTTTATTTGGTAAATATCAGGAGGCATTATGCTCAAAAGAGAACTTTTAGACATACTTGTATGTCCAAAGTGCCGGGGGGAGTTAAAGTATGATGAAGAGAAACAGGAGTTAGTCTGCTATAAATGTAAACTTGCATATCAGATCAAGGATGATATTCCGATAATGTTGATTGACGAAGCAAGAAAACTGGATTAAAAAATGCTTGCCATTTTACTATTAGTATCTTTTGCAAATCTGCAAATATTGGATATTGGCGATAAAGGACTCCAGATTGAGTTTGATGGTGCGCAGATAAACTTACCAGACTTAAAGTTTTCCGGTGCTACATCTTTTGCTCAACCTGGTGAACCTGACCTGCCTTCATTAAATATCTTTGTCGGTGTGCCTCAGAATGGAGAGATAGAGGTTCAAGTAGTAGAGAATCAAATAGAAGTATTTTCTGGGGTTGAGATTAAACCTGCTATTTCCCTTGCAATTTATGAAACGCAGCTGCGCGAAGGACCTGAAAAGCAGAGTGAGGTATATAAACAGAATAGATTTTTTCCTGAGCAGATAATAGAAGTCTCTTCGCCCGGCTATATGCGTGATATTCGGGTAGTGAATATAAGATTACATCCTGTGCAGTATAACCCAGTGAAGAGAGAACTCATTGTTTCAAGAAGACTTAAGATAATGATAAGGTTCCAGGGAAAGCCTGAGTCATATCCCATACTGGATAACTCTTTTGAAGAAATATACAAGCAAACAATTATAAATTATGAACAATGCAAGAACTGGCGCAGGAGGGTTGAACAACAGTCCATCAAAAATCCTTTTACTACAGGTGTCTGGTTTAAAATGGAAATAGGTGAAGAAGGTTTATACAAAATTGATTATGATGAACTGCGTAATGCTGGCATTGACCCCAAGCAGTTTGACCCAAAAACTATGAAGGTATACACAGCAGCATTTGAGATTTTGCCCAAGAATGTCCTGACATCATTTGCTGATTCTTTAGTGGAGATTCCGGTCTATGTGGAAGGGGAGGAGGACCACAGTTTTGACAAAAAGGACTATCTTGTGTTCTATGGTTTTCCAGCAAGCCATTTAGTTCCCGGCACAACCGTAGCCTGGTTTGAAAATGGTTATGCAACAAAAAATGTATACTGGTTTACATTTGGCGGTGCATATGGTAAAAGAATGGAGATAATAGATGCCCAATGGAATAATTCCAGCCCTGATACAATTGTCAATGAAATTTTGCACATTGAAGTGGATGAAGGGAACCCTACCCGTTCCGGTATAAATTGGTTCTGGAAGGATATGTCACTTGGAAAGGCAGAGAGCACTTCAATCGCACTACCTGTTTCCCATCCTGATGCCTATGGCGAAGCACAATTAGTTACATCAATCTTTGATTCAATGTCTCCCAATGCCCAGCAATTCTGGGTCAGATTTGGCTTGAACAATAATAATTTCTTCAATGATACACTTATTATACCACAATCAATGTCATTGCCGGCAGTGCGGTTAACAGGAAACGGAGTTTTACAAGGCGATTCTTCGGTATTTGAATTCAAGATAAAAAGACCAGCTGGTACCACAGCAGAACTTATAATGTACCTTAATTGTCTTGACCTGCAATATCAGCGTTTAACCGATGCTACAAAACCATTCCACGCCCATTTTCAAAATGCAGGTACTTATACAATTAAATGTAAAAATGTGAATTCTAAGCCGTTTATTCTAAATATAACAGATTTGCAAAAACCTGCGATGTTTGATAATTTTAATACGAGCGGTAAGAATATAACTTTTACCACTCAATGTGATTCGTCCCAATTATTATACATTACCCAGTTAAATTCTGCTATGAATGCCACTCTTATTCCTGCAAATCCTGGCCATCTCAGAACAACAGATAATGGTTGTGAGTATTTAGTCATTACGCACAAAAATTTTTATAATTCAATAATGCCACTGGTCAATTACCGTCGCCAGGAATACTCCACAAAGGTAGTTACTGTGGATGCAATCTTTGATGATTTTTCTTATGGGAAGTATGACCCTCTCGCAATAAAACACTTTTTGTATCATACCTATAACCACTGGACAACTGTACCAAAGTTTGTCCTGCTCGTTGGTGATGCGACCTATGATTATAAAAATAATTTAGGCAAAGAGAATCCACCGAACTACATTCCGATGTATGAGGCAGGAACCACGCTCTCTGGTAATCCCGGGATACCGCCTAACTATATTTATGAAGGTGAATATGTAAATTTCTTCGGAACCGAGGCAATGGTGCTGGGTAGAATAACTGTGCGCAATAACCGGGAAGTGCGTGACTTTATTGATAAACTAATTGTCTATGAGCAGGGTGATATTGATGGCATCTGGAACAAAAGGATTATTCTCTCTGCTGATGATGAGTATGCAACTGGCTGGGAAGGAACTGAACATGCTGCAGCCTGTGAGGCTTTGAATACAGTTGTTCCTGATTCAATCTATGACCGGGCAAAGGTCTATGAATTGAGTTATTTACCATTTCCTCCACACGAAACTGGAACAACAAAGCCGCTGGCAACTGAAGATTTTATTAAGGAATTGAATAAGGGCGCACTCATTGGTTGTTTCTTTGGCCATGGAAACACACACCAACTCGCCCATGAAAAACTATTTTATGGAACTTATTTACCATTGGTCAACAATGGAAAGCGATTTTTCTTTTTCTATTTTGCTTCGTGCACAGTGGGACGTTTTGATGATTCTGATTACGAGTGTATTGCTGAAGAACTTGTCAGAATCAGACAGGGCGCAATCGGAACAATGGGTGCACATGCAGGTTCAAGTACTGGAGTAAATCAGAACATAGGTTTGTATCTATTTCGTTTCTTTACTTCGCCAGATACGAATCTTACAATGGGCGAATGTTATTATGCTGCCAAACATAGTGCAGGTGGTATTGCAATATATCTATTATTGGGTGACCCGGCAACGAAAATAAGGAAGGTGAAACAGAATTTTCAGATACAGGCATTGCCAGATTCAGTAAAACCCCTGGAAAGATTAAAAGCAATATCTGATAAAAAACCCTATTACCTTAGCGCATATCTTAAAGATACCACCCATATAAAGTGGATTGATGCGACAACCGCAAATAAAATCTCTGGGCATATAAGACGGGCAGTGCGTAATACAGATAATCCAGCAGATACCGTGATATTTGATTATCGTATAGAAGGAAAAGAAGTCTATCAGGGTTACTGGACCGATGATACTGCAAAATTTGTAGTTCCGCAAATCTCAACAACCCATTTGCCGACCATTAAATTGAGTGGATATAAAGACCAGTTCAGTGCCAGTACTGAATCAATCAAGGTATATGGCACAGCAGTTCCATCTTCTGACCAGAACGGTCCTGAAATTGAATTGTATGATGGGGCAAGGCGATTAAAGGATGGGGATTGGGTGGACAAAAAATTTACCCTTACTGGTGTGGTCACTGATGAAAGTGGAGTGAATCTGCTCAATTCAAAAGAAGATGCACGCGGTTTCTTTTTATATGTTGGTAAGGACAATGTTATAAATCGCATTGACCTGCGTAGTAGTTTTATCTACAATCAAAATTCATATTCAGAAGGTGAGTTCAGAACTGAAATTACACTGGAAAATCCTCAGGAATCCCTTACTGTGTATGTAAGCGATAATATTTTTAATCAAACGATAAAAAAGATTTTACTCAATGCCAATATTTACGAGCGCATATCAATAGAGAATATTCTTATATATCCAAATCCCGTAAAAAATTATAATGGACTCTGGCTAACATTCAACCTTTCGCAGAGTGCAAAGGTGACGATAAAGATCTATACGATTGCGGGCCGCCTGGTAAAGAGTATCCCTGATATTTCCTGTAATCCGGGATATAATCAGAAATTCTGGGATGGTAAGGATGATTATGGTGATGATTTGAGCAATGGTGTATATCTTGTTTACATCCTTGCTGAAGGAAGTTCAGGAACAGACAAAAAAGTTGAAAAGTTTATAATTGCCCGCTGATTTTTTCATTCTTTAATTAAGTCATTGATTCCTCTCCAATTTCAGATTTATTTTCTTATCTTAGCATAGATGTAGTTACCCGATTTATCGGGCATTATATCAGGGATTGGTTTAGAAACAGGTCTAAGGTTGTAAGGCGTAGCAGCCAGTATGGTTATAGGGTGTGGTTTATAGTCAAAAAATACACGACTGAAGAAAATACTTCCTTTTAATAACTTTAGGTATTTAGGTATTTTGGACTTTTAGGTATTT
>JBBINQ010000072.1:0-10146 GCA_037443805.1 Caldifarciminota bacterium | reverse complement strand
AGATGATGGTTAATCAATTAAAGATACTTGAAATTTAATATATTTTGAATAGATTTATTGACGATGAATTATTTTTATGAATTAACAATTGCCACACACAAGAGCGAAGAATTGATTGACATCACTGATAAGATAGAAGATGTTGTCTATAACTCAAAGATAAAAAATGGCATCGTGCATATTTTCATTCCCCATGCCACTGCTGGTATAATCTTAAACGAAAGTGCTGACCCGAATATCAAGGCCGATTTTTTAAATGCCCTTGAACGGGCAATACCAAAAAGGGCTAATTATCTCCATGACCACATTGATAGAAATGCTGCTGCCCATATCCGCAGTGCGATTGTTGGTTCAAGCATAACCATTCCATTAAGAGATGGCAGAATGATTTTGGGCACCTGGCAATCAATTATGTTCTGCGAATTTGATGGTCCGCGCAGAACAAGAAGAATAATTATCCAGATAATGGAAGGTCAGGAAGCCCGGGCAGATTAGTCTTTAAAAATTTCTTTTAATTGGTTTACTTTTTCTTCGTCTGTCAAATCAAGTTTTAAGGGTGTGATGGAAACGAAATCATTGTCAACTGCTTCAAAATCTGTATCCGTGTCAACAGTATAGTCAAGGACACCATCAATTACACTATATACTACACCATTTTTTTCAGAATCGTGTAATACCTTATCGCGATATATCCGTTTACCCATACGGGTAATCTTCTCACCTTTTATCCTTTCTTCAGGAATATTTACATTAAGAATAAAATCAGGAATATTTTTATCAAGCAATTTTTTAATTAATCCTATTGAATACTTCACCGCATTACTAAAATCACTATACTTTTCCCCGGACAGAGACAGGGCAAGCGCCTTCTTTATGCCGAGCGTACCGGCCTGGAGTGCTGCTGCAACTGTGCCTGAATAGAATACATCACTGCCCATATTGGGTCCGTGATTAATTCCCGAAATTACCATTTCAATGGGACAGTTACGCACAAGGTCATGATATGCAAGTAGGACACAATCCGTAGGCGTTCCATCAATAATAAAAAAGTCTTTCTTTAATTGTTCAACCCTGATGGGTCTGCGCAGGGTCAACGAATGGCTTGCACCACTCTGTTGAAAACGCGGTGCAGAAACAAAGATATCAAAATTGTGGTCTTTCAGACCTTTATATAGCGCCTGTAAACCATGCGCATCATATCCATCATCATTGGTCAGTAATATTAACCCCATAAAAACCTTATTGCCATATTGATAAATCTGACCGTATCTGTAAATGGCATTATATAACTCCTTTCACTGTTATACAGTGTGGTAATCGGCACAAAGCCCACACAGTAGTGATTTTTTATCGCACGATAAACGAGTTCTGACTCGGTTTGGAAATTTTTTGTTTTCAAATTTATTTTTTTGAACATCTCAAGATTGACCAGACGAAAACCAGATTGAACATCAGGTATATAGTTCCTGCTTAAAAGTGAGATTACTAATGAAGTAATACGGTTAACAATCCTTCTTAATAGTGGCATATCAGTTGATTTTTTTAGTCTTGTTCCAATCACTAAATCATATAATTCTATAACCGGGAAAAAATTTTTAATATCTTTAACCTGATGCTGACCATCTGCGTCAAGTGTGAAAACCATTTTTAATCCCATAGCAATGGCTTTCTGAAAACCATTGTTCAGTGCCGCACCTTTTCCTGAATTTTTAATATTTTTGATGAGTTCAACCCCATAACTATTAGCCACAAGCGATGTTTTATCGCGTGAACCATCATCAACAATAATAATTTTTTTTCTTTCAAAACCCATATCAATCAATTCTTTTACTATATTACCGATAGTCTTTTCTGCATTATAGGCAGGGATTACTATACCTATGCCATTCAATCGCATACCATATTCTATACTTGTTTAAGATAAAGTCAAGGTTTTTTATTTATCGGGCGAGAACCGCAGTCTGTTTTGCTTTGACAATCTTATTATGGTAAATGTATTCAAGGTAGATTATATATATCCCAGTTGATTCTGATTTTCCATTGGTTTCGCCATTCCAGTAAAGTGTTCCTTTATCAGAGTCAATTATCTTTCTATGGCAGAGGTCATATAATTTTATACCCCTTGCATTAAAAATTGATATGGTCAATTCACCGCCAGATTCGGGAACTCTGTAGTCTATCTGGAGCCTGTCATTAATTCCATCATTATCAGGAGTAAAAATTGCAGGTGTGATACATAGTTCACCAATCTTGCCAACAACCTGAAAACTTTTAAATGCAATGTTGTTAGCAGGATTTTTATCATCTGAAAAATTTATTTTAAATCCCAGGCAATGGTCTCCCTGTGACGGTTTTTTGTATGTCCAGAATAAAAATACTGTGTCAAAAGCACCCACAAGTTCACCAGGCATTTCAAATATGCATTCAGAATTTTCAAGCAGACTGTCGCGATTTTTATCTTCATAAATTGATAATGTATAATCTGCGGTTGGCCTTAGACCGGCATTAATCACGCCTAATTTAATATTAATATCTTCACCCGTTGCAATCTTTGCTGGAATAAAAGATATGAGATTGCCGTCCAGCCCAAGGTCAAAGGCATCGGTTGTGCTATTTTTTCTGCCTGGTGTGCATCCAGCTGGGTCAATTGATGGATACCAGTTATCAATCGTATCATTTCTTGTATAATCAATAAGTTCCCAGGATATGCCGTCACCCGGGTCATTGGGAAAATTATCTTCTACATACGGTGTGCCAAAACTTGTAGTACAGGCATCTGTAATTGAAAAGATAATTAAAGGGTCATTTGATGCAAGTTCGTTACCGATGGATGTGTCATCAGTCGTTAAGATTAAAGTTCCAGCAGGTATCTCATAAGGCTGGCTATAAATTGTATCAACAACCGTATATTCTCTATCCATAATTAATCCGTAAGAAAAAGGGTATAAAATAGTGGTATGGATTCGGACATCAGGGTATTTTATTAATATTGAATCATTGTCCCAGGCGCAGATTTCATCTGCTGGGGCATCAAAGTCTGAGATAAAATAGCCTGCGAGATTGATTGTGTCTGTGCTATTATTATAAATCTCAACAAACTCATTGCGGTCACCATAGGGATCTTCCGGACCTCTAACATTGGACATTACTTCGGTTATAATAATTCTTGAGTTTGCTATTAAAAACAAAAAAAGTAGCATATGGTTATGATACAAAAAATTATTCTGATGTCAAGTGCGATATAAGCAATCTGTTGACTTTTTCATTTTTCTGATTATATTTTTATTGTGTCTGTTTACGCAATTATCGTGGGTGCAGGTAAGGGCAGGCGATTCGGCGGATTAAAACAGTTTGCCAATTTTATGGGTAGACCCCTTTTAATCCATACCAGTGAAATTTTTGCCAGATGCCCATTAATTGATTGGATAATAGTTGTTGTGCCGAAAGGAATGGTCAAAAAGACAAAAGATTTATTAAAAAATTACCGAATAGAGAAAATATATGCGGTTATTCCTGGTGGTAAACGACGCCAGGATTCGGTATTGAATGGAATTAAGGCAATAAAAAAGAAATCTGGAATTCTGGTGATTCACGATGCGGTGCGGCCTTTTATATCAAATGAACTAATTGTGCGTGGTGTGAAATTGTGCAAAAAATATAAGGCAGTGATTTTCGGAGTTCCTATCTTTGATACAATAAAACTTGTGAGGAATAAAAAAGTGATAATGACCGTGCCAAGACTCTCGCCGTTTGCCATACAGACGCCCCAATTTTTTGACTATCATTATCTGACATCTGCATATAAGAAGGTCAATTTTCAGAAAACAGAATTTACTGATGAGGCATTAATCGTTGAGTCTGCCGGTAATCCTGTATATGTGTTCAAAGGAGAAGCGGGCAATATCAAGATTACTGAAAAAAAGGATTTGAAAATACTGGAGCGCAATAAATGAAAAAAGTCCTTGTTTTTGGCTCTACTGGTTCTATTGGTGTAAACGCGATTGAAGTGATAAAAAATTTAGATGGCTACAGGGTGGCAGGACTTGCTACATTTTCAAACTACAGACTATTAATTCAGCAGGCAAAATTATTGAAGACCCGCAATGTGGCTATCGTTGATAAAAAATACTACAAACCGGTGAAAGAGAATCTGGTAAATGTAAAAGTTTTTTGTGGGGAGGATGGCTTATTGGAAATGATTGAAAAGGGAGAGGCAGATATTCTGCTTGCTGCATTTTCCAGTGCGATTGGGATCTATGCAATACTGGCGGCAATAAAAAAGGGTATGCGGCTTTGCCTTGCGACAAAGGAAGTTCTTGTGAGTTTTGGTGAGATTGTGATGAAAGAGGTCAAAAAATATAATGCTCAGTTGATTCCAATAGATAGCGAACATTCTGCCATCTATCAATGTCTTGAAGGAAGAAAAATTTCTGATGTTGAAAAGATTATTCTTACTGCGAGTGGTGGTCCATTTCTTAACCGTTCTATCAAAAATGTGAGCAGAGCAGATGTGCTGAAGCATCCAGTCTGGAATATGGGCAAGAAGATTACAGTTGATTCTGCAACAATGATGAACAAAGCTCTTGAGATTATTGAGGCACACCATCTTTTTCAAATCCCGGTGGATAAGATAGCTGTGGTTATACACCCGGAAGCAATCTGTCATTCTCTTGTCCAGTTTGTTGATGGCTCAATATTAGGCCAGTTTTCCTATCCTGATATGAAATTACCTATACAGTATGCCCTCACCACTCCGGCCAGGCAGAGGTCACTGGTAAAGCACATCAAGCTTGATAAAATACGGCAACTCACTTTCTTAACTCCAGACTACAATAAATTTCCCAGCATAAGATTTGCCTATCAGGCACTTAAAATAGGTAAGAGTATGCCTGCAGTGCTCAATGGTGCAAATGAATCAGCAGTGCAGGAATTCTTGTCAGATAATTTGAGATTTGAAGATATCCCGGTAGTGATAAAAAAAACAATGGATGTGCACAAACCAGTTGCAGGTGATATAGAGGATTACCGACGGGCAGAAATGTGGGCAAGGCAATTTGTAAGGGTTGAGGCAAAACTTAAAAAAAGGAGATAACTTGGTTTTAATCACAATCATTGCATTTCTTTTTATTCTCGGTTTTTCTATAACAATCCATGAATTTGGACATTTTATTTTCGCAAAATTATTTCGTATTCCCGTGGAAAAATTTTCTATTGGATTCGGACCACCATTATTGAGAAAGAAGATTGGTGAAACAGACTTCAGGATTGCCTATTTGCCAGTGGGCGGCTATGTGAAGATGGCTGGTGAGGAGGATGTTGAGGTCCCTTTTGCAAAACAGGACCAGACCAAAGATGAAATTGAAAAAAAAGAAGGGGTGAGTTCTGGTCCAGGTTTTTATGATGCTCCATTACTCCATCGGGTCTTTGTTGTTTTGAGCGGTCCTCTTTTTAATATCTTTTCTGCGGTTGTGATTCTTATTATTATTTATATATTCTTGGGCGTTTATGTTAATCCATATCTCAGGATAAAGGTGGAGGATGATAGTTATGTTGCCCGTCTTGGATTTAAGGACAGGGATTCACTTATTTCAGTAGGTAGTTCGTTATTAAATTCCTGGGATGAACTTGAAGGGATAATTAATGATAATGAAGGCAAGACCATCAATACAAAAATAAAACGGGATGATACCATTATTGAAATCAGTATTACAGTAAACAGGGATTCATTAATTTTTACTCCGTTCGTGCCGCCAATTGTTGGTTCATTAAAGATTGGAGGACCCGCACATAAGGCAGGGATGGCAACAAATGATAGTATTATAAAGATTGATGGAAAAACCATTGAAACCTGGGACCAGTTTGTCAATAAGGTGAGGCAATCAAAAAATATTCCTTTAAATATTGAATGGGTGCACAGTGGCGAGATTAAATCAGCAAGTATTACGCCGTTACCATATTATGACCCATTACTAAAAGATACAATCGGACAGATCGGAATTGTAATGCCACTCAAAAAAATTTACATCGCACCGCATAGGTCAGTGATTATGGCAGTAAATCGCAGTATTGAATTAATCTATCTCACGCTTAAGACACTCTATGAATTGATAATCGGAAAGATTTCCCGAAAGGCACTCGGTGGCCCGATTGCGATTGCCCGCTTGACTGGAGAATCAGCACGCTGGGGTTTTGAAAATATTCTCAGTTTATTGGCGGTTATTTCTATCAATCTCGGGCTTGTGAATCTTTTTCCAATTCCGGCACTGGATGGCGGTCACATTCTTATTGCAATAATTGAAGGCATAAGGCGAAAAAGATTCAGTAAGAAGACAAGGTTGGTCATCCAACAGGTAGGTTTTACAATCTTAATATTGCTTATAATCTATGTGACATTCAATGACCTTACAAGATGAAAATTTTGTTCTATTATCCAGTATCATCAGCGCGCAGATTTGAACCACTTATTGCGATAAAAGGCAGCGCTTTTTTCCGAAGACCAAATTACGATGCAATGAGGCTCGCCAGGATTTCCCGAGGGTATGAATTTTATTATTATGATGAAAGGGTTGAGGGAAAGCCTGATATTAACCCGGATATTGTAGTAATTCCTGTCCCATTGCATCTTGTATACTATGTTGAATCCCAGAGAGACTACTGGCATCAAAAAAATGCAAAAATAATTGTTTACGGTTTATACCCTTCGCTATTTTTAAATGAAGCAAAAAAACAGTTTGATGTAGTTGTGCGCGGTGATATAACTGCGGTCTGGGAAGATATTTTGAATGACTATGAAAAAGGTAAACTCGCTGATTTTTATGAGGCAGGTGAAGGGTCAATAAGTTTTAAAGTCCATCGTGAATTTGAAAAAAAATATGGGCTTACTCCGATCATTTCACAATTAAGAACTTCTTATGGCTGTTTCTGTGCTGATGAGTTTAAAGATTACTGCTGGGAAAGTATTGTTCACAAAAGGGCACATCTGTGGGAGCCAAGAGAAGTTGCACGCGAAATAATGAATCATACCCGTAAGATGATCCATATAATGGATGATGATTTTTTACACAATTTTGATTATGCCTGCGAAATCCTCAGTCGTTGTTGGAGGATGAAAAAGATGTGGCTGTTCCAGACCAAAGGTTTATTATTTAACAATCCACGGATAATAAATTTTTTAAAAGAGCATGGTGTGCGCATTATTTATCTTAAAGAAGACTGGTTCGGAAAAGATTTAGCAAAAAAAATATATAATCGTGATTTTGTGAAGGAAAAGGAATATGAGATAAATATGATTCATAACGGACGTATGACCGCAGGAGCAAAATTGATGCTCGGATTTGAAGACGAAAGTCCGCAGTTTTATAGAGACCTCTTGAAATTTTTGCTAAATATAAAGATTGATTTCGTTGAAATTGCCGTGCGCACACCATTACCATCCACAGATACCTTCAGAACATTGGAAAAGAATAAGAGAATCAATAAAGATTTTTCACTCTATGACCGTTGGATGCCTGTAGTAAGGCTTGATAGTATCAGTCAAAATGAACTCTACAACTGGTTAGAACTCTTAAGGGACGGTTTTTATTCCTGGGATTCTATTTTGAGACGACTAATCCTTGTTGCTCCACAGCTGGGATTCTATAATGCAATGTTCTTTTATCTTGTCCCCAATCTCTCTTACCGTGATAATTTCTTGGAAAAGGTCGGTTATCCACCATAAAAAATAAAACATTGAATCAGAGTGTTGATTTATTTTTATTTCTGCTTATAATTGCAGATGAATATATTATTAATCTTTATTGCAATTAACCCATTCAACGATGCGAATTTTGTATCCCTGCCATATCGTTCGCTCAGTGTCTTCACCAACCCTGCGGGAATTGGTTTGAACCCCGGTGCAGAGTTTTTCTTTACTTATCATCCAGAGATAATAAATAGCGGTATAACACTCGGCAATCTTGGATTTGGAATTCTGCGGACCAAACAAATAACAAATTATGAATTAGGTTCTGGTTTTAAATTGCCAGGTGTTTTTTCTATTGGCTATGCGCACCAGTTTGGTGATACTACAGAAAATGTTATTGGTGTGATATGTAATTTGAATCGCTATCTTACCCTGGGCTATAGGACAACCTTGGGCAAGAAGAAGTGTATGCAGGGTGGTGCAGGTGTTAGATTTTTTGGTAATTTTTTAACGCTTGCCAGCGATATAACCTATGAGGGCATTGAAGATACTACAGCCTATTATTTAGGGTGTATAATTAATCCGGCATATGGCGTGTTGATAAATCTCTTTTCTGACCTTGATTGGAACTGGCATGCAGGAATTGTTCTGGAAACAACCAAGTTAAAACTCGGTCTTATTTATTCCTGGCAGGAAAAGAAATTTACTGGCGGTATTAAAATATCTGCCCAGGGTTATTGAACCATTTTCTTTCTATTTTAGAACCACGATTTTGAGAATATTGTTCTTATTTTCATCAGTCTTTAGAAAATAGATTCCAGCAGATAGATTTAAACGAGCAGATAAATCCGTAGTCTTTTGCACAACCTTGCCAGTGACATCATAAATTGTCACATTACCTATATAGTTTCTGCCGAGTATTTGAGATAATTTCATATTTGAAAGCACAGGATTTTTAATATGCGTTTTGTTTATTAAGGCATCGCTGTTTTCAGAAATACCCAATTCAGGATTTGGTGTTCCTGGCGTTAGTGAATCATAATCATTAAAATCAACAAAGTTATTATCCGTATCATCTCCATCAGGATATCTACCCAGGCAGTGTCCAGAAAGAACATCGGTCGCGGGTAGCCACTCACCAGTAAATACCCAGCCATCAAGGGTTCCATAACCGAGTGCATCTATAGTAATATTATGGTATCTTAATTCAAGATTGTCTGGTCCATTTTGCAAATCAGCATTCGGGTCAATCAGGTCTGCATTTGGCACCCAGGAATTTTGTGCGACAACAAAAAAGCCATCCGCGGGTAAGGAATAACCAGTTAGATCAATTGTGGCATAGGGTGCTCCGCCAACTCCATTAATACCAACAAGTGTAAAACCATTCAGCCCTGTATTACCTGGTCCATAGAGCTCAATATAACAGCCAGAATCAGTTCCTGGTGGGTCATAATAGACCTCATTGATGACAATATTTAGTGTGCCAACATAATAAGAGTTGGTGTCAGAAAAGGTTATAAGATTATCATTGTCAGTAAATTTGAGATAATAGAAGATTGTATCACCTGCAGATTGTCCTGGTATCTGAAATCTGAATGTATCATTATTGATTGCACTATGTGAAACTTTTATAGGCGTGTTGAGATTATTTATGCCATAAAATAGCGTATCTGCAACAATTGTTCCATCATCAGTAACCTTAGCATAGACATCTACAGTAGCACCAGCAGGTGGATTTGTTGGTCTATGCCAGAAACGGACAATCACTGGTGCCTGTGTTGCTGGTGGAGTAAAAGAGGCATCATCAAGATAGAATACTGCGCCACCATCCCAAACTGCTGCACTATCATATGCGCGCAAAAACACATACGCAGAATCTGCACCATTGGGTGAAGTGGCAGTAAGAACGAGTTCCTGCCAGTTCGTTGAATTTCCAGAATACGAACTTGAATAAACATTTGACCAGTTTCCGGCTACGTGCCAGGCAATTGCCTGCCTCAGACGGCCAGCAGGGTCATTATCATAGACCCAGATAGAGAATGTATATTGCGTATTGGGATTTACTGCAAAATGGGCCGAAATAAAATCGGCAATATCCTGGGTTTGAGTTATCAGACTATCTTTTACACTGTAATTCCCTGAATGAACGATTACATCTTCCTGATAGATTAAAATAGAATCATCCTTTGTCCAGTAATCGGGCATGCCACCGGTCCAGTTTTCAAAATTAGGATTGGGCAATAGATTCTGGCCGATTACTGGAATAACAAATATCAGAATGGACAAAAAAATTTTTTTCATAGAACCCCCTTAACAGCAAATTATAATTATAAGCCAATAAAAGTCAAGTATTTTGGGTTGCTCCTATAAACTCGTCTTTTTGGTTTATTTAGTTTCTCTGAACCATTCAATGATTGACGAGTTTTTCAGGTTGGATACCATGTCTTGAAACTCTGCATCGGACT
>JBBINQ010000071.1:0-10170 GCA_037443805.1 Caldifarciminota bacterium | reverse complement strand
GAAAATACCTAAAAGTCCCAAAAGTCCAAAATACCTAAAATTTAGGTATTTAGGCATTTATTTCGGTGTTTAGGCATTTGTTATTGGGGGTTTTCAGGGGGTATCCCCCTGAATATCTTGTATGTCATAGAAGATAAAAGATATGAATTGGAACATCAAAAAAACAGCTCACTATGTTTTTCATTTTCATAAAAACTCCCTTGCTGCTAAACATATCGGGAAAATAAGTGCGCTTCAAGAAAGTTGCTTTGAGCATATCTGTAAAAAATTGAGTGTTAAACCCAATATAATAATTAAATATTATTTATGCAGGTCGCCTCAAGAAGTTGGTGAACTATATGGTGATAACGAACCTATAAATGGCTGTGCTAAATTACCAGATACTATCTATGCAGTATACAATAAGAATATCAAGTGTGTTGGTTATCACGAAGATAGCCATTTGATTTCATTCAATACAATAGCAAGGCCAAAGTATAAATTATTGCGTGAGGGTTTGGCGATGTATTTTGATAAGACATGGTGGAGTATACCCAACGAAGCATGGGTGCGATACTACATAAGAGAAAATAAGTATCCTGGCATTACGAAAATCATCAGAAATAAAGAATTTAATAAATATCCTGATTATATAACTTATCCAATCGCTGGGGCATTTGTGAGTTATCTTATATCTTCTTTTGGTATGTCCAAATTCAAGTCATTGTTCAAGAATGCGGAGGAATCTATGGTTCGCTGTTTTTTTGATACTTATCGCATTACATTAAAAGAATTAGAGAAATACTTTTTAGAATTTATTCTTTCTCTAAAGTATGATATTGGTGTTTATAAAAGAATAGAGGCTAAACTTAAAACGAAGTGTGCCAATTCCCCCTAACAAAAAATCAAATCTAAAGCACTAACTTTTCAATAAATACCAATTTCCAAAATATCAAATATCAATCATTTATTCAACAAGAATCTTTAAAATTTCAGATATTGACTTTTACGACTTTTCTCAATTTCCACTTGACACTCATCAAAATTTGTGGATAATTGATGGGCATCCATGTTATTTACTCCTGAAGATATAAAGGATTTAGAATATACCCGGGACCTGGGTAATCCAGGTGAATATCCATTTACCAGGGGCATCTATTCAACAATGTATTCGGGTAAATTGTGGACGATGCGCCAGTATGCAGGTTTTGGCACTGCTGAGGAGTCAAATCGGCGCTATAAATATCTCTTAAAACAGGGTCAGACCGGGCTCTCTGTTGCCTTTGACTTACCTACCCAGATGGGTTATGACTCTAATGAACCAATGGCAGAAGGTGAAGTTGGTAGGACCGGTGTTGCAATTGATACCCTGGCTGATATGGAGATTCTATTTGATGGCATACCCCTTGATAGAGTCAGCACTTCAATGACGATTAATGCCACTGCTCCAATCCTTTTGTGTATGTATATCGCGGTTGCTGAAAAACAAGGGATTTCACCATCAGTGCTTGAAGGCACGGTTCAGAATGACATCCTGAAGGAATATATCGCACGCGGCACCTATATCTTTCCACCTGAGCCATCACTAAAATTGACCATTGATTTGATTGAATATTGTAGTAAAAATCTTCCGAAATGGAATACAATCTCAATTTCAGGCTATCATATCAGAGAAGCAGGTGCAACCGCAGTTCAGGAAGTCGCATTTACATTTGCCAATGGTATTACCTATGTAAAAGAGGCAGTAAAAAGAGGCCTTGATGTTGATTATTTTGCCCCGAGGCTCTCTTTTTTCTTTAATTGCCATAATAATTTTCTTGAAGAGGTTGCCAAGTTCCGCGCCGCAAGAAGATTATGGGCAAGGATTATGCGGGAAAAATTTGGGGCAAAGAATAATCGTTCCTGTATGTTGAGATTTCACACCCAGACAGGTGGTTCAACCCTTACTGCCCAGGAACCATTGAATAATGCAATCAGGGTTGCATATCAGGCACTTGCTGCTGTTCTTGGTGGCACCCAGTCATTGCATACAAACTCTTATGACGAAGCCCTTGGTCTACCTACAGAGGAATCAGTAAAACTTGCCCTGCGCACCCAGCAGGTTATTGGTTATGAAACATCAATCCCTGAGATTGTTGACCCACTGGGTGGTTCTTATGCCATTGAATCTATGACTAAAAGTATTGAAAAAGAGGCATTTGATTACCTTGATAAGATTGAAGCAATGGGTGGTGCGGTCAGGGCAATTGAGCAGGGCTATTTTCAAAAGGAGATTCATCAGAGCGCCTATATTTACCAACAAAAGATTGAAAAAGGTGAAATAAATATTTTAGGTGTTAATAAATATAAGAGTGAAGAAAAGAAGAAGCAGAAGATTTTAAAGGTAAATCCTGCGGTCGTTAATAAACAGATCAGGCGTTTGAAAGTAGTATTATCAAAAAGGGATAACAAGAAGGTCAAAGAAAGTCTGAGACAATTAAAGTCTGCTGCAGAGAATGGAGATAATTTAATGGGTTATATTCTCCATTGTGTGAAATTATATGCAAGTGTTGGAGAAATTTCGCATATCTTGCGTGAGGTTTATGGAGAGTATAAAGAGAAAAGCATATTTTAGAGGAGGCTGAATGAATTCCCTTTTTATTGCATTCTTTGCCATTGTGCTCTTTATTCTTGGTTATCGTTATTATGGTAAAATCATTGAAAGATTATTTGATATTAATCCACAGAATAAGACACCAGCACATTATAAATATGATGGTGTTGATTATGTACCGGCAAAGAACTGGTTAGTTTTATTTGGCCACCATTTTTCTTCTATTGCGGGTGCAGGCCCAATTCTTGGTCCGGCTATAGCCTGTGCAATATGGGGTTGGGGTCCGGCAATACTCTGGATAATTTTTGGTTCAATCTTTATAGGTGGTATACATGATTTTTCAACTTTGATGGTTTCAATTAGAAGCGATGGCCGTTCTATCGGTGATACCACTGAAACGACAATGGGTGTAAGGGCAAAGATAATATTTTCGCTTTTTATCTGGCTCTCTCTGATTCTGGTGATTGCAGTTTTTGCTGCCTCTGCTGCGAAGACCCTTGAAACCACGCCCGAGATTGTCATTCCAACATTCGGTATTATTCCAACAGCAATTCTTACAGGTTTTATGCTCTATCGCTGGCGTGTGAATTCAATTACTGCAACAGTTGTTGGTATACTAATTTTATTCGGGCTCATTCTTCTTGGCTGGTATTTACCGATAAAATGGACCTATCATGGCTGGCTCTTTTTGCTATTGATTGCCTATGCATATACCGCTTCTATCATGCCCGTAAATATTATACTGCAACCCAGGGATTATCTTTCGTTTTTTGTGCTATTCTTTGGCCTCATTATCGGATATCTGGGATTAATCATAACCCACCCTACGGTGCATTCACCATTATTTGTAAGTTTTTCCAGTACCCAGGGTTATCTATTTCCGATGATGTTTGTTACGATTGCCTGCGGTGCAATATCAGGTTTCCATTCCCTTGTTGCCAGTGGAACGACCTCAAAGCAACTAAATAATGAAAGGGATGCAAAAAGGATTGGTTATGGGGCAATGATTACCGAAGGGGTGCTGAGTATTCTTGCAGTTATTGCCGTATGTGCTGGCTTATACTGGTATGGCGGTCCACAGGGTTATGTTTATCCGGAATTGATAAAAGGTGGAAACTGGATTGTAGCATTTGGTAGAGGATATGGTGAGATTACAAAGCCATTGCTTGGCTTTTTAGGAATGTTTATTGGTATCACGATGCTCAAAACATTTATTGTCACAACTCTGGATACAGCAACAAGGATTACCCGCTATATTGGAACTGAACTTTTTGGTGAACGGTTCGGAATTGGGTTTATGAAAAATATGTATATAAATAGTTTGGTCGTTATTGGCTTTGCAACCTATCTCGCTTTAGGACCATGGCAGAGTATCTGGCCTGTTTTTGGTGCATCTAATCAACTCGTTGCTGCCTTAGCACTGCTGGTTGTTACAACCTGGCTTATGAGCAGAAAAAAAACAACTTTGTATACATTAATTCCGGCAATATTTATGCTTGTAGTTACCATTGTGTCGTTAGTTTTACAAACAATTCAGTTTTTATCTGCACAAAAAATTATGCTGGGCGCCATTTCTATAATTTTGCTTATCCTTTCAGGATTTATGATTGAAGAGGCAATAAGAAATATGCCCAGGATAAGGTCTTTGAACAGAAATATTTAGAGGAGGTTTAATGAATTTTGGAATACCAAAGGAATTACCGCCATTTAAGGAAGTTCCTGAATATAGGGTTGGTTTTTCACCGATGGCGGTAAAAGAATTGCTCATTTATGGAGCAAAGGTTTATGTGGAATCAGGTGCGGGTGAGGGTGCAGGTTTCACAGACGAAGAATATGTAAAGGCGGGTGCTGAAATAGTCTATTCAAAAGAAGAAGCATATCGTCGTGCTGATATTGTGCTTAAAGTTCGCAGACCCCAGCAAGAAGAATACTCTTTAATAAAAGATGGACAGATAATAATGGGGTTTATGCACCTTGTAACCGCAACAAAAGAGTTTTTTCAGGTAATAAGGGAAAAGAAGATTACACTTGTGGGATACGAAATCGTCCAGCGCGAAGATGGCCGTTTACCAATTGTAATACCGATGAGTGAGATGGCAGGAAAACTTTCGGTTCAACTTGCGGGTAGACTCCTGGAATCACCTGGTGGTGGTAGAGGAATTTTGCTTGGTGGTTTACCAGGTATACCTTCAGCAGAGGTTGTGATTTTAGGCTGTGGCACACTTGGTTCAAATGCAGCAATCAGTTTTGCCTCACTTGGTGCCAATGTCTATATTGTTGATGTGGTAAGGGATAAACTTGACAACCTGATGTGCCATACAATAGGCACCAGAATTACTACGATGTTCTCAACAAGGCATAACCTTGAGAAACTCGTAAGATTTGCTGATGTCGTGATTGGCGCGGTCCTTGTACCGGGCAAAAGAACGCCCGTATTAGTTACCTCGGATATGGTAAAGACAATGAAGAAGGGTGCAGTGATTATTGATTTTGATATTGACCAGGGTGGCTCAATAGAGACTGCAAAGATTACGCCGACCGGACGATTTATTTATTCGGTTGATGGCGTTGTCCATTTCTGTATGCCCAATGCTACAACCCTGGTTGCACGCACTGCAACACATGCAATTTCTTCAGGAATCTTTCCATATCTCCGTGTTATTGCTGAGCTGGGTTTTGAGTCAGCCCTTAGAGAAATGCCTGATTTTGCCCGTGGTCTGTATGCAGAGAAAGGCGAGATTAAAAAGGAGTATTTAGTATGACCTGGTTTGATGAATATAAAAAGAAAAAATGTTCAATTGAAGAGGCAGTATCTGTCGTAAAGAGCAACGACCGAATTTACATAAGTGGGAATGCGGCGACACCAATGACCCTTACCCAGGCTCTTGCTGCACGTAAGGATGAATTGAAGAATGTCGAGGTGACACATGTATTACTTTTTGGCGATGATCCATTGTCAAAGCCAGGGATGGAAGGGCATTTCAGGCACAACTCGTTGTTTGTCGGTCCGGGCGACCGTGCGGCAGTAAATGACGGGCGTGCTGATTATATACCCGTATTTTTGTATGAAATACCAGATTTATTCTATTCTTGCTTATTACCTATTGATGTTGCATTCTTGCATCTTTCACCACCAGATGAACATGGTTTTATGAGTTTTGGTGTGGAATGTTTGAGTTCAAAGGCAGCTGCAGAGACCGCAAAAATTGTCATCGCCCAGGTCAATGAAAAGATGCCCCGCACCCTTGGTGATTCGTTTATTCATATTTCCAGGGTTAACAAGATAGTTGAGGTTAATGCGGATTTACCTGAGCTTGAAAGTATACCATTCACTGAAGTTGAGAAAAAGATTGGCTCATATATTGCGGGACTGGTAGAAGATGGTTCTACTTTGCAACTGGGAATTGGTGGTATACCAAATGCAGCATTGAAAGCAATGTTTGACAAGAGGGACCTCGGTGTGCATACTGAGATGGTATCAGATAGTATTATGGAGGCAATTGAGGCAGGAGTTATCACCGGTGCAAAAAAGACACTCCATCCCTATAAGGTTGTAGCAACATTCTATCTTGGTTCTAAAAGGCTTTATGAATTTATTGATAACAACCCTATCTTTGAGACCCATCCTACCAATTATACTAATCATCCTGTGGTGGTTGCACGAAACGACAAGATGGTAGCAATAAACTCGGCGATTGAGGTTGATATTACAGGTCAGGTGTGTTCAGACTCAATTGGCACAAAGATCTATTCTGGATTTGGTGGTCAGGTTGATTTTATCCGTGGTGCTGCCCAGTCAAAAGGTGGAAAACCGATAATCGCCTTACCTTCAACTGCAAAGAATGATACACTTTCAAAGATTGTCCCAACACTTCAGGTTGGCGCTGGTGTAGTAACGACACGGGCGGATGTCCATTATGTAGTGACAGAATATGGGGTTGCCTATCTTCATGGAAAAAATCTGCGTCAGCGTGCCGAGGCATTGATAAATATTGCTCACCCGAATTTCCGGCCCTGGCTTGAAGAAGAAGCGAAGAAGAGAAAGTTGTTGTAAACATATGGTTATACGGTTTCGCTGCCCGTTTCGTTGATCGTATTTTGGTATGGGTGAAAAAATGAATAAAAGACCAATAAAAAGTTTTCGCGATCTTGAAGTTTACAATAATACATACAGGGCATCTCTTGAGATTGCAAATAAAATATTGCCAAAATTACCTCAATCCGAAAAATATGATCTATATTCGCAACTCAGTAGATCTTCAAAGGCAATCCCAAGGTTAATTGCCGAGGGCTTTGCAAAAAAGCACCAGAGACTTGGTTTCCAGAGATACATTGATGAAGCGATGGCTGAATGTAATGAAACAATTGTAAATCTTGAACATGTTAAAGATATTTATAAAATCGATGAAAAACTTTGCGAAGAATTGATAGATCTTTATGATAAGTCTGCTCGCCAACTCCATAATTTGGCAGTAGCCTGGGATACATTCAAAAATAGAAGGCGTAATACGAAACCGAGCAGCGATACGGGTGGCGAAACCGTAAAACGTATTACATTAAGCCACATCGCAGTTGCAGTAAAGAGCATCACCGAGAGTCTTAAGCTCTGGCGCAATGCCTTGGGGTTAGAAGTAATTACGATAGAAGAAGTTCATGAACAAAAAGTAAAGGTAGCGATGTTAGGTATTGATGATACGCACATTGAACTCCTTGAGCCATTAAATCAGGAGAGCACGGTTGCCAAATTTATTGAAAAAAGGGGAGAGGGTTTGCACCACATTGCCTTTGAGGTTGAGAATATTGAAGAGGTATTGGAAGAATTGAAAGAATCAGGTGTGAAATTGATAGATGAAAAACCACGCAAAGGTGCAATGGGCAAAAAGATTGCCTTTATCCACCCCCAGAGCACAGGTGGTGTGTTGATTGAACTTACTGAGGAATAAAATAACTATGCTCCCGCCATTTTTTGCAATTATCAGAAGACTGAGTGGGGAGAAAATTAAGTATGTAGTAATTGGTGGTATTGCCGCTATAATCCACGGTGTTCCCAGGGCAACCTTTGACCTTGATATTGTCTTACAATTTTCACCATCCAATATAAAGAAGTTCAACAAAATCCTTAATGAGTTTAATCTTTTTCCTATTGTTCCTATCAATCCATTAGAACTATTGGATAAAAAGAAAAGGAATGAGTGGATAAAGAAGAAGAATGCAAAGGTCATTAACTTCAGAGACCCTAAAAATATCTTTAATCTTGATGTGGTCTTGATTTACGACTATAATAAGTTAAAGAAAATTGAGATTGAAATAGAAGAGGCCAAATTTGAAGTCATAGACAAGGATGAACTCATAAGAATAAAAAACAAAGCGGGTCGCGATATTGATATAAGGGATGTCAAGAATTTAAAAGAATTATGAATATTTATAAACAGCGGCTGATTAATTCATATCAGATGTTAATGTTAATCAAAAAATACTATCCGCCCGAGAAGATTAGATACTGGGAAGATATTAAATGCAATCGCGATGGAATACCACAGAGGCTCTGGAGACTTCGTGAAAAACTGAAGATGTCAATTCCTGATTTTGCAAAATCAATCAACCTGACTGTGAGAAAATATGAAAAATACGAAAAAATTGGAAGCAGAGTCCCCGAAAGGGTTGTTTCTATCGTTGCAAAAAAATATGGAGTAAATATAAGGTGGTTGAAAGCAGAAGGATAATCTCAAAAGATGCCAATTCTTATCTGCTGTTTAGGCATTTAGGCATTTTGGACTTTTAGGCATTTATAAAAAGAGGGGGTTTTTATGCACATAGAAACCAACATCGTGCACGGTGGAGTGCATCCGGATGAAAAGACTGGTGCCCATGTTCCACCAATATATATGACATCTACATTTGTTTTTAAGGATGTTGACCAGGGTGCACGATTATTTAAGGGTGAAGAAGAAGGATATATCTATACGCGTTTAGGTAACCCAACAATTAATTTGTTGGCACAAAAGATGGCTTTACTTGAATCAGCTGAGGCAGGATTGGTATTCGCCTCAGGTATGGCAGCAGTATTTTCCGCGGTGCTCACCATTTGCAAAAATGGGGAGCATATTTTGTGTGATAAAGTAATCTATGGCGGCACTTATGCCCTTTTTCAAAATGTCTTACCGCGCATAGGAATTACTACTACATTTGTGGATACGACAGACGAAAGGCAAATTGAATCAGCAATAAAACAGAATACAAAACTGATTGTCGTTGAATCACCAGCCAATCCTACTTTGAAAATAAATGATATTGCCAAAATAGCCGAGATTGCGCACAAACATAAAATTTCGCTCTGCGTGGATAACACATTTGCCACACCATACCTGCAAAGGCCCATTGAATTTGGTGCTGATATCGTATTACATTCAGCAACAAAGTATCTTGGTGGCCATGGCGATTTGATTGGTGGGATTGTTGTTGGAAAAAAAGATTTGATAACAGTAATGGGAGATGAAATTGCAAAGGATGTTGGTGGTTGTATTTCACCAGTGAATGCCTGGTTGATTCTGCGGGGATTAAAGACATTGGCAGTGAGGATGGAGAGACACTGTGAAAACGCTATGGAGATCGCACGATTTTTGAAAAGCCATCCAAAGGTGGAGAAGGTCTATTATCCAGGGCTTGAAGACCATCCTGGACATAATATTGCAAAAAAGCAGATGCGGGCATTTGGTGGTATGTTAGGATTTGATTTAAAGGGTGGAAAAGAGGCAGGCAAAATTCTTATGAATTCAATAAAATTGTGCACCCTTGCAGTAAGCCTCGGTGATACAGATACTTTGATTGAGCATCCTGCATCAATGACCCATTCCACATATACAGAAGAGGAGTTGATAAAGGCGGGTATAAATCCAGGATTTGTGCGTATGTCAGTAGGTATTGAAAATGTGGATGATTTGATTGCCGACCTTGAACAGGCATTGAAAAAAATAGGATAGCATAACTTTAGGTGAATTATGAGAAAAAAACCTTCATTAAAAATTGAATATCTTTATATTCTTGATTGCCCCTGGTGTCTAATAACAAAGAAATTGCTCAAGGAATCTTTGAAAGAACTCAAAATAAAGTCAGAGATAAAAGATATTCTGATAGACACCGCAGCAAAGGCAAAAAAATATAAATTTGTCGGTTCACCTACAATCAGGATAAATGGAGAAGATATTCAGGAGACAATAGATAAGGCACGATGTCTACCTTGTGAAGAACTTTCAAAAAACAAACAGATGACTGAATTTGTAAAACAGGAATGCAGTTGTGGTTGCCGAATATATTATTACAAAGGAAAACAATATCCATATCCGCCTAAGAGAATGATAAAAGATGCATTACGGAAATATAATAAATGACCCTTTCCCTTTAACGAATGCCGAAATGTGTTTCTTAACCCGCATTATTCATACTCAATGTCTGACCTGATACTAAGTCAGGGTCATTGCGAGCCTGCCAATCCGCCAAAAAGTGTGGCGGAGAGTGGCGGGCGTGGCAATCTCTGATAAATCTACAACGTATGTGATTGCTTCGTCGCTTCGCTCCTCGCAATGACAAAAAGAAAAAAA
>JBBINQ010000070.1:0-11125 GCA_037443805.1 Caldifarciminota bacterium | reverse complement strand
ATTTTTATGTCTAACATAAGACCTCCTTCATAAGATAAACATCTAAATGCCTAAACACCTAAACTTGTCCTGATGTATATCAGGATACCTAAAATCGTTGAACGGTTTTGCGCTGCCCGCATCGTCATTGCCATTTCGCCTTCTTTAGCCTTTTTGGGCCTTTTTTCTCTTAAGGTCATTTTGATGTAATTATTAAATAGATTCCACCGAGAATTACGAGCACACCGCAGATTTTTTTCACTATAGAAACACCTTTTGACCTTTCTGACCAGTGGAGATATTTTCCGATGGTCTCAGTCAGTGTTCCAGCAAGGACGATTACAGAGCAATGGCCTATTGCATAGGCAAGAACAAGGGTGATTGCATAACCGGGTTTTGTTGACGCAACCGTAAAGACAACCCCAAGCATTGGTGCCATATAAGCAAAGGTGCAGGGACCAAGGGCAATCCCAAAGATTAACCCAAGAATGAATGCACCCCATAAGCCTTTTTTATCAGAGCCGATACCGCCACCAGAAAAGGGCATCGGAATTATACCTAAAAGATGCAAGCCAATTATAAAGAAGATAATAGCAATGATATAATTCCCGGTTCTGCCAATATCACCAATCATTCTGCCCAACAGTGCAGTAATTAAGCCAACAGCACCAATAGTAATGAGAACACCTATAGCAAAGATTAGGGCGATCACAAAAGCCCTTTTTATGGTAATCTTACCCTGTTCTGTAATATAACCGACAACCAGAGGAATACTCGCAAGGTGGCACGGACTCAAGATTATGCTCAGGATTCCCCATAAAAAAGAGGCAGCAATTGCAATAACTGGATTCTGTTCCAGTGCCTTTGTGAGCCAGGTAAGGAGTTCAATCATAGCAACCTCACTTCGTTCGGTTCAAAACCCCAAATACCAAATTAGAATTTTATTTATCATTTATTCTACTCCCAACTTTTTCAATTGTGCCACAATATCCTGTTCTGGCATAAAACCCTGGTGCCTGAAGACCTCTTTGCCTGAGGCATCAAAGAAAATCTGTGTAGGAATCATCATTATCTTATATTTGCGTGCAAGTGATGCATATTCACCAACATCAATGATGAGGATTTCTGCCTTACCCGCATATTCTTTCTGCATTTTCTCAAGGATTGGCTGCATCATCTTACAGGGAATACAGGTGCCCCTGCCAAAATCAGCAAGCACAGGTCTACCTGATTTCAATGCCTTGCTCAAAGGATTGTCTCCAGCGAGTCTTTCCTGCTCTTTTATCCACTTTTCATTACGCACAATCTCTGCCTTTGTCTTTAGATCATTAATAAAATCATCAATTGTCTGGCGCTGCTTCTCTTCTATTGCCATAGGTCTTAATTGCTCTTTTACAGACTCATAATCTTTGTTGGGCAATTGGTCTTTGTATTGATTGAAAAAATCTTTCAATTCCTGTTCGCTGATAGTTATACTGTTAGCAATCTTTCTTAACAGTAGATTTGCCATTATATCTTCTTTTTTATCTGGGTTCTGTTTAGCATATTCTTTAAAATCTTCCTGATGGTCAATCTTCTGTTTCTTTGCCTCACTAATGAGGAGTTGCCTTGTTATTAATTCTTCAAGGAATCCGGGTTTGTCATCTTTATAATATTCTTTTATCTGGGCAGGCATAATATTCAGCATACTATCAAGTTGCTTTTTTGTTATTTTCTGATTATCCACAATTGCCAGAACATCATCAGTTAAAACAGGAGGGTCATCTGCAAGATTCTTTTTTCCTGACTGAACTATGGTATCTATGGGATTGGGATTTTTTTCAGATACATTTGGTTCATCTTTTTCTTGTATTTGCGTTGCTATTGTATCCAGAACCTGTGTTTGAGTTTCGCTGGCAGGTTTTTCTGACTTCCTGCTCGTTACAGCAAACACAATAATTAAGATTAATACGATAATCACACCTGTGATAATGTATTTTAACCTATTTTTCATATTCTCTCCTTTTATCCAAATTCATAATTGACCTAACTATTGTGATAATATCTTCTCTTTATCCACAATGCGACATTGACCAGCATTATTAGAACTGGAACTTCAATCAAAGGACCAACCACTGCTGCCAGTGCCTGACCCGAATTTAAGCCAAAGACTCCAATTGCAACGGCTATTGCCAGTTCAAAGTTATTGCTCGCTGCAGTGAATGACTGGGTGGCACTATGAGCATAACTGAATTTAAATCTATGAGAAATAAAGAAAGAAACAAAGAACATCACCACAAAATAGACCAGCAGGGGAATGGCTATGCGCAGGACATCAAGGGGCAGGGTCAAAATCTTATCTCCTTTCATTGAAAACATCACGACGATGGTAAAGAGTAAACCGATCAGGGCATAGGGTCCGAGTTTTGGAGCAAATTTATTATCATACCATTCTTTTCCGCGCCTTGCAATGAGTGTGAATCTGGTGATGATTCCCGCAAGCAGAGGGATGCCCAAGAAGATAAAGACACTGCGGGCAATATCAAGGATAGAAACCTGGACAACCGATGCCTTTGCTGAAGGTCCAGCAAGGGCAGAAGAGAGCAATGTGACATAAAGATAGGCAAGTGGCGAATACATAATCATTTGAAATACAGAATTCAATGCAACGAGTACTGCGCAGTACTCATTATCACCTTGAGCAAGCATATTCCAGACCAGAACCATTGCAATACACCGTGCTAAGCCAATAATGATAATTCCTTCACGGTATGCAGGTAAATCAGGAAGAAATAACCAGGCGAGCAAAAACATTATTGCAGGCCCGATGACCCAGTTGAGCAGGAGTGAAACTGCAAACATCTTACCTGCCTTGGTAATTTTTTTCAATTCCTCATACTTTACTTTGGCAAGGACTGGATACATCATCCATAATAATCCAATGGCAATTGGCAGAGAGACCGTATCTAATCTAAAGAAATCAAGAATCTTTGCAATATCAGGATAAATATATCCAATACCCAATCCCGCTGCCATCGCAAGAAATATCCACAGGGTCAAGAATCTGTCCAGTAAAGAGAGTTTAATCTTTTGTCCCATTTAACCCCCTAATCTCTAAAATAGGAATCCATAGAACCAACCCACGATTGAAGAAAGGATAATCACCAAAAATATATAAGTGATGGTCTTTTTTACACCCACAATACTGCTGATGACGAGCATGCTGGGTAGACTCACTGCAGGACCAGCAAGCAACAATGCTAATGCCGGTCCTTTTCCCATACCACTGCCTAAAAGTCCCTGTAAAATGGGCATTTCTGTAAGGGTTGCAAAATACATAAATGCACCAGAGGCCGCAGCAACGAGGTTTGCCCAGAATGAATTGCCACCAACAAGACTGGCAATAAAACTTGAAGGAATAATGCCACGGTCTGTATTCGGTCTGCCCAGCAAAAATCCAGCAACCAGGACTCCGGCAAACAATAATGGCAAAATCTGACGGGCAAATGTCCAGGTGGAAAAGACCCAGTCCTTTCTTTCATCTGCATTGAACCATTTAAATATTATAACAAACATCATTACCAAAAAGATTAGAACAAGATACCAGTGGATATTATAGACCGCGTTCCAGAATCCAACAGGTTCTTTTGGCTTTGCCCAGGCAGCAAAGATTAATATTAAAATCAGAGAAAGGAAGTATAAAAGATTCTGCCCTAATGTGCGGCCCTTTGCACTGCCTTGTCCTGTTTCAAAAGAATCTTCAACTTCTACTTTTTTGTCTTTGAATATCAAGGACATCAATAGACCTATGATGACTGAAAAGACAACTGCTCCGAGTGCACGGGCAATGCCTAATTCTGTACCTAATATTCGGGCAGTGAGGATTATTGCCAGGACATTTATTGCGGGACCAGAATATAAAAATGCAATTGCCGGACCAATGCCTGCACCACGTATGTATATACCTGCAAACATTGGTAAGACTGTGCAGGAGCAGACCGCAAGGATTGTTCCAGATACTGAGGCAATACCGTATGCAAGAATTTTGTTTGCCTTTGCACCAAAGTATTTTATCACTGCCTCTTTTGAGATAAAATTACTTATTGCACCTGCAATAAAAAACGCTGGAATAAGACAGAAGAGCACATGCTCTCTCGCATACTCCTGAATCATAAATACTGCCTCAAGGATTGCGGACTGGATGCGCAAACCATCAAGGGGCACAAAATAGAGCACCAAAAATACTGCGATAAAGATTATAAGTCTGGTTCGTTCTTTCAAGTTGACCTCGCTTTCATTAAAATTTCAAATCCCAAGCACCAAATCCCAAACAATAATTAAATCCCAATGATCTATGTAAATCGTTAAACGGCTGTCGGTTTAGAGAAGCGCTTCGTCATCGGTTGTCGTTCATCGCCCAATAACAATTGACCATTCTTTCCATCACCTTCTTGCCATCTCTTTTAACAACTCACTCTTTCTTTTCAAATTGGAAATAACACATTCTTCAAGCATATCAATTATCTTAAAGATACTGGTATCAGTAATTCCATACCAGACCTCAAGCCCTCTCTTTTCACAGCGGACAATACCTGCTTTTTTTAAAATTGCAAGATGGTGCGAAACATTTGATTGCTCAGCGCCAACATAAGGAATGAACTTGCATACGCAGCACGCTCCACCACGCAATCTTTCAAGAATCTTAAGACGCAGAGGATGTGCCAGGGCATTGAATACCTCTGCCTCTAATTCCATAATCTCTTCACTCTGCTTTGCCATATAACACCCCTTTGACTGCCTTCAAATAAAAGTATATGATTATATCTAAATATTGTCATATGTCAAGTGCTTTTTTTATTTTTTATATCCGAAATTTTGAAGTTGGTTATTAAAAAAGACAATAAATTTAAGAAAGGCAAATCCTGTGCCAGAAAAAATTTTTTTCTTTTTTGTTTTCACTTGACTTTTTAGAACTTTTGGATAAACTTAACCTGCGTAAAATTTATTTTTAAAAAATTTTTTTTCGTAAAAAAAATCTTATTAAATTTCAAGGAGTTTTAATGAAAAAAATGTGGATAACTATGTGGATAAATGTGGATAACTAAATATGAGTGAACAGGCTAAAATTTACTGGCAGAATATTCTTGGTTATATAAAGGACAAAATCCATCCCCAGTCGTTCGCGACCTGGTTTCATCAGAGCAAGGGGATTGAAATTAAGGATGATGTCCTGCTCGTTGAGATGCCGACCAATTTTCATATTGATTGGATTACTATGCACTATTCAAAAATACTTGAAGAGGCGGCAATTTCTGTGAATGGCAACAATCTGAGATTATCTTTTAAAGCAGCAAACCAGGAAACAAATCGTCCCGCGCTGAAAAAGAAGAGATTTATCCTTTCCCATGATCTTACAAAACTTCAGGAACGATATACTTTTGAAAATTTTGTGGTAGGAAAGAATAACGAGCTTGCGCATGCTGCTGCACTGGCTGTTGCCGAAGCACCAGGAGAGGCTTATAATCCACTCTTCTTATATGGTGGGGTGGGACTGGGAAAGACCCATTTGATGCAAGCGATCGGCAATTTTATTCACAAACAACATAAAAATTTAAATGTTTACTATACCCAGGCTGAAAATATAATGAACGAACTTATTGATGCGATTCAGAAAAAGGACCAGTTGTCTTTTAAAAAGAAATATCGGAATAAAGATATTCTGCTCCTTGATGATATTCAATTTATTTATGGTAAAGAACGGCTTCAAGATGAAATATTTCATACCTTTGATTATCTATATACCCAGGGAAAGCAGATTGTTTTAACTTCAGACCGTCCACCAAAAGAACTTTCTACGCTGGAAGAGCGTCTGACTTCAAGATTTCAAGGAGGATTGGTTGTAGACCTTCAAGCTCCTGACCTTGAAACAAGAATCGCCATTTTACAAAAAAAGGCAGAGATTGAAAATGTTAAACTTCCTGGTAATGTTGCTTATTATATTGCATCAAGGGTTAAATCTAATATTCGCGAATTAGAAGGATGTTTGATAAGGCTCCTGGCTATCTCCTCTTTATCAGGGCAAGAAATGAACGAAGCCCTGGCTGAAGAAGCATTAAAAGACCTTTTAGGCAACGGATACAAAGTTGATAAAGAAAAAATAATAAAGGTTGTCTGTAATGAATTTGGTTTTTCAGAGAATGACCTTAAAGGAAACAGAAGAACCCAGAGACTTGCCCTTGGTAGACAGGTAGCAATGTATTTGATGCGTAATTTTCTCAATCTGTCTCTGGCAGAGATTGGTCAAATTTTTGGTGGAAAAGACCACAGCACAGTAATACATGCAATTGAAAAAATAAATCATCTTAAAGAAACGAACATAGATTTTTCTCGTATTTTAGAGAGGATAAATACAAGGATAAATGGTTGATAAAATGTGGATTTTTTTCATTAAAAAAATTTTTTATAATTTATCAAACTTTATGAACATTTTTATCAACAAGGTGGTTCTCGTTTTCTTTCATTTTCTCAAGAGTTTTTTTATTAATCCACATATCCACATCATAGACAACAATAACATAAAATTAATTATTTTAAATATTTTGTTGTTCTATAAGGAGGCGTAATGGAATTTAAAATCAACAAAATTAATTTTGAAAAAGTGCTGAACAGCATAGTAAAATTGATTCCTCCTAAGAGTACACATACTGTTCTTCAAAATATTATACTTGAAGCAAAGAATAATAATCTAAACATAGAAGGAACTGACCTTGATATATTTATAAAAAAATCACTGGCTTGTGATATTAAAAAAGAAGGAAAGGCATTATTGCCAGGAAAAAAACTTCTTGAGATTGCACGAGAGGCAAATGTTGATGAAATTTCATTCAAATTAAAAGAGTTAAATTTGCAAATCAATGCAGGTAATGCTCAATTTAATATACCTGCCCTTGATTATCAAGAGTTTCCAGAGATTCCTTCTTTTCCTTCCAAGAAATGGCTGGCATTGAGCATAAATGAAATAAACGAGATGGCAAATGCAACAATCTTTATGGTTTCCAAAGAACTGAGTAGGCGTGCAATGAATGGGGTTTTATTGCAGATAAAAGAGGATTGGTTGAATATGGTAACAACTGATGGAGCTCGTCTGGCACTCTTTAAAAAAGAACAGAAAGGAGAAGCAGGAGAACTGATACTACCACCAAAGATATTTGACCTGCTGGATATAAACCAACCTGAAGAGCAAATAGAGTTCTACCTTGATGAAAGAATTGTCGGTCTTAAATTTGGCAGCACCACAATCATTGCCCGTCTTATTGAAGGGCCATATCCAAATTATGAAGCAGTTATACCAAAGGTCTTTCCAGGGACATGCACAGTTGAAAAGATTCTGCTTGAGGGTGCTTTAAAAAGAGTTTCTCTCGTTTCCAGTCCAACATTGAAGAGCGTTAAATTTGATTTTTCAAAAGAAAACTTAATGTTATCTGCATCTTCGCCTGATAGTGGTGAGGCAAAAGAGCCTGTGGTCTGTAATTATGAAGGAGAAAAGATGGCGGTCTGGTATAATGCGGCATACCTCTTAGAGATTATGAGACATATAAGTTCTGATGATATTGTGTTCCAGTTAACATCTCCATCATCCGCATCATTGATAAAACAAAAAGAAGATGATAAATTAATATATTTGTTAATGCCTTTAAGGATTGATTCCTATGAATAAAAAATTTATTCTTGCAATAATCACTGCACTCTTTGCTGTTATTAGTACAGGTTCAGCACAACATCTGGGTGTAGGAATTATAATCGGCAGCCCAACAGGATTTACTGGCAAGGTGATATTTACCCAGAGGTCTGCATTTGCAGCGAATATTGGCTGGTCACTGGGTGATAACCCCAAATTGCATATCACCTGTGATTATCAATTTCTTTTTCCAACGGTTTTTCGCTGGAGCGACGAAATGACCGGAGAGCAGAGAGAATTAAAAAATTTAACACCTTATATCGGTATTGGCGGTAGATTTAAATTTAAGGAAAACGAACCAGAGCATGAAACCGAGCTGAATATTGGACTTCGTCTGGGTGGTGGTATTGAATATGCGATTTCAAGGTTTGGTATCTTTCTGGAAATTTATCCTGTGGTCAATATTTTTCCCAGCACTGATTTTGACCTTGAAGGAGGACTTGGAGCAAGAATCTATTTTTAACATTTAATGCTTGACATTGTCTAAAATTTTAGTATAATAACAATTCATTGTTTTTTTACCCTTGACTTTTGTAAAAAAATGGGTATAATATATGTGCGAGGGGTTAAATAGATTTTTTGGCAGAAACTCATATCTTGGTTTCATGATAAAAATAAGTTTCTGCGGTATGGCGATTGCCATATTATGGTCTTTGAAAATTTATTAATATTGGCGGAAGGAACGTGGGTTCAAGTTACTAAGAGCGCATGTGAGGATGCCTTGGCATTCAGAGGCGATGAAGGGCGTGGTAGGCTGCGATAAGCGTCGGTGAGGAGCGAACATCCTTTGACCCGGCGATGCCCGAATGGGGAAACCCATCCTGTTGAAAAACAGGATATCCTGCCCGCAAGGACAGGAGGCTAACCAGGGGAAGTGAAACATCTCAGTACCCTGAGGAAGAGATATTCCGAAAGTAGCGGCGAGCGAAATCGGAACAGCCCAAACCGACCTGCATGTTAAAGCGGACAGGCGTTGTGCAGGCGGTGTAGCGAGGTCCAGCTGAACCTGATCTGTCCTGATGGTTGTGAAGTTACAAAACCTTGTAATAGCCGAATCTCACAGGAAAGTAGAGCCATAGATGGTGATAGCCCAGTAGGCGAAATTACAAAGGACTTCACTGGCTGGATTCTCAAGTAGCACGGGATAGGTTATCCTGTGTGAATCTGCCCAAACCACTGGGTAAGGCTAAATACTTCTGAATGACCGATAGTGCACCAGTACCGTAAGGGAAAGGTGAAAAGAACCCCTGGCGGGGAGTGAAATAGAACCTGAAACCATGCGCTTACAATCAGCAGGAGTTTAACTCCAACCTGAGCAATCAGGTGGGAAATGTTGAATGACTGCGTGCCTTTTGCATAATGAGCCGGCGAGTTATCCTAACCTGCAAGCTTAATTCTGGCATGAAAGTGTCGGAAGAAAGCGTAGGGAAACCAAGTCCAAATAGGGCGTATTAGTAGGTTGGGGTATTACCCGAAACCCGGTGAGCTACCCATGGTCAGGATGAAATTCCGGTGACACGGAATGGAGGTCCGAACCGGTGACTGTTGAAATAGTCTCGGATGAACTGTGGGTCGGAGTGAAAGGCTAACCAAACCGGGTGATAGCTGGTTCTCCTCGAAATGCCTCTAGGGGCAGTCTTGGATGTTCAATAATAGTGGTAGAGCACTGAATAGAAGAGAACCCTTCGGGGTTCAAATCTAATCAAACTCCGAATGCTATTATTTATAAATCCAGGAAAGAGGCGGTGGGGGCTAAGCTTCATCGCCGAAAGGGGAATAACCCAGACCACCGGCTAAGGTCCCTAAGAGTTGGTTAAGTGGGAAAGGATGTGAGATGACTTAAACATCTGGGATGTTGGCTTAGAGGCAGCCATCATTTAAAGAGTGCGTAACAGCTCACCAGCCGAGTTATCTTGCGCCGAAAATTTATCGGGGCTCAAACCAACCACCGAAGCTGTGGCTTCTTGACCATTCTGGTCAGGAAGGGTAGAGGAGCGTTCCATTGTAGGTTGAAGTTCTGTTGCGAAACAGAATCGACGAAATGGAAGTGATTATGCCGGCACGAGTAGCGATAATCCAGGTGAAAAACCTGGACACCGTAAGCCCAAGGGTTCCTGGGCAAGGTTAATCCGCCCAGGGTTAGTCGGATCCTTAGCTGAGGCCGAAAGGCGTAGGTGATGGGAAAGCCGTCAACATTCGGCTACCATCTGTAGTTTCGTTATACCTATGGGGTGACGCTGATGGTAGAGGCGGTTCCTGTGTTGGAATACAGGATCCAAATACTTCATGGGAATTTCCTGGTAAATCCGGAAGTTCTTAACCATGGAGTATGATGGGGAGGCCCAAAAGGCCATAAACCCGCATCGAGATTCAGCCGAGAAAAACCTCTATGGAAGAAATTACGGATGTCCGTACCGGAAACGAACACACGTGGGCGAGGTGAATATCCACAGGTGCTCGGGTGAACCCTTGTTAAGGAACTCGGCAATCTAACCCCGTAACTTCGGGATAAGGGGTTCCCGTTATCTGCTATGATGAATAGTGAATAACGGGACGCAGTGAAAGGGCTCTCGCGACTGTTTAACAAAAACACAGGTCTCTGCTAAGCCGTAAGGCAAAGTATAGGGACTGACACCTGCCCGGTGCCAGAAGGTTAAAGAAGGAAGTTATTTTGGCGAAAGTCAGGAGAAGCTTCCGACTGAAGCCCTGGTAAACGGCGGCCGTAACTCTAACGGTCCTAAGGTAGCGAAATTCCTTGGCGGGTAAGTTCCGTCCTGCACGAATGGTGTAACGACGAGAGCGCTGTCTCAACAAGGAGCCCGGCGAAACTGTAGTGGCGGTGAAGATGCCGCCTACCCACGGTAGGACAAAAAGACCCCGTGAACCTTTACTGCAGCTTGCTATTGAATCTTTGCGGAGCATGTGTAGCATAGGTGGGAGGCTTTGAAGTTCCGACGCTAGTCGGAATGGAGCCGTCAGTGAAATACCACCCTTGTTCTGTCGGAGGTTCTAATTCTACCTTTGCAGGGTGGAAGACAGTGGCAGGTGGGCAGTTTGACTGGGGCGGTCGCCTCCCAAACTGTAACGGAGGTGCCCAAAGGTTCCCTCAGTGCGGTCGGTAATCGCACGGTGAGTGTAAGGGCATAAGGGAGCCTGACTGTGAGGCCGACAGGCCGAGCAGGCACGAAAGTGGGGCCTAATGATCCGGTGGTGCTGTGTGGAAAGGCCATCGCTCAGCGGATAAAAGGTACTCCGGGGATAACAGGCTGATCGGGCCCGAGAGTTCACATCGACGGCCCGGTTTGGCACCTCGATGTCGGCTCATCGCATCCTGGGGCTGGACAAGGTCCCAAGGGTCGGTCTGTTCGCCCGTTAAAGCGGTACGTGAGCTGGGTTCAGAACGTCGTGAGACAGTTCGGACTCTATCCA
>JBBINQ010000069.1:0-11695 GCA_037443805.1 Caldifarciminota bacterium | reverse complement strand
GATGCTGGTCTTCAAATCTACGAATTCCTGGGACAAGGAATTGAAGAAGATGCAGGATTCAAAAGGGATACAGAAAATCAAGTGACAATTGAGCCTAATCCTTTCTATTCTTCAACAAGAATCAAATATAGCCTTACAAAACCTTCTGATGTTTCTATCAAGATTTACAATATTGCCGGGCAATGTGTGAAGACGATTGTGAATGGAAAACAGAGTACGGGAATATACGAAGTCAACTGGGATGGCAAAGACGATAATACCAGAAAACTTCCCCAGGGTATTTATTTCATACGAATAGAAGCAAGCGATTATATAGCAACATCAAAGATTGTGATGTTGCAATAGTAATCATCAGCCAACTGCCACTTCCCAAGACGATTGAGGAGGCAATTGAAGGCAATTGAGGGCATATAAAATAAAAAAGGCGAAAAGAAGGCTAAAAAGGGCGATATTATACCACATTATTCATACTCAATGCCCTGCCTGACACGAGGTCAGGGTCATTGCAAGCCCAAGTCTTTGGCGAGGGTGTGGCAATCCCACTACCCGGTTTGTCATTGCGAGCCCCGACCTTCGGTCGGGGCGTGGCAATCTTTGATAAATACATAACCGATGAGATTGCTTCGTCGCTACGCTCCTCGCAATGACATTGCGACATAGCCTCTTAAATTTTTCATAAACCTACTTAAATTTTTCCGGCCGTTAAGGTGCTAAACTGTTACATCGCACCGCTACGATGGCTGTATTCAATTTTTAGATTTGCTGACAGAATTCAAAGAGGGTGCGGACACCAAATCCTGTTGCTCCTTTGGGTTGATAGAACCTGTCTTTTTCTGCAAATTCCTTACTTGCAATATCAATGTGTAGCCACTTTGCATCCTGAACAAATTCCTTTAAAAATATACCTGCAGTAATCGGTTGAGCCAGTCTACCACCGGAATTTTTTATATCTGCTACATCACTCTTAATCTTTTCTTCGTATTCTTCAAAAAGTGGTAATTGCCACATCCGCTCGCCAGTCTCTTTTGAGGTTGCCAAAAGTTTATCAATTAAATCTTGGTCATTGCCCATTACTGCAGCAGTAACATCACCAAATGCAACTGCACAGCCACCAGTCAGGGTGGCAATATCAACGATTATTTTTGCTCCTTCTTTTTCCGCATAACAGATCGCATCTGCCAGGGTCATTCTTCCTTCGGCATCAGTAGAGATTATCTCAATCGTCTTTCCATTCATTGCCCGAACAATATCACCTGGCCTTGATGCCTTTCCTGATGGCATATTTTCTACTGCTGGAATGATGGTCAAAAGATTTATTTTTGCCCCTGCCCTTGCCAGTGCCAGGGTCGTTGCAAAGACAACACCACCACCTGACATATCTCCTTTCATTGCGCCCATTCCTTCAGAAGGTTTTAATGAAATTCCTCCTGAATCAAAGGTTACAGTTTTTCCAATAAGGCTTAGCGAGTGTTTGTTACTTGCCTGATATTTTATGGCAATAAATTGTGGCTCATTATCGCTGCCCTGGGCAACTGAGAGCAGGGCACCCATTTTTAACCTTTCCATATCTTTTTTGTTCAAAATTTTGAGTTCAAGAACTTTTTCCAGTCCAAATTCTGAAATTATTTGTTTTACTTTTTGCACAAATTTCTCAGGTGTTAAAATATTGGCAGGTTCATTTGTAAAGTCCCGAGCAATATTTTGGCATTCAGCGATTATTTTACCAAGTTCCGCACCTTTTTCAATCTTTTTTATTTTCTGTTTATCCATTTCAATGATAGAGAAGTTTTCAATTCCATTATTTCTTTTCTTTTTATATGCATTGAATTCATATAAGCCAAGGATTGTTCCTTCAACGAGTGCACGCGCACATAACTCCGGGTCAATACCACCAATACCCGCACCATGAACAATTGTACCCACGGTCTTTGCCTTTGTCTTTTTCAGAGTCAGTGCTACAGAGCCGCTCACCTTTCTTATTTGTTCTAAATCAAATTTTTCTTGTTCGCCTAATCCGACTATCAGAATTTTATTGACCTTTAATTTCCCAAGGGTCGGGAATACTACGATCTCACCTAATTTACCAGTCAGTTCACCATTTTTTATCATTGCAGTGATTGCACCATCTAATGCCTTGTCTATTGCTCCGGTCGCACCACCCGGCATTTTGACACCTTCAAAAAGATTTATAATCAAAAAATCTCCAGAAAAATCAAGGATTGATTGATTTAAAATTTTAATGTCCATTTTTCTCCTTTTAGACTTAAACCTATTTATTATACACAACCCTAATAAAAAATCAAGTATTTTTTACTCAACTTAGAGTTTAATAAAAGGTTCAATTTTTTTGAATAAATTTTCACCTATTCCCTTTACCTTTTTTAAATCTGAAATTGTCTTAAAATTACCATTCTTTTCACGGTATTCAATAATTCTACGGGCCAAAGCCGGTCCTATTCCCGGTAATGCCTCAAAATCATTTTCATCTGCATTATTAATTGATATCTGGTTCATACTTTCTTCAATTATCAATTCAAAAGTTTTTTTGTTTTTTTGCCACTTCAAATATTGAACAATATTAATTGCAATTAAAATAGAAATAAGAACAATGAGGGCAATTATTTCTTTACGATTCACTGCTCAGTTTTTAATACTCAGGATAAACAATTTTTAAAAGAAATTTATACATTATATCCAGACTTTCCTTACTGCATTTATCAATTGTATCATACGGTGTATCCCAGTATGCGTAGTCAAAATCAATGATATCAATTGCTGGTATTCCGTATTTAATCAGTGGCATATGGTCATCAATAATATAATATTTTACCACAGGTATAAAAGTGAATGGTGAGACTTGCATACCTATTTGCCAGATAGAGTCCACTAATCCAGGAAAGAATTTTGCAGAATTTCCTTCTTTATATATCTGAAGGTCTTTGTCTCCGACCATATCAATGATAATAATAAACGCATAATGTTCAAGACATCCTGTTGCGTAATGGGTAGAGCCATAAAGTTCAGCCTTTTCTACATCCTCTCCATCAAAAAATAGGAGATTGACACTGATACCCGGTGGATTCTTTGTAAGTGTATCTGCAAGTTTTAAAAGTAATGCAACACCTGAACCACCATCATTTGCTCCAGGGCACCCTTTATCTGAGTCCCAATGCGCACCAATGCCAATGAGTGGCTGTCCAGAAGGGAATTTTTTGTATATATTGTAAAGCCATATACCATCAACAATGAATGAATCAATCTCTGGATTCTTTAAATTTTTGATAATGTATTGCAAGGCATTAGTATGGCCTGGGCTACCAATGGAGCGGCTACCAAATTTACAGAATTCAACAAGATAATCATATGGTTCACGCGCAAAGAGTGTGTTTGATATTAGAAATATTAATAAAATAATCTGAAATTTTAAAAGTTTATATTTGTCCATAGATTCAAACCAACCCTTTGGTAATTATTATTGAAAACACGGTCGCGGTTTCTTGAATAGTTTAAGGTTGCGCCACCAGTGACACTTGCTGAGAAACTGTAAGTTAGCGAAACATCAACACTATTGTTTTCTGTATCAGTTATCGGATTGTTGTAATCAAGATTATTGGGGTCTTCCTGTGATGCAGCATAGCTGACATTTCGGTTATAACCATAGGTAAGGCTGGTTGTAAGGTTGGAAGCAAATTTTATTCCCTGCAAGAGCGGTAGATTAATGCCCTTGGGTGCACTGAATGTGTAGGCAAGAGAGAATGAGCCGCCCCAACCTATAGATTTGGAAGGGTTTACAATCATACCCAAATACTGACGCCCCCGGGTTTCATTGTAGTTGATTGTAGCATTAGTGGTTATACCTTTTTTCCAGTTTGCCTGCCAGCCTAATAATGGATTAAAAGAAATGGTTTTGTTGTCTGATGTCAGCTCAGGAGTGGTATCAGGGTTCACTGTATAGACTGTTTGATAATTTTGGTTAAAACCAATATTCACTGATGAAGAGTGTGTATACTTTTTTAATAACGGAATCATTTCTACTTTTGCAATCCGCAGGTTAGCATTGGGATAAGATGTAGTAATGGTTCTGTTTTCTGTGCCGCTATAGCCTATGCTTCTTCCAATTGAATTTGTATAACTTCCACTGAGAGTGAAAATCTTGTAATTTGCACCTGAGTTGATAGTGAAATTATCAGTAATGTTGCGGCTTGAATAACTATTTGGCGCAATCTGGTCTGAGGGAATAGTATCAACAAGTCCCCATTGATATTTTAAATCAGGCCGGACATTGCTTAAATATCCTGAAGATTTTGTGCGCGAAAAACTTATATTGGGATTCTGCAGGTAGTCAACAAAGGTCTCTATCTGTTTTAATACCCACAATGGGGAGCCTGGAATTTGCAGTGTATCTTTGGATTCATCTCGCAAATGCGTAAAGAATTTAATAAATTTTTTGACATCAGCCATACCTGAAATACTTATTACCGAGTTATTATTAATTCCCCTCACATCAACTGGGTTACGCAGTTCAAAACGATGGTCTTCATTATAACTTGAATTGAATTGAAGCGAAGGGTTGAGAATAATTAAATCCTTTGATATTCTACTATTGAAAGTCTGGGTGCGACCAACTTCTTCGCCAAATCTCCGTTTTTCAGATACTGAATCCCTCATTTCAGAAAAGGTGTATGATGTGGATAATATTTGATGTGGAGAATAATCAGTAGAAAAACTCGGATTCAGGGTGCGCCTGCGTTGAGGATATCCAGGTGTGATTTGAAAATTTTGATTCAAACTATCGCGATAATAAGATTTTAGAATATTATCCGTGTATAATGCTCCAAAGGAAACATTTTGCGGCAAGAGGGCGATTGATTGTTTCAAAATTTTTAATGAGGCTTTTGGACCAATAGTATATGTACCGCGGTAATTTCTGAAGTCCGTTGTATCATAATTTCTTGCACTATTAGAGAAATTTACGGTTCGGTCATGAGAGAGATTAAGATTATCCAGTGTCTGTTTCAAGAACCAATTTTTGGAATTAGATTTAGATAGACTAATATTATAACCCTGTGTTATGTTATTTGTTCTTTCCAGAACGCGTGCGGAGTCGTCCAGTTCAATATCTGTAGCGATGATGGAAGAAAATCGCGGGTCCTGGATTGACTTACTATAACTCAAACCGAGTGGAATATTAAAGTTCCACTCCTGGGGAAGGAGTTTATTTAGCGCGATGCCCGTGTTGATTGCATAGTTTTTGCCTGGACCCTGCGTAGAGATATTTTTAGATTCGGACAATCGCTTGAATTTACCATTTGATTCAGAATAGGAAAAAGTAAAATTGGATAGGTCAGCGATGTTGAACGAGCCATTGGTTCTTAAAATTCTGCCGATTTCTGGTTTCGGAGAGGTAAGTTTGATGTCATTAAACCACATTGTATCAGTAAGTGGCGTTGTAAAATTGTTTGTGATACGGATTTCAAAGAATCCGTTAGCAGAAAATGATGGATTTCCTGATACTGTATAGTTACCCTCTGTTAGTTTTCCAATTCCTCCAGTTTTTTTCTTTAATTCAATAAAGTTTTTTAGAACCACCTGATATTTTCGCCAGTTGTTATATCCCGGTGAACCGGACTGCAGGTCTGATTTATATTCATAATAATTAGTATCAGAACCAAAGCGCAGTGCGATTTGCGGATTTGAATATTTTGCAAGAAAATAGAACTCAAGTGTGTCATAGGCACGATAATCTTCATCTCTTTCCAGTCTGCGATAGGCAATACAGGTATGATTTTCTTTGATACCAGAAAGATTAAATTCCAAGCCACCTTCATTGATTGTTTTACCAGTTATTGGGTCTATGGGTAGGGGATAGGGTGGTTTATAATAAGTATGGGTTTCAGTATTTACTGGAGTGATGACAAACTTCTCTGTAGAATCAACCGGGTTTAATGAATCACCAGCAATACCATAGTTTTTCCAGCGACTGCCTGTTAAATTCAATTTGTGGATATAGATTGTTTCTGCTTTTGTAAAATTATCAAACCAGATACGCACAAATTTTATATTGTGCAGGTTCGGCGAACCGAAGATTGTATCCATTGCGAGAGAATCTTTTAATGGAATACGGAACATTTTCCATCCACTTTTTAATCCACTCTCAACAAGATATTTAGTTGAATCAAGATTAACCGAATAACTGTAATAAATGTTATTATCACGATTAAAATTACCATTACGGTCAATATCTTCAGTATCCCATATTCTGTTTCCTTCGGTTCCGTTGATACCGCTGGTATAGTCATTTTCTTGATAGTCATCATTGCCATCATCTCCAGAGATATTGCCTGCGTCATCTCCAAATACACCATCCAGTCCACGGTCTTCATTATTGGCATCCCAGGAAAAATTTCGCGGAAAATTATCTTCATCTTCAAATGTTCCATAGCCAGACAAGGCACCCTGTTTGTTCCTTCTCAGCTGGTCTTCACTGAGCTCTTCGGCAATATCAATATGGATTTTACCGCCCTTGCCTTTAATTATTAATTCAATATTTTCACACTCGTCAAGGTCAGTGCTTGTAATATACTGGCTTAAACCCGCAAATGATTGTGTATTATCAGGAGTAAATTGAACCTGCAGAACTTCAGCGATTGCCTTTGGGTCAGTGGGATTGTTATAAATATCATCCATCTGAAAGGTCTGGCCACTTGGAGGATTATACCAGACAATTCTTCTTGTTGCAAAATTTGCCGTATCCTGGATTACGGGTCTTGAACAAAGATACCAGTAACCTTTTGTGAGCGCGACTGTATGTGTGATAGTTGTTGCTTCAAAGTCATCCAGATAAACAGCATTGCGGGAATTGTAATTTGAGAACGAATAGGCACCTTCAAAATTTATATTAAATTTAGATGGTGTTTCAGTCTGGAGCAGGGGCAGGCCATCTACTAATTCGGTAAGATAAGGAATCTTCCCCGGCACTGCAAAGTCCAGCTCCCAAACCATCCGATTATATGGTTCTTCATCAAGCCTGATATGCTCATACGGTGCAATCTGATATGATTCAGTGCGATAAAAGAAGGATGAACCAATACTCCCCTCTCCAAATATTTTTGAGTTTGCCCTGAGCCCGATCAATGATTTCTGTGCGGCGGAAAACATTGGACTATATTCTGCTTGAATACGAATCTTATCTGTAGCTGCAATCGGCCTTAAAAATTCAAGTTTACCTTCTTCATAGTTGACAATATAATATTGAGTAGAATCAGTAATATCTTTTTCATTTAAATAAACCCTTACCCGCTTTGTGTTTAGTGGTAGGTCAAAGACTCTTTTTACCTTAACTGATTTTGTATAAATGTAGTATTTGCCACCACCGATCATATAATACGGATTCTGATATATTTCCTGGTCAGATTCAGGCAAATTGGGATTGATAAAGGGCATTGTGTCTGGAAAAATAAGTAGTCCCCTTGCCCGGTCAAATCCACCCTGTCCCAGATAATCATCAACCATTGAATTATTATCATTATCTATACCTAAAATATTTATCAATGTTTTTCCCTGATACTTATCTTCATCAATGCCATTGGGAACACTATGATAGATTTTTAGTGTATCAACACTGCCGCCAGGGCTTGCAATCTGATAATAATTTTTGAGCTCGTAGTATTGCCAGGCAAGTGAAGTTTCACGAAAGGACCTGGGACAGACCAATTTCAAACGTATAGTATCAGAGCCAATAAATCCAACCGTATCTTCATTACCTTGAGCATCAATTTTTCGGTAATATACACCGAGTGCCTCAATATTATTATACAATCCAGATTTCAACTCAATGATGTTGACCCTTCTTCCTAAAAATTGATAATCCTGCTCCATTCCTTCATATTTCAAAGTAAAGAAGCCATACTCTTTCTCTGTTGTATCATCAGGGATATTATCATCATTAAGGTCAAGATAAGCATAGGCATACCGCGTAATCCCATTATTATTATTGGCTGGATTCCCATCATCAATATATACCCGCAGTTCAATTATGGAATCATTGGTGCCGAGCCAGAAGAATTGCCTCTTTGCATAGTCCTTTGACCAGATTGTATCTGGCATGCTTTCTGTTCCGCCTTCTAAGACCTGCTCGCTCATTTGGGTCTGTTCTTGTGATGCGATTGCGACAATGTCAACTGGTCCTAATTTAGATGTGGATTTTAATCCAAAAAGTCCTTGATGTGATGGTATATCACCGGTATAACTCGTCCCGGGAATTGATAACTGGGTGTCGCCGCCTTCTATCTCCTGAATTACTTCATCTTCTTTACCTTTATAGGTTACGCGTATTTTATTTTGACTTTCATCAACCCTTGTTGAATTGTGGTCAATATATACCTGCATTCGGTCACCTACCTGGCCATCAAGGTTTATTGCCATTTCCTGTTCCATTATCAGTTCAGGGAATAGTGATTTTGACTGCTGTTCTTCAGGTAGATTTGAATAAAATGTTTCACTGCCACCAAGGGTTATTTTTACATAGCCTCCGACATCAAGTTTTCCCGTTTCGCCCATAAAATCGCTGAAACCACCTTTGGGCAGGGGTATTTCAAAGGTTCCAAAAATACCTTTGCTGGCATAACCACTTTTTTTGATGAGGTCGCTCTGCAGTTCTTTTAATAAAAGTTTGTGATTTTTTTTCTGAAGCCCTGTGTTAAGATAATGTTCAAAAGGGACAATACTATCAATGCTGATGAGGTTACCCTGGTAATATCGTGTATATATAATGTACTGTCCATCAGTTGTTATAAAGGTCTTTGTTTCATATGGTAGTGTAAACTGACTGATTAGTATAATTATTAAAAGGTTCATAGTAGCTCTATGATTTTATCCGCAATGGTTTTACTGTCAAGACCGAGTGACTTTAGCAAAATATTGCGAGCGCCATGTTCAACAAATCTGTCAGGCAGTGCAATGGTGTGCACTTTTAATCCTTCATAATTTGATAGATAATATGTAATCATACTGCCAAGGCCGCCTACATAAGTATTTTCCTCAATCACAATGATTATCTTCACATTCGTTCTGATTTCATCAAGTAATTTATAGTCAAGTGGTTTAATAAAGCGCGCATTTATTAGAAATGGGTCAACATTATTTTTCTTAAGCAAACTCAAAGCATCATTACATATATTAACCATTGCGCCACAGGCAATGATTGCTAAATCCTTACCCCTATGAAGAATATCCCATTTTCCAATCTCCACGGGTGATACATCAAGGTTTGTTTGGTTATCACAGGTATCACGGGGATAGCGGATGGCAAATGGTCCATTGCGATATGCTATCGCAGTTTTTAAAAGGGCGACCAGTTCTTCTCCATTGCTGGGAGCACTCACAACAATATTGGGAACACAATTAAGATAAGAGAGATCAAAAGGTCCATGATGCGTAGGCCCATCTTCACCAACCAGACCAGCACGGTCTATGGCAAAAATTACTGGTGCTCTTTGTAAACATACATCGTGAATAATCTGGTCATAGGCACGTTGCAAAAAAGTAGAATATATGGCACAAACCGGAATATAACCTTCCAGTGCCAGGGCTGATGCCAGTGTTACTGCATGTTGTTCGCAAATACCCACATCAAAAAATCGGTCAGGAAATTCTAATGAAAATTGCTTCAACCCGGTGCCCAGACACATTCCCGCGGTGATGGCGATAATTTTTTTGTTTTCCCGGGCAAGTTTTACAAGTGCCTCGCCAAAAATCTTTGTGTATGAATTTGATTTCTGTTTTTCTTCGCCAGTTTTTATATCAAATGGGCTGATTCCATGGAATCTTTCAGGATGTGTTTCGGCAATATTATACCCTTTGCCTTTTTTTGTTACTACATGGATAAGTCTTGGACCCTTCATCTCTTTAATGCGTGAAAAGGTATCTATCAATTCATTTAATTTATGGCCATTCAAAGGTCCAATATATCTAAAACCAAGTTCCTCAAATATTACTGATGGCGAGTATAGACCCTTTAAACCTTCCTGTATTCTCTTGGCAATGTTCCGACCACGGTCCCTGATATAAGGTGGAAATTTACCGAAAAAGACCCAGAGATCATCACGAAATCTATTGTATGTGCGGGTGGTGATTATTTTGGTCAGATACTGGGACAGGGCACCTACGGTTTCACCGATTGACCTTTCGTTATCATTCAGAACCACGATTATATCCTTTTTCAATTGTCCAATGTGATTTAATGCCTCAAAAGCCATACCTGCACCAAGCGAACCGTCACCGATTACACTTATGATATGGTAATTCTCTTTTTTAAAATCGCGGGCAATGGCAAAGCCCGTTGCAGCAGAAAGTGAGGTAGATGAATGGCCAGTATTGAAATGGTCGTATTTTGATTCTTCCCTTTTGGGAAAACCACTGATACCTTTGTAGGTTCTGAGTGTATGGAATACAGCATGCCTTCCAGTTATCAATTTCTGGGCATAGGTCTGATGTCCGACATCCCAGATGATTTTGTCTCTTTCTCCATCAAAGACCCGGTAAAGCGCAATGGTCAATTCAACAACGCCCAGCGATGGTGCTAAATGTCCACCAGTATTAGCAGTCGTCTTTAAAATCTCTTCTCTTATTTCTTGAGCAAGAATCTGGAGTTGCTCAATTGAATACTTTTTTAAGTCATCAGGTTTTTTTATTTTTTCTAATATTGCCATATTATTTTTTTTATTTTGAAAATTAGATTTTAATATTTTTGAATAGTTTCTCCATAAAAGTGGAACAGTTAAAAGGTGCGATGCAGAACAAAATCAGTAATCTGGTTAAAGATGGCAAAATTTTCACCCAACTGCGTGAATCTATGTTTTGCAAGCACTGCATATTTTTGGGCGCGATACCGCGCACCCTGGAGCCCGTAAACCCGTGGTGCAGTCATCTTTTCCTGTAAAATATCCTTTTTTGGCGTTTTACCCAGTTTTTCTTTTTTTCCGGTAACATCAAGAATATCATCTGTATATTGAAAAAGTATGCCCAGATATAAACCAGCTTGATGTAATATTTTGATATTTTTTTCAGGCGCATTTGCCATTATGGCTCCGACTTCTATTGCCAGGGCAATAAATTTTGCGGTTTTATTTAGATGTATCTGACGCAATATTTTTGGATTTGGTTCTTTGTGATTTTGAATATCAAGGAATTGTCCATAAACGATTCCTTTTGGTCCAACTGTTTCACTGATTGCCTTTATTATTCTAAATTTTTGTGCCATTGTCTCTTCGGTTTCTGTGAACAATTCAAAAGCATAGGCAAAGAGTCCATCCCCAGAGAGAACTGCAACTGCTTCGCCAAATTTTTTGTGGGTTGATTCTTTGCCGCGCCGGTAATCATCATTGTCCATTGCTGGTAGGTCATCGTGGATAAGGGAATAAGTATGGATTAATTCCAGTCCGCAGGCAATCCCCAATATTTTTTCAAAGTCTCTACCACCATTTGCTTCATAACTGGCGATGGCGAGTATTGGTCTAATCCTTTTGCCGCTATCCACTGAATAATACATAACCTCAAAAAATGGGTTATTGTTATTAAAATATTTTTTGAGTGCATTATCCACCAGCAGTTTTTTCTCGGTAAGATAGGCATCAATATCCATAAGATATGATATAATTTTAAATAAAAATTGCCATTTGTCAAGCAGTAAGGTGCT
>JBBINQ010000068.1:0-12325 GCA_037443805.1 Caldifarciminota bacterium | reverse complement strand
GGGTGAGTGTGCATTTGAAAGAAAGACCAAACCTTGCGCGGTTTCCACAAAAGGCCTGGGTTCTTTTGGGGCTGCCTATTGGACCGCTAAAGGAAATGATATGGACCAGGATGGAAGACTTGAATTCGTTGTTAAGGCAGAAGTAACCGACAGAGCTATTATAGCAATATTTGAATCAAATGGTAATAATAGCTATCAGAAAATCTGGCAGAAAATTTATTATTATTCACCTGGGCTAATGACTTTTGGGGATGTAGAGTGCGGTGATATTGATGGTGATGGAATAGATGAAATGGTTTCATTCACCCATTTAGAGCTAAATGTCTGGAAGTGTGTAGGACCAGATTCTTTTGTTTCTATCTGGGATAGGTGGTATTATGGTGACCTGACTGACGGTGTATTGCTTGTGCACGATTTGAATCAGAATGGCTTGGGTGAGATAGTTGTTTCTGGTGGAAGCACGGGTCCCAATCCTCCAGCCAAAACCTATATTTATGAAAAGATGCCATCGGTCACCTGGATTTATCCAGCACAATATGACACGCTTTGGGCAAATGATACTGTGAATTTAATCTGGAAACTGGATGAGACTGTAAGCCTTGAATCATTGAGGCTATATATTGCTCATCCTTTGATGGGCTCTTGGTTGATTTATCAGGGATTGCCCCAGGATACGACCTGCACCTTTGTTGTGCCTGATACCCAGAGCAATATGGCATTCAAATTCTGGGTTGCGGTAAAAGGTTATCTCCGCTATGACTCAATCGCTTCACCGCCATTTTACATCAAAAGGAGAACAGGGATAGAAGAGGCCAATGGACGACCAACGATGGACGACCTATGCTTAGAGGCCTTGCCAAATCCATTTAGGAATCACCTTACAATTAAATTCCAAATCCCAAGCACCAAATTCCAATTCCCAAATTCCAAATTATGAATTAAAAATATACGATGCGACAGGCAGGCTGGTTAGACAATGGGACTATCAGACGATGAGGCTATCAGACCAAATTCTTTGGGATGGCACAGATGATTCTAATTCTATGCTCCCGAATGGAGTTTATTTTGTTTGTTTAAAAGCCCACAATCATTGGGCAATTAGAAAAATCATAAAATTGGGGAGGTGAATTATGAAAAAATTAATGGGTATGTTATTATTGGGCTTTGCTTTCTGTCTTGCCCAGAACATCCACATTTGTATTGATTCAAGTGCAAACGGTTATACACTTTTTATGCAGTCACATGAGTCAATCGCCTTCAGCCAGATTCTGGATACAATACAGGTGGTTAATCGGGGATTTGCTTATAGTGGAAATCTGAATATCACATTAATCCCGGGAAATTTGTCTTCCTGGCAAACTGAAATAAACTATTATAATGGTGCGTTGGGTCCAGCCCGGTATCCAGGTTCAATGGTTGGCAATAGGCGGTATATCTGCTTTCCTTATCTCATCAGCAATAACTCTGGTGGTATGGGTGCCCAGAATGATAATGTCCTTGTGGATGTGGGCTTTGGTGATGTCAATACAGAGAAAGTAATCGGTAAAGAATTGAATAATCGCCTTATCTTTATTGGCGTAACGACCGAACATGCAATTATATACCGCACCTGGGATACGACACTCACAGTCTTTATTGATTCTGGAACCATTGCCAGTGGTGTATCCTTCTGGGGATTTGATGCAAATGCTGGTATTGCCAGTGTTTTTTATTCAGATACAATTAGCGATACTATTGTGTATTACAGGACCACAACCGATGGTATCAACTGGTCTATTCCACAGCAGTGGTATTTAGCACTTCCTCCGGAATTCAGTTCCTTATCCTGGCAACAGATGGCATTGACTGATAATAGTGAGCCGCGCCTTGTCTTTGCCACCCTGGACAATAACAATTATTATTATATCTGCGTCTCTTATTCATCTGGTGTTCCGCCCGTTTCTTTAATAAGTGTTAAAGATACTCTTTGTTTTTATTCTACAATCGCTACGGGAGGAAATTATTGTGCGGTGTTGTATGCCCGCTACAGAACAATTCAACAAGGATTTAACAATTGGACAGATTTCTATATAGTCTGGTCAACAGATAATGGCATAACCTGGGGAACTCCAATAAATTGCACCGCAGCATTGGGTTATAATCCAGGTCTACCCCAACTGGCAAAGCGAATAGATGTGTCAAGGAGCCGTGCATATTACATTTTCTGTGCCCATATCGCCAATAATGATGACCCATACTGGACACTTCTTTATGGAACACCAACGCCTGTTCGCATTTATATGGGTGCAAATTCTTACACAGGCATTGTGGAAGACAAAAAGGTAAACATTATGGACGAAAGAATACGACTGAATCTATATCCGAATCCATTCACCACGAAACTGGATATCAGATATGAGATACCAGATGGCACAAAGTTTAATTCTGAGCGTAGCGAGGAATCCCATTCATCAGTCAGTTTAAAAATCTACGATGCCACTGGCAGATTAGTGAGACAATTTAACCATTTAACCAATTACCAATATAATTATGTTTTGTGGTATGGTGACGACGATTCCGGTCGCAAACTTCCCACCGGTGTCTATTTTGTAAGACTGGAAAACGAAGGATTCAAACAGGTGGAGAAGGTAATTCTTTTAAGATAAAAGCATCGTCCATCTAAAGATGGACGCTACAAGAAAGATTAAATAGAAATTACACAAACTGATTTCAATCATTCACTCTCACCCCTCACCTTAATCCTCTCCCCGTTTTAACGGGGAGACGGTAGGGTGAGGGAAACCGCCGATACGAGCGGCAAAACCGTATAACGATAGGCGAGCCTTTATACATCAAAGATAATCGTTGCAAGATAGCCATTGTCCATTTTTTTTATACTGAAATTGTGGTATGTAGGATTTTTAATCTCTAATTTTATTTTGTGGTGTTTTGTATCAAATATATCACCTTTAAGGTCTGCAATAAGGCGATTCTTGTCAGTTAAAAAAATTTTATACACCTTTGGAATAAAACCTGCCACAGAAAATCTGTATAATAATTCCCGACACCATTCAATAAATAATTCTTCCAAAGTAGGACCGCTGATTTCAAAATGTAAATCCTGTTTTGCAAGAATCTTTCCTTTAATCTGGGTTTCAAAGATTGCCTTTGCAATATTGATAAAGAGTTTTTCAATGGTCCTTGCCTGAACTTCAATTCCTAAATCCGCAGTGTGATTGATGTATTTATATGGTTTCAATTAAACTTTGGGCAAAGGTTATTAGGATATAGCCACCAGTATCATTATCTGTTGTTATCTATACTAAGCCTTAAACCATACTGGTGGCTATACCATTAAACGAATGAGTTTCTATTAGTAATACCAGAGCAGATAAAAGGCAAATGGCTTGGCATTACCCAGTTTGAGTTCCATATAAGAATCACCCGCGCCTGGCGGATTTGAAATGAATGTAAAACCACTCAGGGCAGCAAGGTTAAGTGAAAAGTGTTCACTCACAAAGTGTTCAAGTCCAAAGCCAAAAGGAATATTAAAACCAAATTGGGTATCTGCACCTCCGCCCGGTGCATAGAGCATAAATCCAATGCCTGCCTTGGCATAAAGATTTGTCTTCTGGTGCCCCTTAAAAAGAAAATTGCCCAGCACAGAAAGGGCAAAATTGGTGCTGGTATTATCATTGGCATTCCTCAAGGTAAACTGGAATATCGGCTCAACCGCCAGTTTAGGATTTAACCCTATCCTTGTGACCGCAAGGTCAACAACCGGTAATGTAATTAATCCGCCAGCACCAGATTCCAGATATACATCTGGTGTAAAACCCAATCCCATACCAATACGTCCGCTCAGGTCAAATGCACTGAGCATGGCAATAGCCATTATGAGAGCAAGCGCTCCTCTTTTCATTGATACCTCCTTTTTCAGAATTATATTTAAAAAGATTTTTAAGTCAAGGAAACAAGAAATCTTTTATATTGATAACCACTTAATTCTGCTTTTTTTAATAATATCCCAGCCTTTAAAAGACACTTATCCATATTGGATTTGTCACTCGTAAGTTTATTTATTAGAATCCAGGATAAAAGTAATTCTAATCTTTCTTTATTAAACCATTCTATATTTTCATAACTATGTAGCATAATAAATTCTTTAACCGGCTCTGAATTAAAAAATTCTTCTGGTTCAATACTGGCTTCAAAGAGCATATCTCCTCTTTCAATAATATGTACCAGTGGAGTATATATCATCACATCCTGAAATTCATTGGGATTATCAATAATGTTTTTAATAATGGGTAATAATGGATTGTCTTCTTTGAAAATTTTATTCAACTCTACTGATTCTTTTAATTGTGCGGTTCTGTGTAATATTTCCATCCCTGAGATTGCCCGATTAATATCAGGAACACCACGATTATTTAAGAATCTAAAAAGCGTTTCATAATCGTGATGCTGATTGTCCATAACCTCTTTAAAATCCATAAAGATGTGATACTTGTATGCACCGAGTTCAATGAACCAACCCTGTTTTGCCAATATCTTCGGGTTTATTAAATAGTAAAGATTGGTTCTGTGGTCTTTGCAAATATAATAAATGTTTTTCTGGCAATTAAGATTCAAACCCTGACACAAGTCTCTGGTATGGAACCGCTCTGAACCCCTTATCCAGCCTTGCACTTCTTGATAACGATTATTATATACAACCAGAATATATTCATTATCTTTTCCATTTGAATATGCAAATACATTTTCATTTATCTGATTATTTTTGTCATAAAAATCATAGAGCCGAAAATTTTCTACACCACTAAAAAACCTGCGTTTTTTCAAAAGTGGAAAGACTTCTTTTTCATGCCTTTTAATCAGGTATTCATCAACCTTTTCATCCCAGTATGAACGCTCGTATTCCATACCATATTTCTCCTGAAAGCCTTCTATCTGACCGTGTCCAAACATACAGAGCCCGGGCATTGTTGCCATCATAATACAGACGCCAAAGTATTTATCATCTTTACCAAACTGCTGGACTGCAGTCAATTCATCAGGATTGCTCATAAAATTTACAAAACGAGCCAGAATCTTTGGATTATAATCATATATATTTTTTAATACCTGGTGATACTCTTTATTCTGCTCCATTTTGAGCATATTCATAAAGGCGCTGTTGTATACACGATGCATGCCAAGATTGCGCACAAAATAACCCTCCATTAACCAGAATGCCTCAGCAAGAAGAAGGGTATTGGGCACTTCTGCATTTACACGGTCAACCACCTCACGCCAGAATTCTCTCGGAAAGAGTCTGTTAAACTCGGCATTGGTCATTGCGTATTCAGTGCGCGATGGAATATCACCGCCCTTACCCGGTTCAGGAAACCAGAGCCTGTGAAAATGTTTTTTGGTCAGGGTCATTGCTGCATCAAGTCTGATTATAGGAGATTTCTTCGCTATTTCGATTATTTTTCTTATCACTGCCTCACGCACCTCAGGCAAAAGAAAATTCAACTGGGCTGTATCATTCCAGGGTGTGCTTGTCCCATCATTGCCATGATAAATATATCTTACCCTGCCTGTTCTTTTCTCAATGAGTTTGAACACAACCGCTGCATCAGTGCGATTGTAGTATCCATCCTCAATATAGAGTTCTAATTCCGGGTCTTCAGAAAGATTTGGTCCATTAAATCTATAATTAAAAAATGGTGGGTTCGCTCTTTGAATAAACCACTCAGGATGCTCTTTTATCCATCTTGAATCTATTGCAGTATGATTGGGCACCATATCAACGGCAATGCGAATATGATAATTGCCTGCCCTCTGTTTTAAATTATTGAACGCCTCCTCACCACCAAGGCTATGGCTAACCTCATAATCATAAATAGCATACGCTGATGCAATTGCCTCTGGATTGCCACAAATCCTTTTTATCTTTGCCGATGCCTTGCTCCGTTCCCAGATGCCGATGAGCCAGATTGCATTAAATCCATTTTCACTGAGCATCTTCAATTCCTCATCAGGAATCTGGTCAAGCCTCTTTATCTCTCTTTGATATTTTTTGCTCAATTGATACAACCACACATAAGTATGCTTGGCAATCATCACTACTTCAGGCATCCAGTCAGTATCCATACTGAATCTCGGTCCATCATGCTCAAGTTCACTATATATCTCTGTTCCGGGAATGAATTCTGGCACAAGGTTTGGTCCAGGACCTGCTGGTCTCTGTTTTGCCTCTTCATTGATAAAGTCAAGCGAAACAAGAATACGCATCATTAATTTTTCTATAATTTCTCCGGAGAGCAAGAGTCGCCAGTGTTCTTTTATATATTGCAATTGCCCGGCAAGTGAATGGGGCGATGCCTTGCTCGGTGATTTTAAAAGTTCAATAATGGTCTGATTATATGGTCCATAGCGTGGTTCTGTTTCAAAGAATTTTTCAATATCTGAGATAATTTTAAGGTATACAGAATTTTTCTTTAATTGTTCGTCATTAAATAGTTCAATAAAAGGCGAGAATGCAGGATTAGCATTAGCCAGACTCAACATTATTATTTCCTGAATAGCGATGATGATATTGGGCACACCATTTGTAGTCTGTTTAAGATATTCACTTACTGAAATATCTTTTGTATAAACTGCTTTTGGTGGAAAAAGTTTTGTAAATTCTGTTATTGTATCCAGAACCGGCTTTTCACCAGAAGTATTCTGTAAAAATTTTAATAGTTTTTCAAACACTGCAGGATTCTTTTCTCGCTGGTATTTTTGTAGGACAAAGTGTAGAATTTCATCTATCAAACCCATTGCATTCAATTCTGAAGGCATTATTAAAGTCCTTCCTTCTTTTTTTCTTTGTGCATTCAATTTGTGGGCAAACATTTTTACTGCCTGAAGGTCGGTAAATATTACATTGCCATTAAACTGGAATAAACTTTTATCAAATTTATATTTATTACGGCATTCTCTATGAATATGGAATTCAAACATATCAGGATTAATTTGGATTAAAGGATAGAGTCAAAAATAGATAATTTTTAAATTTTTTTAAACTTTTTATTTCTTCTATAATTTTACTCCTGCTTTTCTTTTTTCTCATACTTACTCAACTGCGTTTCAAGTTCCTGAATCTTTTCAACCAATTTCTCTTTCTCTGCTTCTTTCTCTTTCTGGGCAATACGCGCAAGCATTGCAAATGCGATTACCATTAAAATGATTGCCCAGAACGGTGTAAACCAGTCAAAGACATTAAAAATATTAAATAACAAAGACAGAACACCGAGCAAAAACAAAATGAGCGCCCATAATGCCATAAGACCCCCTATATTCAATTATAGTAATTTAAAATAGATTGTCAAGAAAAAAGCGATAAAAAATCCGAGCCAGAGAATCATTGTTAATTTATTTCCTGAATTTGATCAAAATAATATCGCTATCCTGAACTATATATTCTTTGCCTTCAACCTTTGTCAGACCCTGTTCATGGGCATGGGCAAAACTTCCTGCCTTTAACAGGTCATCATACCTTAAAATTTCGGCTTTGATAAATCCTTCTTGCAAATCCGTGTGGATCTTACCTGCCGCATCAATAACCTTTGTGCCTGATTTTATTAACCAGGCGCGGGATTCTTCTCCTTTGATTGTAAAGAAAGTGATTATTGATAACTGATTAAGGCACAATTTTATTAAACCTGCCAATCCTTCTGGTTCTAAATGTGCCTCTTTTCTCAATTCTATCTTTTCTGATTCACTGAAATCAAAGATATCTTCCTCAAGTTTTACAGAAATTTTGTAACCAATAAAATCGGTCTTGAAACTTCCATCCTCATCAAAATTCAAAACAATAATCTCAGGAATGCTTGTAAGCAAGGGCAGGTCTGGAATCCTGTCCTCTGGAATCTGTGCTTTTTCCAGTGCATCTTTTATTCTCTGCAGGGTTTCAAACTCATCCTTTGCCTCAGATCTCTTTTTTAATTTATCCATCCGCCTCTCTACAATCTCCAGGTCTGCAAGGAATAGTTCACTACGCACAATTTCATAATCATTTTTTGGATTCAAATCAACATCTGTGTGGGGAATGTCCGGGTCTGGAAAACATCTCAATATGTGCAGAACCAGGTCAACATCACGGATATGGGAAAGGAATTTATTACCCAACCCCTCGCCCTTTGAAGCTCCTTTTATTAAACCTGCAATATCAACAAAATCAATATGTGCATAGGTCTTTTTCAGAGACTTATTAATCTCTACAATCTTATCCAGCCGTTCATCAGGGACAGTGACAACCCCAACATTCCTCTCAATTGTGGTGAATGGAAATTTTGCCACCTGGGCATTTGCCTTTGTTAAAAGATTGAACAGACTTGATTTACCAACATTGGGCAAGCCAATAATACCAATCTTCATAATTAGAAATTATACGAAGATAATTTTCAAAGTCAATGCTGGCTGAATTTTTTTATTCTTCAATGATTCTGAATTCTGTTCTGCGGTTTTGTGCCATACCCTCTTCTGTATCATTCGGGGCAATGGGCTGGGTATCTGCATAGCCACGAGCAAACAATCGCTCCGGCTCAATATTAAACTTTTCAATCAAATATCTTCTCACTGCCTCAGCACGGGCAAGGGATAATTCCCAGTTTGATGGAAACTCAGTAGTATTTATCTCTCGCGGGTCAGTATGACCACTCAATTCCACCTTAATATCTGGATTATCAAGCAAGATTTTGCCCGCCTCATCAAGGTATGGCAAAAATTCAGGTTTTAAATCTGCCTTACCTGTATCAAAGTTCACGCCCTTTAATACAATCTTTTCCCGCCTTTTTATTAAGTAGATCTCTTTTTCTGTTAATTTTCCTGGCTCTACACTTGCTGAACAGGTCTGAACAATATACCGCGGATCCTTTCCTGAAACAGTTAAAATATAAATCCCGGGTGGTAAATTACGCAAGACAAATGAACCAGAGAGAGAATCATTATCTATTGTCCCAAGTGCCATTCCTTTATATAAAATACTTGCACTAATCGGCTTCTTGGTCACTGCATCAAAGACCATACCACGCAAAATGCCTGACTTAACTTTATAAAGGCTGATGACCTTTTCAAAAGTCCCTTCCGGTTCAATAAATATTGAATCTATATGCTCAGGATACCCGGCAACAAATGTGCTGATGATGATATTGCCAGAACCAAGGTTTTTAAATTCTATTTTTCCAGTCTTGTCAATCTGAAAATTTCCCTCCTTCACACCACTGAGACTGATATTAGCAGGTAATGGTTCTTTAGTTTCACCATCCATGACCATAATTTTAAGTTTATTCGCAGGCTTGATAATTCCTAAACTTCTGCTCAAACTCAACCGATGTGTAAGCCCTAATTTACCATAAGGCACAAATGCGTAGTCAAATTTCCATCCTGTGTAATTTATGCCAAAACCCGTAGTAAATCCTGATAACCAGCCTAATTCAGCAATATTATATGGACCACTACGCCAGCCCGTGCGTATTGCAAATACTGGATTTATATGATACTCTAAACCAAAATTAAAACGGATGATGTTGTCTGCCGGCAGGGTCAAATCAAGTAATAGGTTTAATGGTGCTATCCGCTGATAAACTAAACCAAGTTTTATTTCTGAAGGAATATCAACACGATAACTTAAATTTTTTATTGAGGTGCCAATTTGGATATCTTTACTTAAAATTAATTTTGCTCCGAGGTCAAAACCAAAATCATAAAGACGCTGCTCATACAGGTCTTCAACCATTGCCTTTATTGCAAGTCCATAAGCAACCCGCTCCTTTAAATTCTTTCCATAACCCAGGGTAAAGACTCCGCTCCAGAGATTTCCTGAACCCAATGGATTGTTATTCTCATCCCATATTTCAACATCTTTATTTGATGAGTAAACACCACTCATTGCTACATAACCATTAAGACCAGGCATCCCAAAGATAAAGCACTCATCACGAATATCCTGAAACCATTCATGGTGGGAAACAAAGAATTGCAGGTCTTTTATTCCTGACAAACCTGCTGGATTCCAGTGCAGGGCAGTAATATCATCTGCCAGACCAATAAATGCCTCACCCATTGCCACTGGTCTTGGACCCACACCAGTCTTCAATAAAGGATACATTGTAGTCCCAACATCACCATTAGAGAAGATGGCAAAGAGATAAATAAAGATAATAATACTACACCCCTATTTTATTATCACTGCCTTTTTCTTTGCTACCAGATGTTCTCCATCATCAGCAATAAAGTCAAAGACATAGATATAAACACCCGGAGCAAGTTTCTTGCCCGCATCATTCTTACCATCCCAGGGATGATAGTGTATTCCAAAATCATAATGCCGATGCTCAATTAATCTGCGCACTAATTCACCATTACGGGTAAAAATCTGCAAATTGACATAACCCGACTTGGGCAAACTAAACATAAACCGTGTCTGCTCCTGAAATGGATTACGGAAATTGTGCACCTCAAACGGCGGCACAAGAATCGTCCTTAATACCACACTATCCCTTATCTCACTCCGCATACTACACTCACCATATACCACTAAATCAAAATATACCAGTGTATCCAATAATCCACTGAAGTCAAAATGCTCAGGCGCAATTACCCGCACCTTAAAGACACTTGTCACACCAGGACTCACCAAACCCAGATCAATCAAACCATCCCCATTATTATCCTGCAAAAGATTATTATCCTTATCCAGCATCTCAACCCGCCAACCAGTAACCTCCTCACTCCTCTTGATATTCACCACATCACTCAAACTCGCCTGTAATATCGCACGCAATTGATAATCCACACTCCTGTTCGGCTCAACCCGATTGCTCTGGTCCGGCTCAATCACCAGCCCCCATATCCCACCTAAGCATTTGGTCCTCAAAACCGCATCATCATAGATTGCAGAATTGTTGCTGGAACGAGCACGCACTAAAACCGTATCAATTATACCCTGATTCACCTGTGGAATAATCACCCGCACTAATAGACTCTCACAACCACCAAAACCATTTACCAGACCTAAATCCACCAGACCATCATTGTCTGTATCTGTAAGCAGATTACCTGCTAAATCACACAACATATAATTGAAATCACCACCAACCATTAATAAATCTATCACATCTCCAGCATTGCCTGCATTGTTTACCCATAATACATACTCAACCGTATCTCCACAATTCCCTGAATCTGAACGGTCCGGCTCAATCACGACCTGGGCAAATGTGCCCACAGTCAAAACACAGATTGAAGAATCACGCACAGTCGTATCCTGACCCGAATAACCATAGACAAAGATCGTATCCCTTGTGCCGGAAGGCGTATTTGAAGGAATCAAAACCCGTAGATTAAAGTCCACTTCCACACCTGATGGACCTATACCGGGCAAATCAACAAATCCATTGCTGTTGTGGTCAGTTAATTGATTGTATATTGAATCTAATAATTGATAAGAGTAGCCCAGATGGTCAATATAGCGCAAATCAATCGTATCAGTAAAATTCTGATTGTTACGGCAGGACAGAGAGAAATTGACCCAGTTACCAGGCAGACCATTTGCAGCCTGGTCAGGAAAGATGATAATTGAGCCAACAGCCTCAATGATTGTAATCACCCGGGCACTATCACTGATTACTGGATTCAAATTACTACGACCAGTCAAAATCAGGGTATCAGACTCACCTGCTATGGCAGTATCAGGTGAATAGACCACTAACCTGAATTTTACCGAATCTAAACTATTAATCCAGAGGTCAGGATAGCCATTGCTATTATGGTCAGATAAAGGCACAGTGCCCGTGGAATCTAATAGTGCCACACCCCAGGGCTTGTTGTGGTGATAATACAAGTCCACTGTATCTTGATTTGTGCCCTGATTATAGACCCATAAATCATAATTCTTTGGCACACCTGCAACTGTGTAACCCTCTTGGTCAGGCTCAACCAAAATCGCCACTAATCTTCGGATTCTTGTGGTAATAAAAACTGTATCTATAAGCGCTGGATTGATATTGGAACTACCAATGAGTGTTAATGAATCTATCTCACCACCCTGGGCACTACCCGGTGGTGTAACTGCAAGAACTATTGGCACTGTATCATTGAGATTGATAATCACATCAGGAAGGGAATTGTTATTATGGTCTATCAAGGGATTTGTGCCCGTGGAATCAAATAATCCAATCTGCCAGTTTGTATTATGTTGATACATTAAATCAACTGTGTCAAGACCAATCCCAATATTTATCACCCTTACATCATAATCCACGCGCACATCAGGTAATGTTGAATCTGCCTGATCCGGCTCAAGGATGAG
>JBBINQ010000067.1:0-12329 GCA_037443805.1 Caldifarciminota bacterium | reverse complement strand
AGCATGAATAATCCGAGATAAATAAAAGGGCTCAAAAAGGCTAAAGCCTTGCCCTACAATGGCTTACAAAATGCAACACATTTCTGCCTGCCATAAAAATGTTGCAAAACAAAAGGGCGGGCAAAGCCCGCCCTTTTGTTTAAGTTTTTTTCTATCTTATGGCGCTACGCACCAGCGCAGACCAGCAATCGGCTGATAGGCAATGGTCATCGTAACTGCTACACCATTTATGCCACTGACATAAATCTTACCAAAATGGTCAGTAGATGCATCCCAGCCGTCATTAATAGGGTCAATCCAGAAATAATAGACTGCTCCACTAACTACATCGGTTTGGGTGGAATATCCACCAGGGGCATCAGCAATTGTGACATCGTCATAATTTGACTGGCCACTATTTTTAGTAACATTCACTTCGTTATTAAATGGTGTAGGTGCGTCGCTTGGTGATACAAACCTGATTGTTGAGCCAGAGCTGTAAATCCAGTAATCAAGCAATGGCCAATTATTTTGGTTGGAAATTGAATAGGCAATCGCAGTTCCCTGGGCATTGAAACCAAATCCACTGGGATGGGTGGTATCAGGATCTGAACTACCATATACTATTAATGATGCTGTTTCCACTGCACCACAATCAATCTGGTCCTTGGCACCTACTTCATCACCAGCATAGGCTGCTACTTCATACAGTGCAGCGGGTGTTGTTGCATCATAAGATGTTGTTGTTACTGTGTCAATTACAACACCATCAGCATAAATAATATATCCATCTGCATCAGTAATTTCATCCCAGGAGAGATTGAGTGTTCCACCCTGGTCAGAAGTAGATACAGTATAAGTAACATCAGGTGCTTCTAAGGTTGGGGTCTCTTCACAACCAAAGAATGCTATAAAGGCAAAAATTAGTGCTATAGGTAATAGTCTCTTCATTTTTTCCTCCTTACTTCTGGGTCGGTGGTTTTAGACCGCCACCTGTTCCACCGCTTGGTGGTTTGGGCATTGTTTTGTGATACTTATCAAGATGTGCAGTATAATTCGCCTTCAATGAATCAAAATCCGCCTTTAGTGTCGCAAAGTCGTTCTTCAGCGTGCTCAGTTCCTGCTTCACTGCATCCAGTTGCTCTGTTGTCACCACATTTGCTTGCTGTGGTGGCTGACAACCGATTACCGCAAGGGCAATTGCGATAATCAGTAGTGTTGCGAGTTTTTTCATATATTACCTCCTTGTTTACTCGCTTAATGTTGTGCGATGAATCGCACCGCTACGTAGGGGTAGATATGCGATAAATCGCACCTTTATTTCATCTGGGCCTAAGTGGAATTGAACCACTCACCTCACGCTTATCAGGCGTGCGCTCTAACCAACTGAGCTATAGGCCCAAACAGATTCGTTAATCGTTATTCGGTTTGGATGCTCGTATCGTATTTCGTTATTCGGCTTTATTTTTTACATAAACTTTGAGCAACCAAACCAGTATATTATAACCAGAATATTTGTCTTGTCAATATTATGAATAATTCGACCCAAATAATTTTTAACCATTTAACTATTTAACCAATTATTATTCTCCCTATTTTTTCGGATGGTCTGGGTCAGGAACGCAAGCACCAACCGGACAGACTGAAGCACATTGCGGTTCATCAAAATGTCCAACACACTCCACACATTTCTTAAAATCAATCACATATATCGGGTCACCTTCACTTATCGCCTGAACCGGACATTCAGGTGCACAAAGACCACAGGCTGTGCAATCTTCAGTAATCTTATAAGCCATTTTGCCTCCTTATTAGTGAACGATTATATATATTTTTAAATTAATGTCAATATCTATTAAGAGAATTTCCTTTGAAGGTTCCATTGCAAAATGTAGTTGCCCGATTTATCGGGCATAGATTAGAAGTCTGAAAACCTTTCGTCCAGTTGAAACTGGACGCTACTTACTACCTACTACCTACTCTCACCCTTGATTCCCCTTTAGGCATTTTAATTTTATAGAGGTTTTCCCTACAAAAAAGCCTCATAAATGAGGCAACTCTCTCCCCCTTTATGAAAGGGGGATTAAGGGGGATTGTTTCCCATTACTTCCCGCTTTCTTGCCTCAATTCTTTTCTTTAGAAGTAGATGAGGAAGAGAGGATTGCCTTCGCCCTTATAGCAGTGGGTGAGTTTGGATGTTTTATCACCAATTCTTCAAGTATCTTTCTGCCTTCTGCTTTTTTCCCTATTTTTATATAGGTTTCCGCCATTAATAATTTTGCCTGATGTATCCGATGTACAGGAAAATCATTTTGCAATTGTTCAAGGATTGAGAGGACCATATTCTGTTCACCTTTAAAGGCATAGACAAGTGAGAGAAAATATAATGCATAATCACCTATGGGTGTTTTCACCAGTTTTTTTAAACTATCTTCAGCAGATTTTATGTCTTTGATTTCGTAGAGGTATATACCTGATACCAGTTTTTTTAGTAGAGTCGTATCTTTTCGTGCAGATTCCATCAAATGCAGCCTTTCTAATGCTTCGTTTGCATAGTTTGCATTGGAAAATCGCGCCGCAGTTTTCAGATACTGTTCACGGGCAGATAAGAGATTTCCCTTAAATAGCAGATTGTCTCCCATCAGGTAGTTCAATTGTGCCTGTTCTTCAAAACCAAACTGGTTTTCATATTTTTTTAAATATGTGTTTGCGCTATCAAACATTCCAAAATATAGATAAGCACGATTCAATTCAGTCATCAACATAATATTTGGATTCTTTTCAAACAGAATCTTTAAGGAATCAATATTTGTATTATTTTCAGCAAATAAAAAATAGATAACAAATATAATCACTGTTGCTCCAGTAATGCTCTGAAATATTCACGAATATATAACTCATATTCTTCAGGATAAGGTTGCTTTAATGCCTGCTGAATTATTTCTAATAGTTCATCCCTGCCCAGTTGTTCTGGTAATGGCACAGGTGAGGCATGCTTTATATCTTCACCAGGCTTGCTCTTGCGCTCCTTTGTCCAGTCTTCCTGCCTGATAGATTTTTCTGCATCCAGCAGTCTTGAAATAATCAATTGCTGGCGTTCAATAAGTTTTCTATCAAGTTTGTATTGATATAATGCTTCTTCTGTTTGTTTCATTTCTTCTGCAAGATTATCAAGCATTTCCTGAAACCTGCTTGCTTCAGGTGAACCCTTTAATGATTCAAGTGCCTCCCTGAGTTCGCGCTGTTTTCCCGCAAGCCTTTGAATCTGTGCCATCTGCTCTGGACTCAGTCCACTGACTGATAAAGGGAACAGGTTGAACAGCGATTGTCCAATGCCCATCTGGTTCTGGGTGATCTCAGAAAGGTTTTTTAAGAATTGGTCCATACCAGTGGATGAACCAGCACCTTCAACTGCTTTTTGTAGCCCTTGAATAATAGCCAGTGAAGCAAGGTTCAATTGTTTCATTGCTTCGCGCACATTCGCTTTACCTTCATTACCAGGATTAATTGCCGCAGAGCCCATCTCTTTTATTGCCTTACTCAATCTCTTGCCAATCTCAGGGCTTACATAGATACTTTTTACCTGCTGGGCATAGAGACTTTCTGCAACTTCTTTTGTGGCATTGGCAATCGCGGATTGAATATCCGGGTCAACCTTTTGGTGTGCTAAAAGTTCTTCTTCAAGTTTTGATAATTCAATGACCTGGTTCAATGTTTCCAGTAAATTTCTTCTGAGGTTTGCAACCCTACCTCTGGTAAGTTCTTCATAGAGTCTCTGAAGGTCAGCGGCAAGCGAATTTAATTTTTTTTCCAAATCTTCGGGTGATAGATTTTGATTTCCTGCCATTGATTTTGCCTGTTGCGAAGAATTTTTCAACTGGTCTGATATATTCTGTTCCATACCTTCTGACCCGGCAAGTTTTTCAATCTCCTGTGCAAGACTATCTATTGCCCGGTACAGACTATCAAGAGAGCCTTTAAATGCCTCCGTTCCTGTAAATTGTTGTTGATTTTTTAGTTCATTCGCCTGGTCAGCAAGTTCCTTTGCCCGCTCTGATAATTCTTTTAATTTTTCTTCCTGCTGATATCGTTTTAGTAATTCCAGTGTCCTCTCCAGTGCCTTTGTTAGTTCTTCCTGTGCCTCTTTCAATTTTTCCATTGTCTGTTTTAGTTGTTCAGGATTTTTGTTCATTGCCTGCTTTATATTTTCCAGTGCCCTTTTCAATTCTTCAGGTGCAATCTCTTGCAGTATCTTTGTAATCTCCTGGAGCCTTTCAATTGATTTCTGGTCAAGGATAATACCGCTCTTCAATTTTTCAATGGTGTTTTTTAATTCGTCCTGCCACTCTTCAATCTTTTGCAGGACTTTTTCCTCTTTATTTATTGCCTCTTTTAATTTCTCATTATCAAGCCAGGATAATTCCCTTTCTCTCTTCAATTTTTCTTCAAGCCTTTTTATTTCACTGACGCCTTCCTGATGTGTTTTTTCCAAATCATTCAGGTCTGACTGGACCAACTCTTCTTTGCCTTGTACCTCTTCGTAAATCTGCTCCATTGTTGGAAAATATATGTAGTATAATTTACTTTTTGTTCGCTGCCCAGAATAATCTTCTACTTCTACAAAATAAGATACTCTATCACCGGGCAGCAGCCCTAAATTCTGTAAATCCCATTCATAAAATATTGTATCTTCAGCGCTACCCCTTTTAAAATTGATATTCGTTGTTTTTGGTTCTTTGAATTGATAATTAAAAATTAATCTCTTGAGACCATAATCATCACTACACTTTATACCAACAGATAGTTTCATATCCGGGGGTAGATTGATGTTGTATCCGGGATAGAATATTTCAACCAGAGGGGGCAGGTCAGGTATTGCATAAATGGTTATTGGTTCATTGTGAGAAGATTCGCCCGCAATATAGATGGCCGCAGAACCGCTCGACTTTATTGTAAACTTTCCTGCGAAGAGATTACCATTGCATACAAAATCTATTGTATCATTAAATAGTAATTTTGCCTGTTTGAGTGGCTGTGATGCCTTTCCATTTACTTCTACAATAGTGCCGAATGGAACAATCAATTGTCTCTCTGTTTTTATTTCATCGCGGAGATTTGTATACACTGGATATTTAAGATGGAAGGTCAATTCATTAAGATAAATTGGTTCAATCACGCTCAGTGTGCAGGGCTTTGTTTTTATACTGAAAAATTCAAAATGGTAATTTAATGGTTCAGTAATTTCAATATTCTTTGTTGCCCTTTCATCAATTACTGGTAAATCTGTGATATGTGTAGTATGATCTATTTGATAAACAAATTTTACTTTTTGGGGTTGATATGGTCCATAAAGATTTATAATTATATCAAGTGGTTCACCTCGCTCAAATCTTCCTGATTGTGGGATTATATTGTATCCAATCTGACGATTCAATGCAAACCAGAATCGTCCTGGAAATAGGGTGGGGAACAACAAGAAAAATATCAATGATACACATAGAAAAGATAATGCACGACCTAAAGAATCTCTGTTAATAAAATTATCAATGTTTGTATTACGGTATTTTTCAGTTATTACTTCAACAAATGCAGAGCATAGTTCTTTTGAATACCCTTCGCGATTATGCTCGGGCATCTGCGCAATCTGGAGGCAACTTATAACTTCACAATGTGCGTCCATCTTTTTATCAAGTTCCTGTGCCCGCTGGATAAAATTTTTAGGACGATAAAATGCAAGCGGTATTAAACCGATCAAACCATAAAGTGGTGACTTTAAGAGTAGAAGCGATATTAAAAGAGCAATTAATACAGTGCCCGCAGTGAAGATGATAATACTGATGAAATCTATGAATTCTTGTTTACGGGCATAAGAATTTACTAAGTTCTTTAGCACCATATTTTTAATGGGTTAGATAATAGACCACAATATTGATGCCCATTCTTAATGCTGATTCCCTTTTTTCTGCTGGGTCATTATGGACATCCGGGTCTTCCCATCCATCACCAAGGTCAGTCTCATACGAATAGAAGACCACGAGCCGATTCTCGTAGAAGATGCCAAAACCCTGGGCTGGCTTGTTGTCGTGTTCATGAATTTTGGGTAGCCCTTCAGGAAAATCATAAAAACAATGATAGATTGGATGGTCAAAAGGCAGTTCAATTAGCGGTGAGTCAGGGAATACCTTTTTTATCTCTTTGCGAAAAGAAGAGTCCATACCATAGCAATCATCTGCATGGAGAAATCCGCCGTTTGTGAGAAAACGCCTTAATATTTTTATTTCTTCGTCACTGAACCGCACCTCACCATGGCCAGTCATATATAGATAGGAATATTTAAAGAGATTGGGGTCGGTCAATTCTACAACCACCTCTTTTGGTGCTGCGTTGATAGTTGTTCTTTCATTGATTGCCTTGAGCAGATTGGGCAAGGAACTTGGGTCACAATACCAGTCTCCACCGCCACCATATTTTAATCGGGCAATTGTGAAATCAGACTGGTTTATCAAAAATAGGCTGATAATTGCAAAGAGCATACATAATTATTATAAACTGAAAAACCTTAGTGTCAAGGGTGAATAGAAAAATTCCCTTGTTGACTTGAGGCAAAAATTAATTAATATTATACAAGGCAAAGGAGTTTTATGGGAAAAGAAGAAAAAGAAAAAGTTCTCTCAATGGCAATAAGCCAGATTGAAAAACAATTTGGTAAAGGTGCGGTAATGAGGCTCGGTGCTGAAGAGTCAAAGGTAGATGTCAGCATCATTCCCACTGGTTCATTAGCACTTGATTATGCCCTGGGTATTGGTGGTTATCCACGCGGCAGGGTTGTTGAAATTTTTGGTCCTGAGGCAGGCGGAAAGACAACCCTTGCCCTTGAAGCAATTGCCCAGGCACAGAAGGCAGGTGGCAATGCTATTTTTATTGATGCAGAGCATGCCTTTGACCCCAAGTATGCCCAGGCAATCGGTATAAATCTTGATAGCCTCTACATTTCTCAACCAGATACTGGTGAACAGGCACTTGAAATAGCAGAAATTCTCACGCGCTCAGGCGGTGTTGATATTATTGTTGTAGATTCAGTGGCAGCACTTGTGCCCAAGGCAGAGATTGCCGGAGAGATGGGTGAAATGCAGGTTGGGCTTGTAGCAAGATTGATGTCACAGGCACTAAGGAAACTCACTGGAGTGATCAGCAAGTCCAGAACCGTTGCGATATTTATCAACCAGATCCGTATGAAGATTGGTGTGATGTATGGTTCACCAGAGACCACACCAGGTGGTCTTGCCTTAAAATTCCACTCTTCGGTGCGGCTTGATATCCGTAAGATTGCAACCTTGAAAAAGGGTGAAAATATCATTGGTTCACGAACAAAAGTTAAAGTGGTAAAGAACAAACTCGCACCTCCGTTTCGTGAGGCTGAGTTTGATATTGTATATGGTGAGGGTATCTCCCAGTTAGGTGAGATTGTAGACCTGGGTGCAGAACTGGAGATAATTGAAAAATCGGGTACCTGGTATTCTTTTAAGGATGAACGGATTGGACAGGGTCGGGATGCAGTCATTGAGTTTCTAAAGACGAATCAGGATATCGCACAGAAGATTGAAAAGGAAATCAGAGATAAACTTTTCAAGAGAACGGGTGAAGATAAGCAAAATAGAAGTTCAAAAGAAAAATAAAAAACGGTCTTCAATATTTATCAATGGTGAATTTAAATTTGGACTGACCACAGAAATCATCGTAAAATATGGATTAAAAGAGGGTGATGAAATCAGTGATGAGGATATCAAAAACCTTTTACTTGCTGAAGAGAAAGAGCATCTTAAACAGAGAGCATACAGATTGTTGCGTTACCGAAATCGTTCTATTGCCGAGATGAAAGACCGATTAACAAAATTAGGTTATGAGTCAGATATTGTTGAAATGGTTATAAACGAATTAAAAGAAGAAGGTATCCTTGATGACCAGAAATTTGTAAAGGGATTTGCCAGCGAGTATACAGAGTTAAAACCAAAGGGGAATATCTTTATATTAAGGGAATTGCGAAAAAAGAGAGTTGACCAATCACTTATTGAAGAAATAATTAAAGAGCGTGATGAAAAAGGTATTATAAAAACTATGCTACAGAGAAAATTCCCCAATTATAACAAAAATGATTTAAAACAGAAGACAAAAATAATGAGATATTTTCTAAGCAGGGGATTTACGCTCAGGGCAGTCTATGAAGTCCTTGGTGAAGAGTATGACTAATATTGAAATCAGAGACAGTTTTTTAAATTTTTTCAAGCAAAAAGACCATACAATTGTACCTTCAATGTCCTTAATTCCGAAGGATGACCCGAGCCTTTTATTCACCAGTGCGGGAATGGTGCAGTTTAAACCACTCTGGAGTGGTTCTGTTCCTTTACCATATCGCCGTGCTACAAGTATTCAGAAGTGCTTGAGACTATCGGATTTAGATAATGTGGGCAGAACCAGGCGCCACCATACATTCTTTGAAATGCTTGGCAATTTTTCATTTGGTGACTATTTTAAAGAAGAGGCAATATCCTGGGCATGGCAATATCTTACTGAAGTTTTGAAGATTGACCGCTCACACCTCTATGTCTCTGTTCATAAGGATGATACAGAAGCATACAAAATATGGAAAGATGTTATCGGGCTGGAACCCAAAAGAATCTATAAACTTGGTGATGATACAAATTTCTGGGGACCGGCTGGTGATTCAGGACCCTGCGGACCCTGTTCTGAAATCTATTTTGACCTTGGTGAAAAATTCTCCTGTGGCAAAAAGACCTGTGCTCCGGGCTGTGATTGTGACCGATATTCAGAAATCTGGAATCTTGTATTTCCTCAATTTGACCAGACCGTATCTGGTGAAAGGCTACCTCTAAAAAATCGCGGGGTAGATACAGGGATGGGATTGGAAAGACTGGCAACAATCATTCAAAATAAAGACTCTAATTTTCATACTGATTTATTTTATCCAATCATTGAAAATATAACAGATTTAATTGGTAAAAAATATGGAAAGGACCCCAGGACTGATATTGATATCAATATAATTGCTGACCACATCAGGGCTCTGGTCTTTGCGATTAGCGATGGGATTATTCCTTCAAATGAAGAACGGGGATATGTATTACGCCGCATTTTGCGTCGGGCAACCAGGATAAATTTGAACTTTGGTATTAATGAACCTGTGCTCTATAAATTAGTGCCACAGGTTGTAGAGATGTATAAGCACACATATCCTGAGATTATGAACCACCGTGAAGAGGTCAGTCTGGTCATAAAATCTGAAGAAGAAAGATTTCTTGCCACACTGGAAAAGGGTATTACACTCTTTGAAGAGATTACAAAAACAAAGAAAATAGTATCAGGTGATGATGCATTCAAACTTTATGATACTTATGGTTTTCCCATTGAACTGACCGAAGAGATGGCAAAGGAAAAACGGCTCACAATAGATGTAGAAGGTTTTAAGAGAAATCTGGAACAGGCACGCACCGAATCAAGGACAAAAGCAAAATTTACTTTTCGTGGCGACTGGAAGGTTTTAAAGGAAGGAGTAGGGAATTTTATTGGTTATGAAAAAGACCAGGTTGAGACAGAAATATTGAGATACAACCAGAACGATAAAAATATTGAAATTGTTCTTGAATATTCTCCGTTTTACGCAGAAGCAGGTGGCCAGATTGGTGAGACCGGCGAAATCATCGGCAAAGATTTCAAACTCAAGGTCATTGATACATACTGGTTTCAAAAGATGAACACCTGCCACTGTGAAATAGTCTCGGGCAGATTCAAACCAGAAAAGGTTCTGGCAAAGGTTGATACAAAACACCGTAAAGAGAGTGCGCGTGCACATACCACGACCCATCTTCTACATGCTACGCTAAGAAAAATCCTTGGCGAGCATGCACGACAGGAAGGTTCTTATGTTGCACCGGGTAGATTTAGATTTGACTTTCTCCATTTCAAACCATTGAGTGATGATGAGATAAAAGCGATTGAGGATATGGTAAATGAAAAAATCCTTGAAGCGCTACAGGTTGAGAAGTTCTGGACTACGCTGGACCAAGCAAAAAAACTTGGGGCAATGGCATTATTTGGTGAAAAGTATGGCAAAAATGTCCGGGTCGTGAAGATTGGAGATTTTTCCATTGAACTATGCGGTGGTATACATCTTGATAATACTGGAGAGATTGGATTGTTTAAAATAGTTGGGCAGGAATCTGCTGCCGCAGGCATTCGGCGCATAGAAGGGCTCGTGGGTCTCCATCTTTTTGATGAATTCAGAGAATATAGTAATATTATAAAGAGTGTCTCTGAATTCTTAGGAAGTGAAACAAATATCATAACCAGGCTTGAAGAGATTCAGAATCGCTTAAAGAGTTTAGAAATCGCAAATCAGAAACAACAAGCAAAGCTTGCGCAGATTCTGGCACAGGAGATTCTAAAACAGACGAGTAGCGAAAACTGGATAGTGGAAAAACTTGAAGGCTTTGATATGGAAGGAATGAGGCTGGTCGCTGATTTTATAAGAGAAAAAGAAAAGAATAAATTCGGGGTATTATATCAGATTGTGAACAATCGGGTCAATTATCTTGTGTTTGCTGGTGAACACATAAAAGAAAAGCATCCAGCAAACCAATTGATTAAATCCATAGGTAAGATTATTGGTGGTGGTGGTGGTGGCAAACCACATCTGGCAGAAGGTGGTGGTGGTAAGCCCGAAAAAATCCCTGAGCTAATAGAATATTTCAAAAAATTATAATCTGTTTGTCATTACTATTTTCTACCTATTCCGTCCTTCGGACGAGTTCCGTTTAAGAGACTTAAACGAGAATTCACGCAAAGCGGAAAACTCTCGCCTTTTTCAAGGCGGAGCTACATGCTACTTACTACCTACTACCTACTACTTACTACCCACTACTTACTACCTACTATCTCTCCGCCTCCTAATTTTTTTACTTTTTTATTCTCTTTTTTTATTGCATTTCTTGTATCAATTATGAGTCTGGCATTCTGCAAAATTGCGTTATAATCATACGCTGAATGGTCAGTAAGGATAACTACTGCATCGTATAATTTTAATTTTCCGGGATTAATCCTTACTGATTTTATCTTCTTGCCATTCAATATAAAATAAGGCACATGAGGGTCATTATAATGGACCATTGTAACATGATTTTTTATAATCTGATAAACCTTTATCGCTGGCGAATCCCGTAAATCAGAGATATCCTTTTTGAATGCCATTCCCAATAATAGAACTTTTGCCTGGGCAGGGCAAATACCGGCTCTGCTCAATTCTTCAATTGTTTTGTTTACAACAAAATATGGCATCTCTTCATTGATACGTGCTGAAAGTTCAATAAATACTGTGTGGAAATCATATTCCCGTGCCTTGTATGAAAGATAATAAGGGTCAACAGGTATGCAATGGCCACCTACACCCGGTCCAGGATAAAAAGGCATAAAACCGAATGGTTTGCTCTTTGCTGCCTCAATCACCTCCCAGATATTGATGTTGCCCATCCTTTCGCAGAGTTGAGCAAATTCATTCACCAGTGCAATATTCACATTTCTAAAAGTATTTTCAAGCAGTTTTGTCATCTCTGCTGTGCGCGCTGATGATACTGGCACAACTTTTTCCACAAACTGCTGATAAAAAAGCAGTGTTAAATGTGTGCAAACCTTTGTTATTCCACCGACCACTGCCGGAGTATTGGCAATCCCATATTTTTTATTTCCCGGGTCAACCCTTTCCGGGCAGAATGAAAGATAAAAGTCCCTGCCCACTTTTAAACCGGTCTGGGCAAGTATAGGAAGGATTATTTTTTCTGTGGTTTCAGGAAAGGTTGTGCTCTTAAGAATAACAAGCTGGCCCTTACGCAAAATTTTTGCAATATTATTTGTGCTGTCAATAATCGGAGAGAGATCCGGCTCTTTATTCTCATTGACTGGTGTTGGGACACAAATCATTATGATATCTGCATCCTTTAACTTTTTATAATCAGTGGTTGCCAGGAGTTTTTTTTGCTTTACATAATATGATACATCCTTAGAAGCAACATCATCAATATAAGATTCGCCTCTATTTATTTTATCAACACGCGCCCTATCAATATCCACACCAATTACACTGAAACCCTGCCTGTTCAATGCCAAGGCAAGGGGTAGTCCTACATAACCGAGTCCGATTATTCCGACCCTTGCTTTTTTTGTCTTTATCAAATTCTTCAGCATCAAACTCCTTATTTAACCACAATTATACACAAATTTATAATTAAATCAAGCATTGGAGACGACTAACAGAATGGTCTATGGTTGTAGGGCGTGGATGC
>JBBINQ010000066.1:0-12555 GCA_037443805.1 Caldifarciminota bacterium | reverse complement strand
GTAGTAGGTAGTAGGTAGTAAAAAAGGAGAGTTATGGGATACAGGAATTTTAAGTTTAACTGGCACAAACTAATTCTAATTCTGATTCTCGGAGCAAGTTCTATGTTCAGTCAATCTTTTCAGAACATTGAAAACAAAGAGGTGTTCTATCCTGAACCGGCAAGGGCAGAGTCTACCCATTCATACGATGTATTACACTATTTAATAAAACTTAATCTGCCAATGACATCACGCTATCTTGCCGGTGCAGTGACCATTGCAATGCGCAGTAATATGGATAACTTAACTCAGATAGACCTTTATCTATCAGGATTGAATGTTGATTCAATCAAGGTTGATGCTATTCCTGCCACTTATAATCACATTGCTGATACCCTGCTCATAAATCTACCTCAAAGTTACGCTCAGGGTGACTCGTTCAGTGTGATGGTAGGATACAGTGGAACTGCATCAGGCACTATGGGCTATCTATGGTATCAAAGTCTTCATCCAATCTCATATACCCTGGGCTGTCCATTCGCAGAAAAACGCTGGTTTCCTTGCTATGATAGATTATGGGACAAAGCAGACTATGGCGTTGAATTTTATATCACAGTGCCTGACTCATTCACAGTCTGTGCTACTGGCGAATATCTTGGTAAAACTGTTAATCAGGGCTTTGCTACATACCACTGGGAACATAATTATCCAATCTCACCATATCTTATACATTTTGCTTCAAGCATTTATAATACTTACTCAGACTGGTACTATCCAGCACCCGGTGAAAGTATTGAGGTAAAATATTACTTCTGGCCACAGGATTCAATCTATGCACCGACCGCATTCTCTTTGACCACTGATATGCTCTATTTTTATGACTCTCTATTTGGTGATTATCCATTTGAAAGATATGGAATGGATGTGGTCAATCCATTTACCTATGGTGGGATGGAACACCAGACAATGAGCACAATCCATAGACAATGGCTCATTTCTAATGATTATTATGGGATGGCTCATGAGCTCTCCCATCAGTGGTGGGGCGATATGATAACCTGTTTTGGTTGGCAAAATGTATGGCTCAATGAAGGATTTGCCACATACTGCGATGCACTCTATCTGGAGAGAAGGGAAGGACATAATGCCTTTATTAATCTAATGCTCTCAAGATTGAGTGCATATTTTGGTGCGGAAAATTCAAACCCACATCCGATTTACAACCCACCTACAAATCTTATCTTCTCCTGGGGACACAGTTATTGTAAGGGCTCATGGATACTACATATGATTCGCTATCTCTGTGGAAGTGATAGTGTGTGGCTCAATCTATTATCAACTTATCGCGATTCATTTGCCTATGCCAGCGCATCCACTGATGACCTTAACCTGATAATGAATCAGGTTTTAAATAACGACTATGACTGGTTCTTTGATGAATATGTCTATAATATGGGCTATCCAAAATATAGTGTGCTCTGGGGAAAATCGTATGAGACACCAAACTGGCGATTAAGCCTTGATATTTCACAGACTCAAACTATTGGACCCTCAGTATTCCACATCCCCTTGCCTGTCCGTATCAATTTTTCTGTCGGTGACACAAATGTGGTATTGCCAATAAATCAATCACCACAGCATTTTGAATATCTGCTCAGTCAGGAGCCAATGAGCATTGTAGTAGACCCCGACCACTGGATAATACAAATGAACACGGTTACCGGTGTTATTGAAAGGCGCACGAGCCATTATATTAATGGCTTGAGCATTCCTACAATTCATAAAACAATAAAATTGGAATTTTCGCAACCAAGGGATATAAAGATTTACGATGTCACGGGCAGATGTGTTTTGAAAAAATTTACTGATAAATTAAATTATACACCTGCCTGTGCAGGAATCTATTATATCAATATTGATAAAGTTTTTAGAAAACTGATTGTTGTCAGATAGGGATTTCTGTTATTTCAGTTTCTGGGCAGCAGAAACACCTGTACGGAATGCCTTGATATTTAATTCTTCAGTTCCTTTTGGAACGCGCGAAAGTATTGCTGATTCTACTGCTTCCTTTGATACTACACCAGTAAGTTCGGTTATCATACCCAGTGCAACAATATTTGCCACAAGAGTCTTGCCTACTTCTTTTTCTGCAATCTCAGTAATAGGAACTGAATAAATCTTATATTTTCCCTGGGGGCAATTGGTTACATAAGACGAATCTACAAGCACAATTCCATTCTCTTTTACATCACGCAGATATTTATCACATGCCTCCTGGGTAAAGGCAAGTAAAAAATCTATATTCACTGCCTTGGGATAATCAATGTCTTCATCACTGATTATAACCTCGGACCGGCTTGAACCTCCCCTTGCCTCAGGTCCATAGGATTGACTCTGGGTGGCATTCTTGCCATCATAGATTGCGGCTGCCTCAGCAAGAATCTTGCCAGCAAGAATCAATCCCTGACCTCCAGAGCCACTCAATCTAAATTCATAGCGGAAGGACACTGTGCCTCCTTTGAATCAATTTAGTAAATTACTAATTGGTTTTTTTTTCTCACAAACCCTGTCTACTAATTTCTGATACTCTTCACAGAATTCTGGTCGCTCAATATCATGAATCACTCCGATCGTAATCTTACCTTTTCTTTCTTGTTCAGACAGCTTTCGTGCTGTCTCTACTGGAATACTGTTCTCTTTGTAAAATTTGAGCATATCAACTGCATTACCCAGACGATTGGGACGTCCATAATATGTTGGACAGGGCGACAATACTTCAATTAAAGAAAAACCTTTTTTCTGCAATGCCTTTTCAATAAGTTTATCAAGTTGTGTAGCATGATAACAAGTTGAACGGGCAACAAAGGATGCACCCGCAGCAACAGCGAGATTGGAAATATCAAAATCAGGTTCAGCACTGCCATAGGGTGCAGTGCTCGCCTTTTTTCCAAAAGGTGTGGTGGGAGAAACCTGACCTCCGGTCATACCATAGATATGATTATTATAGAGAAGCACAGTCAAATCAAGATTCCTTCTTGCTGCGTGGATAAAATGATTCCCACCAATTGCTGTAGCATCACCATCACCCGTAACAACAATGACCTTTAATTTTGGTTTGGCAAGTTTCAAACCTGTGGCAAAGGTAATTGCCCTGCCATGATGGGTATGGAGGGTATTAAAATCCATATAACCGGGTGTTCGGGAAGAGCATCCAATACCCGAAACAATTGCTACATCATCTTTTTGAATCTTTGCCCGGTCAATAGCCCTCAGCATTGCCTTCATAATAATACCACAGCCACAACCAGTGCACCATATATGAGGGAATTTATCAAGCCTTAAATATTGTTTATAAGGAAACATTTTTTATCTGCTCCAGTATCTCTCCGGGTGTGATAGGACTACCATCAACCCTGTTTACTTTAATAGACTCTTTTCTTGTTGCGCAGTCAACCTCATGGGCAATCTGACCTAAATTCATTTCCGGGACAATGAATTCTTTGATATGATTTGAAAGTTCTGAAAGTGCCTGATATGGAAATGGCCAGAGCACAAATATTTGAAATAGACCAACTTTGATACCCATTGTCCTTGCCTCACGCATTGCCCTCTTTGCAGAACGGGCACTTGAACCATAGCAAACAAGACAGATATCTGCATCATCAATAAATTCTGTCTTATATGCGATTATCTCATTTTTATATCTTTCAATCTTACGGTTTATTCTACGATACAGGGCATCAATCTTCTTCGGGTCGTTTGTGGGAAAACCTGTTTCATCATGGCTCAGTCCTGTAACATTGAACCTGTAGCCGGTCCCATAATGGGCAATTGGTGGAATATCTGATTCTGTAGGTTTATAGGGAATAAATTTTTCTGGAGGGTCGGTCGTAAGAAATCTATTGACAATCTCAATCTCATTTTTATCAGGAACAATAACCTTTTCATTAAGATGCGCCACTATCTCATCTAATAGAATAATTGCGGGAACCCGATATTTTTCCGAAAAGTTAAATGCCTTGATTGTCCATTCATAAGCGTCCTGAACCGTGGCTGGTGAAACCGCAATGACCGGATGGTCACCATGGGTTCCCCACCTTGCCTGCATTACATCTGCCTGGGATGGTAGTGTTGGCAATCCAGTGCTCGGTCCTCCACGCTGAACATTGACCACGACCACCGGAACTTCAGCCATTGATGCATAACCTATATTTTCCTGCATTAAAGAGAACCCCGGACCACTCGTTGCGGTCATTGATTTTAAACCAGCTAAAGAAGCACCAATTAAAGCACCCATTGAGGCAATCTCGTCCTCCATCTGGATAAATACACCACCAACCTCGGGTAATCTTTTTGACAGTATCTCAGCTATTTCAGATGAAGGCGTAATTGGATAACCAGCAAAGAAACGCATACCGGCAATAATTGCTGCCTCGGCACAGGCTTCATTGCCCGTCATTATCTTTATTCTCTTAGTGTCTGATTGTTTCATATTATTATCTACTCACCTGATTCCCTGATCTCCTGATATTCTGATACCCCGCTCTCCTCATATCTTCTCAACCTCAATTGCAAAATCCGGACAATAGATTTCACATAATTGGCACCCGGTGCAGGCTTCAGGATTTGCAACCTTTGCCTTTGCCTTTTCCATAATCAAAACCTTTTTAGGGCAGAAGGCAACACAGATTTCGCATCCCTTACACCAGATCTCATTAATTTTCACTAAAAATCTTTGGGTGGAAACTGGCATATATGGGCTATTATATTCAAAAAATGAACTGTGTCAAGGAAAATTTCATTAGCACTGCGTGTTGAACCTTGAACTAAATCCTAATTTGATTAAAATAAACTATGAACGAAATATTGAATTTTGATTATGGAATCGCTTATTCAATTCAGCTCTTTAATTGTGGAAATTTAAAAACAGATAAAGCATCTATGATTAATGTGACAATCTTCAGAGTAACTTAATGCCAGAAATGCAGTCTTTATATACAGCAGGAGAGATTAATGACAACGAGTCTAATAAACTCCTTACCGAGGCTAAGAACGGAAACCTTGAGGCATTGGACAAAATATGCCGGAGCGTCTATGTTAAGGTATATCACTATCTGTATTACCGTGTTAGAAACAAAGACGATGCAGAAGACCTAACGAGCGAGGTAATGATAAAAATGGTCAAGGCGCTAAAAAATCAACATGGCAATTTTATTGCCTGGATTTACAGAATTGCAAGAAATACATTGATTGATTATTATCGTAAAGAGGAAACAAAAGAAGAGATAAGTTATGAAAATCTTTCTCAGGAGATACCTGTAGAAGAGGAACCCAAAGAAATTTTAAGGATTGATAGATTGAAAGAGGCAATAACACATTTGACAAAAGAGCAGGCAGATGTGATAACATTAAAATTTATTCAGGAATACGATAACTCTGAAATAGCAAGGATAATGGGTAAGTCAGTTGGTGCAATTAAGGTTTTGCAATACCGGGCATTAAAGGCATTAAGGGATTATTTCAGGAAGAAGGGTTATGAAATTAAAGATTGAAGATATTCTGGAAAAGGCAATTGAACAAATGAGGCAGGGCAAGGATATTGAAGAAATATTAAAAGAATATCCTGATTTTGCTGAAGAACTCAGTGCCCTTTTATTGATTGCCAGGCGGATGAATAAAATGCCCAAACCTGCGCCTGAAGAGGATTCCATTGCCCGAACGATCATCCAGGCAAAGGCAATATTAGAAAAAGAGAAAAGGGTACCATTCTTTAAAAGATTCTTCATCCTTCAACCCACATTTATACGTGCCTTTGCAATTGTGTTATTAATTATTGCTATTATTGGTGGTAGTCTTTCAATCAGTGCCCGGAGTATGCCCGGTGAACTGCTCTACCCGGTCAAAAGATTCTCAGAGAGAATTTACTATGCACTGACCTTTGACAAAGATGGCAGAATAGAACTTCATATCAAATTTGCTGACCGCCGTGCAGGTGAATTGAGTTATACCTTCAACCGAAATAAAAGAGTTGATGAGAGATTGCTCAATGCAATGCTTGAGGAGACCGAACTTGCATATAACTTGATTGAATCAGTGAATGAAGAAAAGGCATTCAAACTTTATAAGAACATTGCGGACATAAACGATGCCCAGATAAAAATCCTCAAAGATATCAAAAATTTTGCCTGTGTTTGTGATACAGTTTTAATAAATCGGGCACTGGATATCTGCCAGAAGCGTTGCCGGTGTCTTGAAAATAGACTGAAAAGTGGCGATAATGTCTCACCCTGCCCGGAATGTGGTGATTCCTGCACCTGCTGGTAGATTGTATTATATAATTACCATTTAACCCAAATTATTCATGCTCAATGCCTGCCCTGGCGCCAGGCCAGGGTCATTGCAATTCCAATTGAAATTCCTCGTTTCATGATGTTAAAAATATTGCACATAGATTAATTATAAGTGGAGAAGACTTGGAGTTCAATAATTATACCATTTGGATTCTCATCGGGAACTACTCTGGTGTTTATGTATATCGATATATTTTCAGTCATGGGCAAGCCCTGTGCCTACATTGTTAAGGGTGAGGGATGTTCGTAACCATTCTGACATAAGTTCGTCTTTATTATTGATGGCGAGAAATTTAATGTTATTTGTCTTGACTATAAATATTTTTTTTGCCGAATCACTGGGTTTGAATGACCTGATTGACTCTGCATTTACCAATAATCCTGAAATCAGTGCGGCAAAATCAAGGTATGAAGCCGCATTAGAAAGAGTCCCCTTGATGAGATATCTACCCGACCCCTGGCTCGCTGTAGAATTTTCTAAGGATATGGAGATGTATTCAATCACCCAGGAGGTTCCATTTCCCACAAAATTGAGCTATAAAACAAGGTATGCCCGCACTGAAGCAGAAGAAGTTTTTTCAAATTATTATTCAGTGGCGAATCGTGTGATTAAAGAAATTAAGGAAAATTATGCCCGATTATATCTTGTCCAGAAAGAGTTGGAAATATTGGAACAGCAAAAAGAGATTCTTGAACAGATTTCAATCATTGCCAACCACAATTATCGTCTAAACCGTGTAACACAGGTAGATGTTATCCATATCCAGACTGCGCTGGTAAAACTTGATAATGAAATCCAGGACCTGAAGAATGAAAAGATTGTCTTGATAGCCACATTGAATAGGCTAATAAACCGTCCGGTTGATGAAGAACTTAAAATTCAATTGGTAACAATGGCTGAACCACTTATACCAAGAATTGATTCGCTATATCAACTGGCAAGAAGCCATAGCCCGCTTCTGAAATCTTACCAGTGGAAAGAAGATAAAACAAAGATAAATCTTACCCTTGCAAGACAGGAATATCTGCCTGATTTTATGTTAAGGTATGAATTAGAGAGAATGGAATTTGAAAATTATAAAATAATGTTTGGTTTGACCCTCCCCCTCTGGTTCTGGCACAAGCAAAAGAGTATGGTGGCAGAGATGGAACAGGAATTAAAGATGGTAGAGAAAGAATACAATGTAATGGAGAATGAGATTATGAATCGGATAAAAGAATTGAGTATAATGCTTGAAAACAATAAAAGGAAAATCAAACTCTATGAAACTTCAATCATCCCTAATTTTGAGTCCGCGCTTGTCTCAGCAATGGCTGCCTACGAAATTAACAGAGTTGATATTATGACTGTGCTTGAGACACAGAAGATGCTCCTTGAAGAGAAGATAGAACATCAAAGGACTCTGCTTAACTATTCAATAACTATTGCAGAACTGGAAGAAATTACTGGTTTAAATTTTCTGCCCGAGTAATCCATCTTTTTTAGTCTTTCTGGTTTCTTTCGCTTATTTGGTATCATTGTTACCTACCTACACATACTACATACTATTTACTACTTACTCATCTTCTCCTATCCACGCAACCACTCAACTTCAAATCCACATATTCTCCCATCCCTGAGAGCCCTTGATAACCCTTGTTTGCGATACGAGCAGCGAAACCGTGAAACGATAAACGAAGCCCTGGAAAACCTATGTACTAAGACTCAACCGTAACTATTTTGCCCTTCTTGCGTCTTTATCTTTGATGGAGGTCATAATGAAAAAAATTAGATACATTTATGCGCTCTTATTCTTTTTATTGATCGCCGGGTTACTCTTATCTGCCTGTGCCAATAATGGAAAGGCAAAGGTTCTTGTCTCTGATATTGGCAAGGAGGTGCTCTGCCCGGTCACTGGTGAAAAATTCAAGGTTACAAAACATACACCATTTGTGGACTACCAGGGAAAGAGATATTACTTCTGCTGTCCAGGATGTGATAAGCAATTCCTGAAGAATCCGCAAAAGTATTTGAACGAGAGTGCATCAGATACAATAAAAGAGCATATGGAACAAGTCCAGAGTGAGAGTTCTAAGGTCCAGGGTGACACTACAGAAATTATTTATTATACCTGCTCAATGCATCCCTCGGTTCGTTCGGAAAAGCCAGGTAAATGCCCTATTTGTGGTATGGAGTTGATACCAGTTTATAAAGGTAGTGAGAATCGCATTGTTATTGAAAAAGAGAAATTGGCATTGATGGGCATAAAGACCGCACCTGTAGAAAAAAGGCTCCTGGTTAAGAGGGTGCAGTTGCCGGCAAAGATTAACAAAGACGAAGAATTGTATCTACTCCAGCAGGAACTTGCTTCTGCTCTACAGAGAAACAGTGAACTGCTTGATGCGACAGTCTTAAAATTGAAGTTGTTGGGTTTCTCTCAGGAAACAATAGAGCAAATGATTGCTGAGAAGGCCATAGATAGGTCTCTGCTCATCCCTAATCCCCATCGTGCCTGGCTAATTGCTGAGGTATATGAGCAGGATATTCCACTTATCAGACCAGGTAGCAAGGCAGTTATAAAATTTTCTGCGTATCCAGATAAAGAATTCCCAGGTGTTGTTGTGGCGATTGAACCACAGATCAATCCCCAGACCCGGAGTGCAAAGGCGCGCATAATTATCAACCATCCCGGTGTGAACCTCTTCTCTGAGATGTATGGCGAAGCCATCATTGAGATAACCTTGGGAAAAATTTTATCAATTCCCTATTCTTCATTGATTGACACAGGAAAGAGAAAGGTTGTCTATGTAGAAAAGAACCCTGGAATTTATGAAATAAGAAATGTCCAATCGGGCATTGAGACCGATGAATATGTCCAGGTGCTAAGCGGATTAAAAGAAGGCGAGATGGTTGTGGCAGAAGGAAATTTTTTGCTTGATTCCCAGACAACACTTGCTGGCGGCCAGTCATTATTATATGGTGCAGCAGAAGAAATAAAGGCTCAACCAACAGAGCAAATTCACCGTCATTAAAATAGCAGGGAAAATGATAGCAAATTTTATCAATTGGTGCCTCAATAATAGATTCCTCGTTCTGGTAATTACAATAATTGTAGTAATCGCCGGCTTTGAGGCAATAAAAAATATCCCAGTTGATGCGATTCCGGATATTGGTGAGAACCAGCAGATTGTTTTTGTGGACTGGCCCGGAAGGGATGCGCTCACAATTGAAAATCAAGTCACCTATCCATTATCAACAAAACTCCAGGGTATCCCGGGTGTCAAGACCATAAGGGCTTCAAGCGAGTTTGGTTTTTCAATGGTCTATGTTGTTTTCAAGGATAACATAGACTTCTATTGGGCACGCACCAGGCTCATTGAAAAACTCCAGGAGGCATCAAAGATTCTTCCCCAGGGTGTAATCCCATCATTAGGTCCTGATGCTACAGGCCTTGGTCAGGTCTTCTGGTATACAGTTGAAGGCGGTGGTTATTCGCTTGCCCAGCTCCGTTCAATCCAGGATTTCTATATCAAGTATCAGTTACAATCTGTAGAAGGTGTCTCTGAAGTTGCCTCGGTTGGTGGTTTTGTAAAACAGTATCAGATAGATGTGGACCCGAATAAACTTGCAACTTATGGAATAAGATTCTCAGAGGTCTTTAATGCAGTAAGAAATTCAAACATTGATGTGGGTGCAAAGGTCATTGAGCGGGGTGGGATTGAATACATTATTCGGGGAAAGGGCTTTCTCCATTCAGTTGAGGACTTAAAAAATATTGGTGTTGGTGTAAAAGATGGCACACCAGTATATTTAACGGACATTGCGCGTATAACTATTGGACCTGAATTCCGGCGCGGTGCACTTGATAAGGCAGGAAAAGAGGTTGTTGGTGGGGTAGTTATTGTCCGATATAAAGAGAATCCTTTGAAGGTAATAAAGAAAGTAAAAGAGAAGATAGTAGAATTGAGTCCGGGTTTGCCTCCGGGTGTGAAGATTGTGCCATTCTATGACCGAACCGAACTTGTGAATCGGGTAATCGGGACACTCAAAGAGACATTGATACAGGAGATAATCTTCTGTATTATTGTTGTAATACTACTGCTTGGCCATCTCCGTTCTGCCATTGTCATCTCCATCGGCTTACCAGTTGCAGTATTAATCTCATTTATAATAATGTATTTTTTAAAGATTGATTCAAATATAATGTCTCTGAGTGGCATCGCAATAGCCATTGGCACACTCGTTGATGCAGGTATTATAATGACCGAGAATATACATCGCCATTCGGTTATTTATAAAGATAAAAAAAGAACCGAGCTAATCCTTGATGCGGCCAGAGAAGTCGGTCCGGCAATTGTCACGGGTATCTTGAGCACCATCATCTCATTCATCCCGGTCTTTGCCCTTCAAGGACAGGAAGGGAAGTTATTCAAACCGCTTGCCTATACCAAAACATTTGCCCTTGGTGCATCAATCCTTGTTGCCTTGAGTCTGACAATCGTGCTCAGTTTCTATCTTTTGCGCGGCAGGATGAAACCGATAGAAGAGAATCCTGTTGTGGGCTTTCTCTTAAAAAGATATGAAAAGATTCTACGCTGGGTCTTGAACCATCGCCTGTCATTTCTATGCATCCCGGTTTCAATCCTGGTGATTGCAGGATTTTTAACAACAAAAATCGGCAGTGAATTTATGCCCCAATTTGATGAAGGAACTATCCTCTATATGCCTGTTGTTGCACCTTCTGTCTCACTCACCGAGGCAATGAGGATTATGCAGATTCAGGATAGTATTATTAAATCATTTCCTGAAGTTGACGAGGTCGTCGGTAAACTCGGTCGGGCTGAAACTGCGACTGACCCGGCACCGATTGAGATGTTTGAGACCGTAATCACACTGAAAGATAAAAAATTCTGGCGTCCTGGTATGACAAAAAAGAAGATTATACATTCCCTTGATTCATTACTGAAATTTCCAGGGGTGAGCAATATATGGACACAACCAATTGTTAACAGGATTGATATGCTCTCAACCGGTATCCGAACCCCGGTCGGTGTAAAGATATTCGGCACAAATATTGATACCTTACAGACTATTGCTGAGGAGATAAAAAAAATTATCCAGGAAGTGCCTGGTGCTGAGGATTTATATGCGGAAAAGATTACTGGTAAACCGTATATTGAAATCATTCCGGACCGCGCTAAGATTGCCCGATTTGGATTGAGCATCCAGGATGTGATGGAAATTATTGAGATGGCAATCGGTGGTGAGAATTTAACAATGACTTATGAGGCAAGGGAGCGTTATCCTGTGCGTGTCCGTATTGCCCGTGAATTACGGGATACACCAGAAAAACTTAGCAGGATACTCGTTCCAACAATGGAAGGTGGTTATGTGCCACTGTCACAAATCGCCCGGATTCGCATCACTGAAGGACCAGCAATGGTCAATTCAGAGAATGGTATGCTCCGTGCCTATGTCCTGACAAATGTTCGGGCAAGGGACTTGATGGGTTTTGTGAAAGAGGCGAGCAGAATTGTAGCACAGAAAATGGCGGATAGGATTCCCCCTGGTTATTCAATCCAGTGGTCAGGGCAATTTGAAAATCTGATACGGGCGCAGCGAAAACTCTTTGTCTTAATTCCCCTGAGTCTCTTAATCATCTATATCGTAAATTTTCTGAACTTCAAGTCCCATCGTAGATCACTTACGATATTTTCTACAGTGCCGGTTACCTTTGCTGGAGGGATTATTCTGCTTGCCATCTATGGCTTTAACTTTTCAACTGCGGTCTGGGTGGGATTCATTGCAGTATTTGGTATTGCAGATGATGATGCAATTTTGATTACTACATACCTGGACCAGGTATTTGCCCGCAGAAAACCGAAGACAAAGCAGGAGGTTATTGAGGCAACAGTTGAGGCAGGTAAGGCAAGGTTCAGACCCGCATTTATGACCGTTACCACAACATTTCTAGCGTTATTGCCGATTTTTATCTTTGGTGGCACAGGCAAGGAGATTATGCTGCCAATGGCAATCCCGAGTTTCGGAGGAATGATTGTCCATATGATTACCTGGTTCATTGTTCCTGCTGTATATTCCTGGTTTGAACAGCGAAAGTTGGATGTCGGATAAAGAATTGTTGATTGAATATGAATAATCCAAGTTAAATCTTTATTGTAGCGTCCAGTTTTTCGGACAGGGACAAGCCCTATGAAATTAAAATACCTAAAAGTCCAAAATACCTAA
>JBBINQ010000065.1:0-13173 GCA_037443805.1 Caldifarciminota bacterium | reverse complement strand
ATACGCTTAATGGTGGTTTTTATGTGGATGACATCAGGCCGGTCTGTTTATTCGGTAATGTGAATACGATTTCCAATAGTATTACTGACACCACCTATACATTCACCAATCATGCTAATGGTGAATTCTACTACTATGTTCGTGGCTACAATACCAGGGGCTGGGGTGAATATTCTTGTTTACAGAAGGCGAGTGTTGGTGTCGGTATCAGCGAAGATGACAGGATAGAAAAAGGCAATGGTGTCAGCATAACATTTGCACCCACAATGTTCTGCGACAGGGTGAATTTCTATATTAATGGAAAGGTCAGTCAGGATATTCCCATTCGCATACAGATATATGATGCTACAGGCACATTAGTGCGACAATTTAACCATTTATCCGCCAATCATCGTGGCGGAATTCAACCATTTAACCAGATTGTTTGGTTTGGTGAAGATGATTCAGGCAATGTGCTACCTGCTGGTGTCTATTTTATCAGAGTGCAGAATGGTGAAAATATTCAAAACGGAAAGGTGATTAAACTCAAATAGCTACTGAATAACGAATAAATGATTAATAGAGTGTTCTGCCCCGACATTTGTCGGGGCAGAATTATTTAATAATGGTTAAATAATTATCCTTTACATTCACCTGAAATCCAAATCTCTTTATGCTTCTTTTTAAGATTTTTTATTTGATTGACATCGTGTATTTTTTCTATATAATCAAAAGAGAAAAGGAGTTTTATGGGAATGAATCTACTTATATTATTAATTGCTATCCAGCCCATTCAGGTTTATGAATATAAACTTGATAATGGCTTAAAGGTATTAATTTATGAAGACCATTTTGCGCCTGTTGTTTCTACACAGGTTCATTATCTGGTGGGCTCATATAATGAGATTCAGGGAAAGACAGGGGTCTCTCATCTTTTAGAACATATGGCATTCAGGGGAACAAAAAAATATGGTCCTAAAGAATATGACCGTATTATTGATGAGGCGGGTGGTGAAGAGAATGCTTTTACTTCAACTCACCAGACCGTTTACTGGGCAAATTTGTATAAAGACCGTTATGAATTAGAATTAATGATGGAGGCTGACCGGATGCAGAACTTGTTGATTGCAGAGAAAGAATTTATTCCGGAAAAGGGTGTGGTGATGGAAGAACGCAGACTCGGTGAGAATGACCCCTATGGCAGTCTATTTGAAACCCTGGATTTGATGACCTATACTTATCATCCTTATCGGAATCCAGTGATTGGTTATATGGCTGACCTGCAAAATATTGAGCGTGATGATGTATACAACTGGTATAAAAAATACTACAATCCAGCAAATGCAATAGTTGTTATCAGCGGTGATGTGGATAGGGGAGAGGCAATTAAATTGGTTAAAAAATACTTTGGAAACATAAAAGGCAAAGAAGTAAGGGAAATTGAATATACAGAGCCAGCACAGAATGGTGAGAGAAGGTTTAAATTGGTTAAGGATGTGAATGCATCTGCCCTCGCAATCAATTATCGCACAGTAAAAATATCCCATCCTGATGCCTATGCCCTTGATATTATTGCCAAGATTCTGTCCTATGGTAAGTCATCCTGGTTTGAAAAAATACTAATGCAGGAAAAAGGTATGGCAGTAAATCTGGGGGTATATCATTCTACATCTAAATATGAAGGCACTTTTTTTATCTTTGGGATACCACAGATAAATATAAGTCTGGAGAATTTGGAACATGAAATCTATGCCCAGATTGAGAGATTGAAGACTGGAGATATTAGTGATGATGAGATAGAGAAGGCAAAAAATCAAACCCTTGCCCAGTTTGTTTTTCGCCAGGATTCGCCAAGCGGAATCGGTTTTACACTTGGTTACTGGGAGATTGTAGGTGGTGGTTGGCAGAATATTAATGTTTATCCAGAAAAAATTCTGAGTGTTACTAAAGATGATATTGTGCGGGTTGCGAATAAATACTTTACTGAAAAAAACAGGACAGTTGGTTATTTGATACCGGGGAGGTAAAATGTTGCGTTCATTATTTATCAGGGTAATTATAGTTTTCAGTATTTGCTTTTTAAATTTAATCTTTGCTATGCACATTGAGCGTGATACATTGAATAATGGATGTGTGGTTTTATTGAGTGAGGCGCACAAAATTCCGATGGTTGAATTAAAAGTGATTATTAAGGCAGGTAGTGTCTTTGACCCGTCAGGTAAAGAAGGGTTGGCAAATTTTGTTGCAAGGATGCTGATAAGGGGTACTCAAATCCATAATGGTGATGAACTGCTTATGCGTATTGAGAGGCTTGGCGCCAGCCTTGATGCTAATGCGACAGAGGATTATGCTGAAATATCTGCGCGTGCACTAAGTAAAGATATCCCTTTATTGTTGGATATTGTTTCTGAATGTATTACAAAACCACAATTTGATACAATTGAGTTTAAGCGATTACAGAAGAGAACATACTCGGAAATCATAAGTCAACTGGATGACCCTTTTTACATTGGACAGGTAGAGTTCAGGTCATTATTATTTGGTGCACATCCATTGAACCATGACCCACTCGGATTTGATTCTACGATTACTAACATAAAGATTGAAGATATCAAAGATTTTTACAATAAATATTATGCTCCCAACAATACAGTAATCGTGCTGGTGGGAGATTTCTCTCGTGATTCAATAATGGATTTGATAAAAAAATATTTTGGTGAGTGGCAACGCAAGGGAATATCTGTGCCGACAATGGAAAAACCAGTGATAGGCGGTAAAAAGGGACTGATTATTAAGAAAGATATATCACAATCATATATATTTTTTGGTTTTTTAGGTCCGGATTACAGTGCAAAGGACTGGATACCAACGAGGATTATGAACTATATCCTTGGAGGTTCAGGTCTAACCTCAAGGCTTGCTACAGAAATAAGGGAGAAGAGAGGGCTTGCCTACAGTGCCTTTTCTTTTTTTGACCGTTTCAATTATGGAGGATTCTTTATTGCTGGTGTGCAGACCAAAAATGAATCAGCAAATGAAGCGATAAAATTGATTGTCCAGGAATTGAAAGGTATGCCTGGTGAAATAAAAATAGATGAATTGAATCGTGCAAAAAAATATTACATTGGAAATTTTCCACTAAACTTTGATACCTACCGTGAAATGGCTGGATTTTTAACAAGAATTGAAATTGAGGGTCTGGGACTTGATTATGCGGATAGATTTGAAGGATTGGTTTCTGCGGTTACCTTACAGGATATAAAAGAATCAGCGAAGAAATATCTCCATCCTGATGATTTTTGTCTGGTCATTGTCGGCAATATAGATAAAGAGATGGTTCAGATAGAAGGAATAGATTGGGTGCGATAATTGTTAATTTTAATCCTTATTCAGGATTTTTAAGAATGCCCTGACCACCTTTGGGTCAAATTGTGTACCACTGCCTTGCTTTAATCGCTGGATTGCCTCTTTTTTGCTCAATGCTTTACGATATGGTCTATCTGTAGTCATTGCATCATAGGCATCTGCCACGGCAATTATTCTTGCACCAATTGGGATATCACTCTTTTTTAGCCCGTTTGGATAACCTGCTCCATCATACCGTTCGTGCTCAAAACGGATGATTTCGCAGGCATCAGAAAGGTGGCGGGCATGCTTTAAAATGTTATGGCCAATCTTTGGATGCTCTTTGACGATTTCATACTCCTCCTGGGTAAGTGCCTTTGGTTTGGTTAATAATGAATCGCTTATTCCAATCTTGCCAATATCGTGGAGATAACCTGCATAATCCAGTGCTTCAATCTGTTTATGAGGAAGTTTAAGTTTTTTTGCAATCCTTAATGCATATTTCCTTACCCGCTCAGAATGTCCTGCAGTATATGGGTCTTTTGCTTCAATTGCAGAGACCAGTGTCTTTATACTTTCCAGATAACTCTGTTTCAGTGAATCGTATAACTGGCTATTTTGAATTGCGATTGCAGCCTGGTTGGCAATGAGGCATAAGAGTTCCTGGTCCTGTTCATTAAATGCGTCTTTTTCATAACTTTCAATATTTATTACTCCGATAACCTTATCTCCAATTTTAAGGGGAACCGCAATTTCTGATTTTGTTTTTTTATCAAAAATATAATAATGATGATTTTTAGCAACATTACCGGCAATATATGGCTTTCCTGTCTGTGCAACATAACCCGTAATACCCTGTCCCAATTTTAATCTGAGTCGTGATTGGATTTTTTCAGAATATGGTTTTTCTGCAGCCCGGACCACCAATTCATTTGTTTTTTCATCAATCAGGGCGACTGCTGCCCTTTCATAATTTAAAGTTTCTTTTAAGTGAATAACAATGCGGCGTAATAAAAGTTCAAGGTCAAGTATTGATGAGAGTTCCTGACTTATTTGTTGAAGAAGATATAACTCTTTTACCATCCTTGAAAGTTCTACGGTCAGCTCTTTATGTTCCGTGATGTCAGTGGCAATACCCATAATTCCATCAACTTTATTCCCCTTGAATATAATATGTTCAGATGTCTTGAGATAGATTCTTTTTCCATTCTTGTCAATGATTACAAGTTCATAAGGTTTTATATTCTTTCCTGACAATTGTATTGCAAATGTCTTAAAGGCAATCGGTAATGATTCTGGAGCAACAATATTTTTAAAATGTTTACCAAGGACTTCATCAATCCGGTAATGGGATATCTTTTCCGCATAGTTATTTAAAAAGACGAGTTTTCCTTTTTTATCAATGATGTAGATGACGGCGTTGATATTTTTCAAAAGCATTTTAAAGTAAGGACTTATATGATTGATATCAAAATAACCATTCAATTGGCTCTGGAACTGGTGGTAGAGTTTCTTGTTTGCCATATATTGACATTATATTCAAATACTTAAGTATGTCAAGATTGACATAATAAAAAAAATGTTTATAATCTTTTATGTGCTGGATAGATATTGTTATTATTATTATAGTTATCTGTTTAATTATTCAGGGCTTGGTTGCTGGATTTGTAAGGAGTATTTTTGATACGGCAGGTATAATCATTGGTATATTTCTGGCACTTGAATATGCAGAGCGATTAAAGACGACAAAATTTCTGGCATTTTTATTAATCTTTATTGGCACAGTGATTGTAGTATCAATCACAGGTAGAATAATCTCCAAACTCATTCATCTTACACCACTGGGCATAATGGATAGATTAATGGGTGGTGCATTAGGATTCTTTAAGGGACTTTTCTGCTGTTTTGTATTTTTGTTTTTGTTATTTCTATTGAATAAAGGAAATTTAGTAAAAAAATGTGAGATTGCACCGATTATTCTGAAGAGCAGCATTTCAGCAAGTCAGTTATTGCCTGAAAAATGGTACAAATGGATAAAAAAAATAACTACGCAAAAAGAAATAGTAGAGTCTAACCAGTTACCATTTATTTAATCCTGGGTATCTTTATGTCAATTATTACTTTTCTTTCTGATTTTGGTGATAAGGATTGGTTTATATCTGCGGTCAAAGGCGAAATTTTAAAGATAAATCCAGAAGTTAAAATAATTGATATTACCCATCATCTCAATCCCTTTGATATTAAACAATCTGCCTTTGTTCTGAAAATGGTTTATAAAAATTTTCCTGTAGGCACAGTCCATCTTGCTGTAGTTGACCCTGGAGTTGGTTCCAGAAGAAAGCCATTGATAATTTCTTCAGAGGGATATTTTTTTGTGGGTCCTGATAATGGCATCTTTTCTTTTGTTCTCAAAAAGCCTGTTATTTATGAAATTTTATACACCAATGTACCCAGTGCGACTTTCCATGCCCGTGATATATTTGGTCCGGTATCAGCAAAGATAACTCTGGGCATGGACTTGAACCTTTTAGGTAAAAGAATAAAAAAATGTGTAAAGATTTCATTTCCTCAAATTAGAAAGAAAGGTAATAAAATTTATGGTGAGATTTTGTATGCTGACCATTTTGGCAATTTGATTACCAATATCCCCACGCGATTTACAATAAAAAAAATTTATCTTAAGAATTTTCAAATAGCAGAGGTCAAAGATTTTTATCGGATGGCAAAACCCGGTGAGCCAATTGCAGTAAAAGGAAGTTCTAAATATTATGAGATTGTCATTTATAAAGGTCAGGCTACGCAAAAATTGGATTTGCAACCCGGCGCAAAAATCATTGGAGTAATATAAGAATTATTTTATTTTTACTACTTTAATAGTGGAATTATAATCAGGGGTTTCTAATCTAACAAAATATATTCCAGCAGGTATATCTGTGCTATTCCACAAAATTGTATATTCACCTGCAGGAATAATTCCATCTTTAATTATTTTAATGATTCTACCATCAATGCTATAAACGACCAATCTTACATTCTCTTCTACAGGAATTTTGAGATTCAGCCATATCTGGTCAGTAAAAAAGTTTGAAGAAGTTAGTCTAAAATCGTATCTTTCCTGGTGTTTTATATTTTCTTCCTGTATTCCTCCATCGTGAATTTTTATCTTCCAGATAAATTGAGAATAGGCTGAACTCGTGTATAAGTAACTACCATCACTTTCATTAGAAAAGGTGATGCCTTCAGGAATATCATTCTGAGAACAAGGATGGTCAAATGATTGAATAATAATAAATGGAGATGAGGATACAGCAATTTCGTTAATGTCCAGGGCAAAGGCATCATCATTTGCCCAGATTGTGCTATCTCTGTCATCATAGGTGATATCCATAAACCATTGAATAGCACCGTTATTTTTATAAATTGTTATGACATTACCAAGGGTGTCCATCTTTAAAATTGACATAGAATCTACTTCTGTTGTCCAGAGATTTGTTCCATCCCAGGCAAGCCCCCTTGTATCATAACCGGTGTTAAATGTTCGGATGAGATTACCAAGTGTATCAAGAATATGAATATTGCCGGGTACTGGATGAAATTCGCTTGTATAAAGATTGCCATTTATCATTGTGAGGCCAATATTATAGCGTAGTGTTGTATCGGGAAAATTGAACTGTCTTATAATTGCGCCATCATTCTTTGCAATTTTGTAAAACACAGAATAGGAGTTTGTGGTATTTGTGAATATCCAGAGAAAATCACCATCTTCGGTCAATCCCATTTTCATTTCACCTGGTGGTGCAGGTATGGAATCAATAATACGCAGACTGAATAATTGAGGATTGATTATTGAGGGCAGATTTTTTTGAGTTTTATTTGAAGCACCAGTGCCTATTTTATAATTGTGCAGATTTGAATCTGCTGAGGCAAAGGCAAATATCAGACCAATAATAATAAGTCCTGCCTGTCTGATTTGGAGCATAATGAATTATAATAGAATTTTTATGATTTTCAAGGGGGAGTATGAAACCTGTAGTTGCCTGATTTATCAGGCATCATATCAGAAATTGGTAAAACGCAGGTATAAGGTTGTAAGGCATAGTAGTTAGTATGGTTATTGGTTATTGGGTATAGATGCTGGTATGGTTATAGGGCATGGTCTATGGTTAAAGGAAATGGGTAAGAGGTTATGGCAATGATGCCTGTTTCGGTTAAGGGCAAGGTTATTTGTGTATATGACCATAAACTTTTGACGATTGACGAAACGGGTATCGTAACCGTATAACGAGGGACGATTAACAGACAACCACAATAGTTGTCCCAACATAGAAAGCCTCATAAATGAGGCAACTACTATAATATTAAACAGAGAATAAAAGTGGAGAGGAATCATTTATCAGGGGCGTTGACTTTTTCATTTTAGTTTGTTATAATAATCTATGCTCTTCTTTGAAAAGGGGCTCACACGCCGTCAATTTATAAAGAGCCTTGTAGGAATTGGCATTGGTAGTCTATTTTCAAAGACAATTATAAATAAATTATCTGCTCAAGAACTGACAGGAAAAACAGGTTTTATAAAGCAGTCTCCGGCACTCTATTACAAAAAATTGAATAATAAAAAAGTACAGTGTTTATTATGCCCGAGATGTTGTGTGGTGTCTGCCGGAAACAAGGGATTCTGCCGTGCACGCAAAAATATCAATGGTGATTATTATACACTTGTCCACTCAAATCCCTGCGCACTCCACATTGACCCCATAGAAAAAAAACCGCTATTCCATTTTTTGCCCGGAACCACTGCCCTTTCACTGGCAACTGCAGGCTGTAACTTCACCTGTAAAAATTGTCAGAACTGGGAAATTTCTCAATCAAGTCCAGAGCAGACCGATAATATAGAAATGTCACCGCAGAAAATTGTAGAACTTGCGTTTCAATATCAAACGCCGACCATTGCATATACTTATACTGAACCTTCTATTTTTTTTGAATATATGCTGGATACGGCAAAACTTGCGCACAAATATGGGATTCTGAATATTTACCATTCAAACGGTTATCTTAATTTAGAACCACTTAAGAAATTGATTCCATTCCTTGATGGTGCAAATATTGACCTCAAAGGATTTAGCGAAGATTTTTATAAGGATATAACTGGCGGCACGCTCGCTCCGGTGCTGAGCACACTCAAAACACTGAAAAAGAGTGGGGTCTGGCTTGAGATTACCAATTTAATTATTCCCACAAAGAATGATAATGAGAAAATGATAAGAGAAATGTGTGTATGGGTAAAAAATGAACTGGGCAATGATGTGCCAATTCACTTTTCCAGGTTCTATCCGCAATATAAACTTCAGAATTTACCTCCCACGCCGATTGAAACCCTTAAAAATGCTGCCCGTATTGCAAAAGAGGTTGGCCAATTATATGTTTATATTGGTAATGTGCCAGGAATAAAAGAGGAAAGCACATACTGTCCAGCATGTAAAAAAATTATTATTGATAGAAGAGGCTATGAAATCCGGCAGATAAATATTATTGATGGTAAATGCAAATTCTGTGAAAATGCTATCCCGGGTCATTGGCGATAAAAGGCTAATTTTTTTATATAGTTTCTTATTTTTTTACAATAATCTAATTAATCTTCTGCCTTCAGAACTCCATGCAAAGATATATGTGGGATTCAATCTTGCGGTTCTTCCACTATTAATTTTTCTCAGCAGGAAATATCTAAATTTAACTTTGTTTGAACTCGGATATGAGATTAGGTATCTGCTTCAGGGATTACTGTATGGTTTTATTTTTTCAGTGATTGTAGTTTTGTTATTAGTTTTTTTATTATATCTTTTGCCGAGATTGGGAATTATAATTAAACCACCGCTCATTGAGATGGGGACTAAAAGTGATTTTCTGTATATACTGCTGATAAGGATTCCTCTGGGCACAGCATTCTTTGAAGAGAATCTTTTCAGAGGAATATGTTATGGATATTTAATTAAAAATCAGTCAGTTAAGAAAACAATTATGATGAGCAGTCTATTTTTTGCTTTCTGGCATATTGTGCCTGCACTGAAGGTTGTAAGTTCAAATTTTCAAATTGGGCTGAATTTGGCTGGATTTGTTATCTGGTTGATGGCAATTATTGGCGCATTTATAGCAGGTATATTTTTTGCAATTATGCGATATAAGAGTAAAACTATAATAGGATGTATTATCAGCCATGCATTAATAAACGACCTCGCCCTGATAATTATCATCTATGTGTGGAGATAAGTCACCCTAATGCTAAATCTGTAAACTTTACCTAATACATACTACTTACTACCTACTACTTACTACCTACTACTTACTACCTACTACTTACTACCTACTACCTACTACTTACTACCTACTACCTACTACTTACTACTTACTACCTACTCATCCCCATATCCCCGTAGGTTCCCAGCCACATAGGTTTAATCTGTATCCTCATAATTGCCCTTTTTTGCCGTCTGTTAGAATTACCCAAATTGCCTTCTTCTTTGATTGTCAATACATTGATTCAATTTCCTGTTTATAAATTTCAGTAATATTTTTTCGTCTTATTTTCAAAGTTGGGGTTAGTAATCCATTTTCAACTGTAAAACTATCGGGTATCAATCTGAATGCCTTTATCTGCTCAAAAGAGGCAAGGGAAGAATTTATTTCATTAATTACACAACTTATAATATTTATAATTTCTTGATTTTTTAATAGTTCTTCATAATTTTCATAATGAATTGTTTTTTCCTGTGCATAATTTTCTATAATTTCCTTGTTAGGAACAATCAGGGCAGTTATATATTTTTTATTGTCGCCGCAGATAACTGCTTGTGCAATATATGGGCTCATTGTGAGTTTTGCTTCAATCGGCGCAGGAGCAATTTTTTTGCCGCCGGAGGTTACAATAATTTCTTTTTTTCTGCCAATGATTATTAGATTCCCATCATCATCAAACTTGCCTTCATCACCGGTATGAAACCAGCCTTCGCTATCTATTACCTTTGCTGTTTCTTCAGGTTTATTATAATATCCTTTCATTACATTTGGACCACGCACGAGAATTTCATTATCATCAGCAATTTTTATTTCAACATTGTCAAAAGGTTTTCCCACTGTTCCCAATCTATTGTCCTCTACTGTGCAACAACAAACACAGGGTGAGGTTTCGGTTAATCCATATCCTTCAACAATATTAAAACCAAGCACATAGACAATCTTTGCAATCTGGCGATTTAAGGGTGCTCCACCGACAACAATGGCGCGGATTCTTCCGCCACCTATCTTTCTGAATTTTGCTCCGACAAGCCAATCAAGAATCGCACATTTGATATTGAGCCACAGCGGGACAGATTTGTTTTTGTATTTGAGATTAGCACGCTCATTCAAATTTTTTATTGCGCTATACACAAGTAAACGCATTAATGGCGAGCGTGCTTCAACTTTTTGCAGTGCTTTCTCGTAAACCTTTTCTATCACCCTTGGTGTTGCCAGCACAACAGTTGGTTTAATCGTTTCAGCATCCTGTGCTGCTGTTGAGAGGTTCTGTGCATAGCCGATTGTTCCGCCATTGAATAAGACTGTGTAGTAATTGCAGGTCCTTTCAAACATATGGGCAAGTGGTAAATAGGAGATAACTACATCGTCAGAGGTAAAATGGAACTGTTTTGCTGCGGTTATAGCATTGGAAAGAATATTACCGTGCGAGAGCATTACGCCCTTTGGTTCACCAGTTGTGCCTGATGTATAAACAATTGTTCCGATTGAATCCCGAGATATATTTTTAGATTCAATATGTTCGCCGGGTGTTTTCTTTATATGTTCAAATTCAATAAAATCATCTTTTTCCGCTCCAAAAGAATCAAAAATAACTATTGCTTCAAGACCTGGTACTTTATCTTTGATACTTTTAATATGCTGGTAAAGTTGGAAATTTTCTACAAAAAGAATTTTTATCTGGGCGTCTTTAAGGATATACTCAACCTGTTGAATGGGTAAAAAGTGCTCAGGCATATGGTACATTGGAACAACAATCGCACCAAGCTTTAGAATGGCAAGGTCAGCCATTGCCCATTCTGGACGGTTATATGAAATTATTCCGATGCGGTCTCCTTGCCTTACACCTGCATTCTTTAGCCAGGTACTCACTGAATCTACTGCATCACTCAGTTCCTGATAAGTGATTTTATGATACTGATTATCTTTAAAATAACCAAGCGCGCATAGATTATTATGTTTTTTTACTGATTCAAAGAATGCATCATAAAGGGAGTTCATCTTTCCTCTTGTTTAATCCCTGATTGTTCAAACCGACCGAATGCTTTAAGAAAGAATAAAAGGACAATAGCGGGTATTACAACCCATACTGGCCTTTCTAACCACCAGATTACGATATTGTCTGTGGTGTGATGTCCCAGTCCAATCTGGTAGAGTAATAAAAATGCAAGCAGATAGGCGGTCAGGTGCCAGAGGTAAAGGGTCATAATTGTTTTGTTGGCAAGGATGACCAAAATCCATGGAATTACTTGATTGAGCCATTTATTTATATTTTCTCTTAATAACATTGCCAGCCCAATGAGCCATAAAGAAAGCATAATGATACACATAGTTGGTGGGTTCATATTGGAAATTTTTTCAAATCCAGTGCCAATCATACTTTTTGGATAAATGCCGAGATTGGTTAGAATAATAAGCCCTGTTAGTCCGCTCAATGCAATTAAAAATTTTTGCCATTTATTTATATAAACGAGTGTTCCATCTTCGTAGAAGAACCCGAGCTGGTGAACAAAGAGCCAGACAAAGCAAACATTGAGCCAGGCAATTCCTGAAATATTAAATTGGAAACGGACAATATCTATTAGTGCGGTTAAGATTAACAGAACCAAAGGGATTAATATTTTATAAATCTTGTGTAGTGTGAGCATAAATGGCGCAATGATTGTGACAAAAAGATATACACCAAGAAACCATAATGGTCCTATCGTGGCAATGATTGCAATTTGATATTTTCTCCAGTCAGGTAAAAAAGAGACCATAAGGACGATGATAATAATCCAGATGAGCAAGAAGAAAATCGTGGGTTTGAGCAATCGTATTGCGCGTTTTTTATAGAACATACTTAGTGGTTGCCCTCTAATTTTTATTACATTTAAGGTTCGCGCATTTGAAAAACCGCCAACAAAAAAGAATACCGGCATAATTTGAAGTATCCAGGTGATTATCCATAATCCAGAAATCATTCCTACTGCATTGTATACCTTTATCCCATGTTCGCTTCTCAAAACCACTGCACTCAACCAGTGACCAATTACTACAACCAGAATACTGAATGCCCGTAAAAAATCTACATATCTGTCACGGGTTGTGGGCGTATTTTTTGCAATATCTAACAAACGCTCGTGCATTGCTTATTCCCTTTATTTTAATTATAAAGAATATTTATTGTTTGTCAATAATGACAAATACTGAATCCTCTTCACTTTTACTTTCTGCTTAGTATTTTTAATATAGTAGTAGTTGCCTCATTTATGAGGCTTTTTATTTTTGTTGAAAATTTTTTGGTCTTTTATTCTTTTCCTGACCATAAATCATGCTGTTAATCGTCCTTCGTTATACGGTTACGATACCCGTTTCGTCAATCGTCAAGAGGTTAGGTCATATACACAAATAACCATGCCCTTGACCGAAACAGGCATCGTTGCCATAACCTTTTTCCCATTTCTTTTAACCACGCCAGCTTCCACACTGTATAACCTATAACCATACTAACTGCTCTGCCTATTACCTTAGACCTGCGTTTTACCAACTTCTGATATGATGCCTGATAAATCAGGC
>JBBINQ010000064.1:0-13301 GCA_037443805.1 Caldifarciminota bacterium | reverse complement strand
ATGTTTTGTGGTATGGTGATGATGACCTGGGTCGCAAATTGCCTGCTGGAGTTTACTTTGTAAGACTGGAAAATGAAGAATTCAAACAGGTTGAGAAGGTAATCCTTTTAAGATAGACGAAATTAGTCTTTTAAGCCCAAAGACGATGAACTTTAACCGAAACGGGTTTCGTAACCCAATAACGATAGACCAGTCTTTTTAGGTAGACATCGCATCTTGTAACATTTCATTTTGACTCTTGACTTAAGTCTAATTTGGATTATAATATATTATAAAAAAGGACAAATATGAAAAAATTCATATTTTTATTTACTCTACTTTCAATCACTTTTGCCCAGGAGACTGGTGCAAGATATTTAATAATCACCCATGATAATTTCTATGATGCAATCCTGCCTCTCGCCCAGTGGAAACATAAAAAAGGTATGAAAACAAAGATCGTCAGGCTTTCTGAAATCGGCAATACTGCACCACAGATTAGGGATTATATTGTCAATGCCTATAATAATTGGCAGGTCAAACCAGAATATGTCCTCTTTGTCGGTGCACCGAATTTTATCCCTTTTCCACTCGTGCTTGGATGGAATTCAGATAATTATTATACAAATATAAGTGGAGACCTATATAATGAAATTCTATCAGGTAGGTTGACCGTGCATACTAATGATGAAGCCCAGACTGTTGTGCAAAAGATACTGGCTTATGAGCGAACGCCCAATACTATGGATACAATGTGGTTTAAGAGGTCATGTTTAATCGCCAATGAGGACTATGGTTATTATCCACCAATCGGCAATGATACAGTCTACTGGAATGATGTACGATATGCAAAGAACCTTATGCTTGCCAATGGCTATGATTTGATTGATACCTTATCTGCAGGACTGGGTAATAGTGCATATAATGTTTATCAATCAATAAATAATGGCAGGGGATTTTTAATGTATCGCGGCACTGGCCTTGGCAACTGGTATAGCCCATTTGAATGTAATCCTGATAATACAACTAATGGAACAAAACTGCCTATTGTGCTATCTTTTACCTGTAGAACAATGGGTACAGGTTCTACTCCAGCACCAGCAGAAAAATGGCTTTTGACCGGGACCCCAACAAATTTAAGGGGCGGTGCTGGATTTTTTGCCACGACAACAGTGGGTGGTGGTTTCATTACATTTTTGAGGAGTGCAGTGTCCCGCGGTTTTTTTGATGCCCTATTCATAGAAGGTAAAAGGACCTTTGGCGAAGCCTGTGAAGGTGGCAGAAAAAAAGTATATAGTATGTATCCATATTCTGGTGGAGATGAAGAATATGTTGGTTTTACTACAGTCGGCGACCCGGAAATGAATATCTGGACCGCACCTCCCTGCTCACTGCTTGTAACCCATCCACAATTAATACCATTCGGCTATGCAAATTTTAGCATAAATGTTACAAAGGCGATAAATTCAACTCCAGTGAATAATGCCTTTGTCTGTGTAGTTGGAAAACAGGATACAAATATCTATAAACTTGATACAACTGATACAGAAGGCAACGCATATTTTTCACTCAATCCCACTATTGCTGGTGATACAGTCTATATCACGGTCACTGGCAAAAATTTAAGACCGTATGAAAGTTATATGATTGTAGGTTATACAGAAATCCCTTATGTTGTTTATCTAAAATCAATAATTGATGATTCACTATATGGTAATAACAATCACTATATCAATCCCGGTGAAACAATTAACCTGCCTTTATGGGTAAAAAATTGGGGTGATAGCACTGCCCGGGATGTAACTGGAACATTGAGAACGAACGACCCTTATGTAGTATTCCTTGATTCAATTAAATCATTCGGTAATATATATGGACAGGACTCTGCATTCACAGGCAACAATGGCTATAAATTTTCAATCAGTGAAGACTGTCCTGATATGCATAATATTAATTTTGATTTGCTTTGCAACGATTATTACGATTCAACATGGGTTTCACACTTTTCTTATTCTGTGGGCGCACCATTGTTAATTTTTCAAGAGGCACAAATAAGTGGTGGTAATGGTAATATCAGCATAGAACCTGGCGAAACAGTTTTTGTAAAGGTCTTACTCAAAAACTCAGGCCATTCACCCATTGATAGTGTCAATTCACTATTACAGAGTCTTTCAAGTTATGTTGTTATTATTGATTCAATGGGCAGTTATGAACATATTGGCATTGATTCTATTGCCCAGAATGATTCAAATCCATTTATTTTGTACGCTGATTCTTCAACACCTCATGGCACAATTGCAAATTTTCAAGTTATTCTCTCTGCTTTATCTTATCAGGATACAATTTACTTTTCTTTGACCATCGGTAAAAAAGATTATTATCTCTGGAATCCAGCAGTCAATCAACAACCAGGGCAGAATATCCATAATATTTTATCAAACAATGGTTATTCTGGCGAAATTGGTTCAAATCTGCCCACTGATTTACGGTGTTACAATTCAATATTTGTCTGCCTTGGTGTGTTCCCAAACAATTATGTAATTCCCAATAACAGTAGTGAAGCAATAATGCTTACTGAGTTTGCAAATAATGGTGGAAGGCTCTATATGGAAGGCGGAGATGTCTGGTTTTATGACCCTTTAATGGGTGGTCATGATTTTTCTAATCTATTTGGTTTATATCCAGATGCTGATGGCGGTTCAGATATGGGACCAATTTCTGGCATCTCTGGTACTTTTACCGATGGAATGTTTTTCAATTATACAGGGGAAAATGATTGGATGGACCATATCAGCCCTTCAAGTCCTGGTTCATTTCTCATTTTCCGTGATACAGACAACTATTATAATTGCGGTGTAGCCTATGATGCAGGAAATTATCGCACAGTAGGAACCTCTTTTGAGATTGGGATGCTTGTTGATGGTTCTCCACCTTCAACAAGAGCAATCTTACTTGATTCTATTATGCACTTTTTTGGTTTTTCACATGGTATTACTGAAAGGGATAAAAATAATATTCAACCTTCAGAAATTTCACTGCAAATCTATCCTAATCCATTTAAGAAAAATCTGACGATTAAATTCCAAATCCCGATCCGCCAAGAAGTGTGGCGGACTGGCGGACCCAATCCCCCTCAATCCCCCTTTATCAAAGGGGGACAAAAGGGGGATTTATCATCTCTGAAAATCTACGACGCGTCTGGCAGGTTGGTTAAAGCTTTTTTACTTCCTACTTCTCACTCTCTACTTCTCACTTCTGTGGAGTGGAACGGAACAGACGATTTGGGTCGCAGACTTCCTGCAGGCATCTATTTTATTAGATTAGATTACAACGGAATTAAAAAAATACAAAAGGCGGTTTTATTAAAGTAAATTTCAAGAAATTAACCTGCACCACAGCAGGAATGATAAAAAAGAAACAAAATGGGAGGATATTATGAAAAAATTTTTAGTCTTAGCAATCTTTGTAATACCATTCTTTGTGTATGGGAATGAAACACAGAATGTAAAAAAACTCAGATATATAGACCCTTATGATGTACCAATGACATCTTACCAGAATTGGTCTGCCAAGATAATGAAAGAATCCTTTAATATTGGCGAGGCATACAGAACCAAATATAGATATTCTCGTTTACCTATGATTGATATTATTGTATATGCTCCATTATATCCCTATATTTTTGATTCACTGAATACTTATATCATTGACCTTGAAGCAGAGAACTATACTGTCCGCGTTGATACAATCCGTGGCTGGCAGGCTCCCCAATTGAGAAACCACCTTGCCTCTTTATTAGGCAGTGAACTTGTTGGTGCAGTATTTATTGGCAATGTTCCCATTGCATGGTTTGAATATACATCAAGTGAGGGCCGCGAAGAATTCCCCATTGAATTGTATTTTATGGACCTGAATGGGACCTGGACTGATAGTGATACCAATGGACTTTTTGATGGACATTCCGGAAACAAAGCACCTGAGATATGGGTGGGTAGAATCTATGCCGGACCTGTGACCTGGGGTAATGAAGTCTGGCTGGTCAATAATTATTTATCAAAGATTCACAAGTATCGCACCGGTGGTTATGGTATTCCCCAGAAGGCACTTGCTTATGTTGATGATGACTGGTATAGTTTTAATAATTGTAATCTAAATCTTCTCTATGATACTGTTGTTGTAGTCCGACAATACAATACTACAACTGCTTCGGACTTCAGAATGCGTCTTGATGACCCTTATGAATGGGTTCAAATCTGTAGCCACTCATCACCTTGGGGAAATACTTTTAAAAACACAAGCGGCTATGCAGGCACGGTCTTTAATTTTGAATTGTGGTTTGCTGACCCACCTTTTCTATTTCTTAATTTATTCCAGTGCGGAGGAACAAGATTCATTGAAGAAAATTCTGAAGGCAGTTGTTATATCTTCAATACCACAAATGGCCTTCTCTCAATCGGTTCAACCAAAGTTGGTAGTATGCTCTATTTTGATGATTTTTATGGACCACTCAATACTGGCATCTCAATTGGTGATGCATTCAAACAATGGTTTGCCCAGAATGGAATTAATGACATAGATTGGTTTTATGGAATGTGTATTTTAGGAGACCCTGCCTTGAAACCGAGACAATCAGTAGGACAAATTACACAAAGACCGCTGCTAAATAATTTAATATCATCTCAATTATCCTGGACCGACCCAGCACCGGTTGATACGAATTCTGAAACCGATGCATTTGTCACGACAACAATAGATGGCTCAGGTAGAATATGGACCGCATGGACAACAGGCCGTTCAGTTACCAATGGCAGGACTGAAATCTGTGCATCATATTATACAAATGGAACATGGTCAACTGCCCAGATTGTGCGACCATTTCTATACTGGGATTTCTTTCCCACATTATCAACAGACAATCAAGGACACCCCTATCTCACCTGGCAAAGGGCTTATGGCAGAAATTACGATATCTTTGGCAGTGTCTACACTGGAAATCAATGGGGCACAGAGGAGCAACTCAGTTCAAAGGCATCAAATGATATGTATCCGGCAATGACACGGGATGGAGATGGTAGAATGTGGGTCTGTCTTGAACGCTGGACCCATTTAAATGGCGATATCTATTGTCGTTATTTTGATGGCACATCCTGGCAGCCGATGTTTGCGGTAAGTACTGACTCTGCAAATGATTACCGCCCAGCAATGGCTACAGATAGTAATGGTATTGCGTGGGTAACCTGGTGTAGTGAACGCTATCAATACAACCGAAACATTTATGTAAAATACTACAATCCAAGTTCTGGACACTGGGAAGGGTTATATAGAATAACTGGTAACCTTGCCCAGGACCAGGATCCCAAAATCGCCGTTTCTGGAGATGGAACAGTATGGGTCGTCTGGACTACCTGGCGCAATGGCAATACTGATATTTATGAAAGCCACTACAATGGCACAACCTGGTCAAATGCCAGGGCAGTAGTATCTGATTCTGCCCGAGATGAACATCCGACCCTTGTTGTTGACCGTGATGGATATCTCTGGTGTATATGGCAGTCAAACCGAACTGGTGACTGGGAAATCTGGGCAAAGTTTTACAAAGATGGCGCATGGCAGGACTCTGCAATCATCAGCAACCATACAGCAAAAGATATATTCCCCTGCGCAGTTGCTGATGATTCAGGATACATCTGGGTCTTCTGGCAATCAAACAGAAATGGAAACTGGGATATTTATTACAGCCGATTATTCTCTGACCTTGTTGAACCCGAAGTTACAGTAATTTCACCTAATGGCGGTGAAGTCTGGAATATTAATGAAACTGACACAATCCGCTGGCATGCCCAGGACAATGTTGGTATTGATTCAGTAATGATTGAATACTCAACAAATAATGGTTCATCGTGGTCTTACATCGCCACGGTCACAAACCGTGATTCAATTTATGCATGGACTGTTCCACCAACACCATCAACACTGTGCCTTGTAAGGATTCAGGCATTTGATGGTAGTAACAATATTGGCATTGATGCATCTGACCAGACTTTTACAATCTATGACCCTGAAGCGCCAGTTATTCAGGTCTATACACCAAATGGAGGCGAGGTATGGTTCTGGAATGATGAACACCAAATTGTATGGAATTCAGTGGATAATATTGGCATTGATAGTTTAAATCTTTACCTGTCAATTGACAGCGGAGCCACATATCCATTCTTGATTACACATTTTAATACTAATGATTCAATGTTCAACTGGACAATTCCGCAAGTTAATTCTGATGAATGTCTTATCAAAATTGTTGGCTATGATGCTTCAGGAAATATTGGTTTTGATGTGAGCGACAGTTGTTTTACAATCGGCGAGTATAGTGTAAGTGAAGGTAACACAACAATTCCAAAATTCTGGTTCTATTCCACATCGCCCAATCCCTGCCATAAAAAATTAAATATTCGTGTCGCCAATCCAGTAAAAACAAAGATAAAAATAAATACCTATGATATAGCAGGTAAACTTGTGACAACGATTATCAATAAAACTATTGAACCAGGCTACTACACATTCGGTTGGAATACTGAAGATATTCCCACAGGCATCTACTTTATTTCAATCCAGACAAACGAATATTTCAATATCAAAAAAACGGTGGTTGTAAAATGATTAGAACACTCTTATCTATATTTTTATTGCAACTTCTTTTATCTGCTACTCCACTCATTGACCCGCGCTATCATACATACGAGGAGATGGTGCAAGAAGTTGATTCTCTTATAACACTTTATCCCAATATCACAAAATTAGAAACTCTTGATGTCTCAACCCGCGACAGTTTACCAATTCTATCAATAAAGATTTCTGACAATCCTGCAGTAAAAGAAGATGAGCCATCCATTCTCTTTAATGGCATTCACCATGCCGAGGAATTACTTGGTTGTGAAGTCTGTTTATATCTATTAAATGACCTATTGAGCAAATATGGCATTGACTCAGCAATTACATACTGGATAAATAATAGCCAAATCTGGATAATCCCAATGTTAAATCCTGAGGGACACAATGTAGTAATGTCAGGTATTGATACAATCTGGCGAAAAAATAAAAGAGACAATAATAACAATGGTTTTTTTGATACAGATTCTGATGGAGTTGACCTGAATAGAAATTATGATTTTAACTGGTCACTGGGTGGAAGTGGAGACCCTGTTAGTGAAAATTATCGTGGTCCATATCCATTCTCAGAGAATGAAACAAAAATAATCAGAGACCTGGCACAGGAAAATCATTTTGTATTTGATGTGTGCTACCATTGTGTCCGCACAGGTCAGGGTGAACTGGTCTATTACCCCTGGCGCTGGGGAACAGAATTTTCAATAGACCATCCGTTTATTAAAAGAGTTGCTGATACACTTGCCTCAAAAATTATAAATGATGCAGGTAATGGCACCTATGTTTCAATATATGGTTATGCTACAGAAGGCACGGCAAGGAACTGGCTCTACGGTGTCTGTGGCACATTTGCCTATACAATTGAAGTCAGTAGAAGCTGTTATCCACCTGGTTATCTTGTTGACAGTATCTGCATAAGAAATCTTGCAGGAGCATACTATCTCCTTAAGCGAACATTTGGCTCAAGTATTACGGGTATTATTACCGATTCAACAACAAACTTACCACTATCCGCAGAAGTAAGACTTGTGAGCTATTATGACTCCACCCTCACCCCAAGATTGAGCGAGCCATTATATGGCAGATACCGGCGCATTGTAAATCCCGGCACTTACTCAATGCAATTTTTGAAAAACGGATACCAGACCGTAACATTTGACAGTATTATTGTGTTACCAGGTATACCAACAATATTAAATGTGAGGATGAAACCGCTTGCTGTTGAAGAAGACAATGCTCTAAAATACAAAATCAAAAATCCACATCTATCACTCTCCTCTACCATTTTTACAAACCTCCTCTATATTGATTATATCACAGGAAATAATGATGATATAGAACTTTCCATCTATGATGTTTCAGGAAGAATGGTTAAACAGTGGGACAAAAAGATAATCAAAAAAAATAACCACATTGTATGGGATGGCAGTAACAATGAAGGCATAAAACTTCCCGCAGGCGTATATATTATCCAGTTAAAGTGTGATAGTTTCAAAGTATCAGAAAAGGTTGTATTCTTAAAATAAAATTTTACGCAAGTTCACATAAGCATTAAAATAATTAATAATTGCCGAAATTCTTCCGTTCTTTACCTATGGTCGTTGATGGACCATGGCCCGGATATACTATAATATTTTCAGGTAAAACCAATAGTTTGTTTTTTATTGAATTCATCAATGTATCATAATCACCATCATACAGGTCGGTTCTGCCAATACCATCTTTAAATAAGGTATCACCACTAAAAAGATATTTATCCTCAAGCAGGATAGATAGACCACCACCTGTATGTCCTGGTGTATGAATTATCCTCAACCGTGAATCATCTGACTCTATCTCCTGTCCATCCTCAAGCAGGCAATCTGGTTCAATGTGAAAATCAGAGACTCCGAACCACGCTGCTCCGCTCTTTTGCACATCTGAAAGTTTTTCAGCGTCAAATTTATGACAATAGATTTTACTATTAAATTCCTTTTTTAAAATTGCTGTGCCGGAAATATGGTCAAAATGGCAATGGGTCAAAAGCACTATGGACACCTCATCAACATCATTTTTTATTTTTTTTATGATTCTATCTGCTTCAGATTCAATAAACCCGGGGTCAATGATTATTCCCTTGCGGCCGTGTGAAATAAGATACATATTTGTTTCAATATAACCAACAATATATGTTTTAATTATTAATCGCTCCATCTTCATTCAAATCCCCCTACCCCCCTTTGAAAAAGGGGGAATAAAGGGGATTACCTCCCCCTTTCTTAAAGGGGGACCGAGGGGGATTACCTATATGATGCAAATAGCCTCCCCCACTCAGTGCGTAAGAATTTTCGCACAATCGGCTTCCCATACACATTATACCAGTAAAAATCATGATAAGCCCTTGATGCCAAGTATGACCAGGGAACGATTGGCGTGCGTAGTAATAAATGCTCAAATGGTTTTAAAAAACCCCAGTATATTGCCTTTTGACCCCTTGATACAAATGTTTCAGCGGTCTTAAAATGAAAATTAACATTCGTTATATCTTCACCCACGATTTCTATCTCTTCAGGCTTTGCCCTACCCAGTCCCATCTCCTGTGCAAGATTCAAAAATTTTAAGGACATTGGATTGAATCCCATCATCTTTGCAGCAATGGCATCTATTGCTACAGAATCAGCACTGGCAAGGAAATAATTCTTTATCTCCGGTTTCATCAATCTGGGACCAGCGCCATTTCCCGCAAAAGTCCCATCGGTCAGACAGAAAATTCCGGGATGGATCTCTTGTTGAATTTGTAGTAAATCAACGAGTGCTTCATGAATTACTGAATGTGTCCAGTGCCGGTTATCATTCAATAGACCGCCAAAGGCATTCTTCATTGCCCCGGTCATCGTAGTAAAGACATGGGTCTTTAATGTTGGTAGATGGAATGCATTCTTGCCAATGAATAATTCAGGAATCTGGATACCTTCTTTGTAAATCTTATCAAGCACAAGCATCTTCGCCTTTGGCTTGTAGTATATCCATTTGACCTCTGGTTCATAAAGATAAACAAATTTCAATCTATGTTTGCACATAACTGAATTTAAATGATTATTCTCTGCACCGAGTTTCGGATTAATGACCACGGTGCGATTCTGAGCAGGAATTAAATCTTTATACCCAAGTTTATAGAGTGCTGTTACAACACCATCTAATTGCCAGGGAGTGGTAGAACAGGCAGGATACCAGAAGTGCCAGGAGATATTAATCTTTAGAATAGTGGGCACATTTTTTGGCAATGATTGTTCCAGACTTGCCAGTTTTAGGCATCTTTCAATATCATCAAAGACTGTTTTGGGGGTTGTTTTGACAGCTGCAACTGTTGATTTCATACTCTATTTAAGTTCAGGTATTTATCTTATCCTTGGTTTACAGATTATCTCCCTCACCTCAAAATTGAAAAAGTCCTTGCCGTGCTTCGGCACACAGACAATCGCAGTATCCACACCCGACCCTGTACCACCAATAGAAATAATCTCTCTACCATAAGGAACCAATCCTGCGTCCAGCGCCATCACTGCTATCTCCACTGCCACTTTTATTCCTTCGCCAAAGATTCTCAGGGTATTTGCTGCAATCTCCTCAGGCTCCAGACCACCAAATTTTAATCTTATTGCCCTGCCAAAACCACCAAAGAAATGCGTCCCTGTATACACTTTCACACCCTTTTTCTTCAAGAACTCAACCGTCTCAGATTCTATCTCCATCGTGCCTGGTTTGGCAAATCCTGCCTGGTGAGTAACAACGACAATCTTTTTATTAATTGCCTGCTGGAGCAAGACCTTTGCCGAATAACCAGTGCAGGTAGCAATAACAATATCTTCAATCTTTAATTCATCTGCCCTTTTTAAGGCAAGTTCAATCGTCTTTTTAGTATTGCTCTTTCCCGGTTTTTCAAAATAAGTTATATCCATAGTTCACCCGTTTAATTTTATCTTTATTTTAAGTGAAGTCAAGTATAAAATCCAATGGTTCCTATCTATTTTAACCTTCTGTTTTTCGTAAGAAAAACACCTTGGAGTAGGGACTTTAGTCCCATGATGAATTTTTAAAATGCCTAAAAGTCCAAAATGCCTAAATACCTAAAAATAACGGGGCCGAAGTCCATCCTCCATTTTCACATAGATTGGAATAGAGGCTTTAGCCTCGTGATTTTTTTTCTATGGACCCCTTACCTCAGTCCTCTTCCCGTTTTAACGGGGCGAGGGTAAGGGTGAGGGGAATTGATTCTCCTCTTGACATTTCAGAATTATTAATTATAATATAGTAGTTTCACAAAAGGTGGAACAAGAAAGGAGGTACTATGAAATGTCTTTATCTACTAATCGCTGTGCCGGTCTTTGTCTTTTCTGCACACTGCTTTATCTGGAACTATCCAGAACCTGATAGCATTTATGACTCTGAAGCAGGTATGACCATTGATGATACCTATTGGCTAAGGCAGGCATTGACTGCGCTGGGTCACACCTTTGATATGGATACAACACTGCCTTCAAATATTGCACCCTATGCAGTAGTCTTCGCTATGTGTGGCTGGTATGATTGCTGAGGTGACTGCCAGCTCACCGTGGGTGAGCAAGATGCTCTAATAAATGTTCTTAATGCAGGCAAGGGATTGTATATTGAAAATCCCGACCTCGGTTATGCCCATAGTGGAACACAATTATACCAGATGCTTGGTGCAACCTATCTGGGTGATGGAAACTCTTATACTACAGGTAATGTCCAGTCAGTAACAGGACAGGCAGGCACTTTTGTAGCAGGCTTGAATTATGATTATATGTATCAGCAGACACCTGACAACTATGTTGATTATATCGGCTCAAATGGAGGTACAATTCTGTTCCGTTCTCAGGAAGATTATGGCAGGGTAATATGTTATGGTGGCACATCAAACTCATACCGCTCAATCTATTCAACCTTTAATCTCGGTGCATTGCGTAATGGCACATATACAAAACTCCAATTGGTGCAGAGATATATGAATTATCTGTTGCCAATCGGAGTTTCTGAAAAAACAGAAGAAAAAATCTTTTCCCGCGTTTTACTCTATCCCAACCCCTCCTCTAATTATATAAAGTGTAATTTCTCACTCAATGCAAAAAAACAGGTACAGATTAAGGTTTATGATACTGCAGGCAGAATTGTTCGCACAATCATTGATAAAGAACTTGATAATGGTGATTATGAATTTATCTGGGATGGCAACGATGAAACACACAAAAGAGTGAGTAATGGCACATATATCTTCGTCATTGAATCTCCGCATGGGATAATTACAAAGACCATTAGTTTGATAAGATAAAACAGCATCAAAGAGCCCCTCGTTTGCGAGGGGCTCTTTTTATTTCTCGGCATTTATGCGGTTAAACCATCGGAAAAGCCATTCTTCGGCAAATTTTCTATTATCACAGAATATAATCTGAATTTCAGGAAAGCGAACCGCTATATCAGAAATAATATCCGCAACATATGGTGCAGTATATGGCTTTATCTTTTTTGGATTTAAAAAATCACTGTATGGTGAATCAAAAATAAGGACTTTATAAGGATATGTAGAGAGTTCATTGAGCGTGGCTTTGAATGAATCATAAGTTGCTATTTGCCCTAAAAAATTTTTTAAACTCTTTCTTTCTGCAACTGCAATAATTTTTCCATTCTTTAATAAAGCATAATCACCAACTGGTAGATTCTCTCTCTTTGTCCGTGTATAACCAAATTTATAAGGATAATGTTCCCTCTTATCAATAACTATCTCAACAGGGATATCTTCTCTTACCTTTGGCACATATGCACCAGGCCTTCTCACTGCATCTGATGACTGTGTTATCCAGAAGACCTGCTCATAGAACTCACCAGGCTTAGTTTTATACTCTTTTTTTATAAATACAAACCAGCACCTTCTCTTAATCTTTCTATCAAGAATTACTATTAATCTTCTCCCATAACGCTTTATTGATATAATATTACAATCTTCCACAGGGTTTTGTGAAAATAAATCAGAGGCACTACAGATTCCTAAAGATTGGCAGAAAATTTTTTTTCCTGGTCCGGGCCAACGGTCCTGGGTATTTAAGCAGATAAATTTTCCTGGAGACTCTTCAAGAAAAAGACGATAGGGAAATTTTTGGTCTTCCTGTTTATATAAAAGCCATTTCAGTCGTGGATTTTCATCCATTATTTTGCAGCACCTCCTCACATTTAGGTTCCCAGGCAGGGTCAACTATGCATAAAAATTCCAGTGGACATTTGCCCTTGTTTTCAATATACTGAACTGAATTAAGTGGAATATAGATTGTATCACCAGTTTTTACATTTTTTTTATCTTTACCTATGTGCATAACACCATTACCTTTTATGATAAAATATACTTCAGAATATTTCAAACGATGTCTTAATGTCCTTTTATTTTTTCCTACTTTAGCATAGGCAAGACTATACCGTAATTTTAAATTTTCTTTTTTGGGATTGATAATTTCTTTTAATCGCGAGTTATCACCAGCAATAACTTCCTTCAGGTTTTTTAAATGTTTAATTATCATAGAATATTATAACACAAAATTCTAAAAATTTCAAGTGTATAAAAAAACTCCAGGGTATTGGGTCAATTTTTCTTTGAAAGGAGGTGATCCAGC
>JBBINQ010000063.1:0-13539 GCA_037443805.1 Caldifarciminota bacterium | reverse complement strand
CGGTCAGCCTGTTTCAATAGAAGTGTGATTGAGCGAGGTCTTGTTGGTTCATAATATGACCACCCAACACTCAGGGATATTTTAAAAGGAAGATGGGATATTTTATTAAATTTATCAAGGTTTTGTTTCAGACGGTCATAAAATGCACTACCACTTGTCTTTTTAATCTCCAGGGTCAGGACGACAAATTCATCACCACCAATACGGGCAATGATATCAGATTCTCTGAATGCCTTTTTGAGAATTTTTGTTGTGATAATCAATGCCTGGTCACCCATTGTGTGGCCGAATTCGTCATTGATATCTTTAAGATTATCCATATCCATAAAAAGTAAAAGGATAGATTTTTTTGTGCGATGAGCAAGCTTTAATTGATGTTCAGCAAGGGTCAAAAATCCCCTACGGTTATAGAGTCCGGTGAGTTCATCAGTTAATGAAAGGGCGTGCAGTCTTTCTTCCATAATTTTTTGTTCAGTAATATCTTCAATCACACCATCTATCCATTTAAGAGTGCCATTTTCATCAAAATGTGCCTTGGCATATATGGACGCCCAGAATACAGAGCCGTCACATCGTTTTAACTCTATTTTTCTATCTTGCACTTCTCCATTAATAGAAACATCTCTGAGAAACTGGATACGCTCCCGGGGGTTTTTATAGAACTTTTCTACGGGCGTTCTTAACAATTTTTTGATTGAATTATAACCAAACATTCGGGCAAATGCTGGATTAACTTGCAAAAAATGTCCTGGGGATGCACTAGTAGAACGGTAAACCCCAAGGTTTACATTGTTAACAATCGTTCTAAATTTCTCTTCACTCTCCCGGAGTGCACTAAGTGTATGTTTTTGTTCAGTTATATCCTGAGTAATGGTTACAACATGTTCTACCTTACCTTGAATATTTTTAATTGCGTAGTAATGCTGGGAAATCCACTTGTCAAAATTTGTATTCTGGTCAACAACATGTATTTCAGGTAAAAATATTTCTCCGCCTTTATCAAAAATATTCTGAACCGCGGGAATCGCATCTTTAAGAAAAGGATAGCGTTGGCGTACCTTCCAGTTTCTGCATTTTCTTTCATTTTCAACAATTTGCCGATATGTTAAATTCCATATTTTCTTCCAGGATTGATTAAATGAGACCAGTTCTCCAGTGCCGCGCCGGATAGTAATTCCTACAGGTGAATGCTCAAAAACTGCCTTGTTTATTTCCTGATACCGGCGCAGCGCATTCTGGAGTTCATCAATTCTATTTTTTAATCTATCAATTTTATTCAAAAATTTTGCCGGCAGAAAATTAATGGATTTCTTGTTTTTCATATTCGCAATTATTTTTTAAGTAAATTATACAAAAATTTTTCTGAATGTCAAGGTGCTATTTCCAAAATAATTGACTTTTGCACCTTGTTGAATATAATTCTATTATGGATAAAAATAACATAAATGGACATTATCTGTCAAAAAGGGCAGACCGCATGCCCTATTCGCCAATCAGAAAACTATCTTCATTTGCTGACGAGGCAAAAAAAAGGGGAGTAATGGTTTTTCATCTAAATATTGGGCAACCAGACATAGAAACACCATCAGAAATTTTTGAATCAATCGCACAATACAGAGAGAAGGTTCTTGGCTATGGTCCTTCAGGTGGGCTTCTTGACCTGCGGCTTGCTGTGCTTGATTATTATCGGAACCTTGGTTTTAATCTGGACCTGGACAATATCTGGATAACTATTGGCGGTAGTGAAGCGATAATTTTTGCGATGATGGCGGTTTGTGACCCAAGAGAGGAAGTCATTGTGTTTGAGCCATACTATACGAATTATAATGGTCTGGCAACAATGTCAAATGTAAAACTGGTGGCAATAGAAACAAAGATTGAAAATGGATTCCATCTTCCTCCAGTATCGGACATAGAAAAAAGAATAACCAGTCGGACAAGAGCGATCTTAATCAATACCCCTAATAACCCTACGGGCACTGTGCTTACTGAAGAAGAAATGTTTATCCTCCAGCGACTTGCTAAAAAGTATAATCTTTTTATTCTATCTGATGAGGTATACCGTGAATTTATCTATGATGGTAAAACCCATATCAGTGCCCTGTCCTTACCCGAGATAGAGGACCGCATAATTCTAATGGATTCAATATCAAAAAGGTTTTCCGCCTGTGGTGCACGGGTCGGTTGTATTATCAGTCGTAATAAAGAGGTTATGGATGCGCTAATAAGATTCTGCCAGGCAAGATTGTGCCCTCCTACTCTTGAACAGGTTGGTGCAATTGCAGCATATAAGCATATTAACAAATATATTACGCCGATGATTAAAGAATATGAGCATCGGCGTAATGTTCTATTTGAATGTTTAAAAGAGATTCCTGATGTTTATGGTCATAGACCAGAGGGTGCGTTTTATACTGTGCTGAGTTTACCGGTAAAGGATGCTGACCGTTTCTGTCAGTGGCTCTTGACCGATTTCAGCCACGAAAATAGCACTGTTATGCTCGCACCTGCAAATGGTTTTTATTCTACATTAAAAAAAGGTAAAAATCAGATAAGAATTGCTTATGTGCTTAAGGAAGAAGACATCAGAAAAGCTATCTCTGTACTTGCAATTGCCTTAGAACAATATAAAGACTAAAAAAATTTGGGTAGTGAATATTGCGGTTAAATTACAAAAATGCGGAATAGCATTGGTGAAGATACTACCGTTCAGTGTGACGGACAGGATTGCACGTTTTATTGGTGGTTTATGCTATTTTTTCCTTAAAAAGAAAAGAGGATATATACTGCGAAATCTTTATTACATTATGCCAGGACATCAGGAAATGCACTCTTATCTTTGCCGCCGCACATTTGAGAATTTTGCCCGGTGTATGATTGATTTTTTCCGTCTGGGATTTTTAAGAAAAACTGAGGTTATAAAAGATGTTGTTGCAGAGGGATTAGAAAATCTGGATACTGCATTGAAATATGGAAAAGGTTGTATTTTAATTACCCTGCATATTGGTAATTGGGATTATGCTGGAAGTTATCTTGCCGCATGTGGCTATCCGATAAACGCACTGGTTGAAGAAACTGAGCCCGAAATGTTTAGACTGTATACAAAGCACAGGGAGGCAACTGGTTTGAGAACATTTCCGGTCTCACGGTCAAGTTATGCTATCCTTGATACAATCAAAAATAATCGCGTACTTGCAGTACTTGCAGACAGAGATATAACAAAACAGGGAATCGTGATGAAATTTTTCTCCGGAAAAAGGAGTTTTCCTGTAAATCTGGCAGGAATCATTGTGAAGAAGAAGATACCTGTGGTCATTGGATACATGGTTCTTTTAAATAAGAAAGGTTATAATAAACGTTATTTAGGTATTGTTGAATCGGTCAATATATTTAAAAGCGAAGACGAATTTAATACTCATATAATAAAAAGGTTTGAATCCCTTATTGGCCAGTACCCTGACCAGTGGTTCGTTTTTCACCCGGAATGGATAGAGTGAAGATAAAGATGTCTAAGCTTCGGAAATCCAAAATCGCGGAAAATAAAAAGGCTGAAAAATTATTGGTTAAGATAAAAGGAAATTTTATCCCGGAGTATCAGACTCCGCATTCAGCAGGCTGTGACCTTTGTGCAGATATAGAAAAAACAATCACATTAAAACCGAATGAATTTTGTATGGTGCCTACCGGAATTAGTATTGAACTACCAGAAGGATATGAAGCACAGGTCAGACCGCGTAGTGGTTTGGCATCAAAGTATGGCATTGGTATACTGAATGCACCAGGCACAATAGATGCTGATTATCGTGGTGAGATAAAAGTAATTTTATTTAATTATGGAAAAAATTGTGTGCGTATAAAAAGGGGTGATAGAATTGCTCAGATGGTCTTCAGTCGTGTTGTAAAAGTTAAATTTAAAAAGGTTGCAAACTTGAACAAAACCGCACGAGGTGTTGGTGGTTTTGGTCATACTGGAGGTGTTGATTGAAGATACTGCTCGTTTCTGATATTTTTTATCCCCATACCGGAGGGATTTCAGAACACATACTACATCTCTGGAAAAACTTGAACCAGATGGGTCATCAAACAAAGATTCTTGCACCATCATTTGGTAAAAATTATCCTTATGTGGATGAGAAGATTATACGCATGGGAAGGGCGATCAAATTTCCAAAGAATCGTTCATTTTCAGTAATGAGTTTTGGTCTAACTTTACCGTGGCAGGTGCGCCATTTCCTTGAGGCAGAAAAATTTGATATCATCCATCTCCATGGAGCACTTGCACCAGCATTACCTTATCTGGCAATAAAATATTCAAAGGCAAAGAACTTTGTCACTTTTCATTCTGCCTATGAGGAGAGTTTTGGCTATGTTTTGTGGGAACCTGTGCTTGAGCAGTATTTCCGCAGGATTGATGGGATGATTGCCGTATCTACTGTTGCACGTGATTGCGTCTTAAAGTATTTTCCTATTGGCGAATACCGCATTATACCAAATGGCATTGATACCCAAAGATTCCATCCTGATGTGCCTGAAGTTGAGGAACTGAAGAAATATTCTCCGAAGATTCTTTTTGTCGGAAGGTTTGAACCACGCAAAGGCTTAAAATATCTTTTAATGGCTTTCCCTGAGGTGGTCAAACATTTTCCCGATGCAAAATTGGTTATTGTAGGAGAAGGATTCTTAGAACATTATTATTGTCGTTATATTGAGGACCATATTAAAGAGAATGTGATATTTGTTGGCTTTGTAGGACCAGAGCAACTACCACATTACTATGCTTCCTGTGACATCTATTGTTCACCCGCAACTGGTGCTGAAAGTTTTGGTATTGTCCTGCTTGAGGCGATGGCAACAGGAAAACCCATTGTGGCTTCAGATATACCCGGTTATAGAACAATCCTCAGTGATGGTGTAGAAGGTCTATTTTTTGAACCAGAAAATCCTGATGCCCTTGCAGAAAAGATTATTTATCTACTAAAGCATCCGGAATTAATGAAACAATTTGGTAAGATGGGCAGGGAAAAGGCGGTAAAATACGATTGGAAGATTGTAGCAAAAAAGGTTTTAGATTTTTATACAGAGGTGTCCCATAAGAACAGTTAAATTCTGGAATATCCTTAAAATAAGAAATTTTTCAATCTTTGTATTTTCTCAGACCATTAGTCAGTTTGGAGATAAACTTGATTATATAGCCCTGATTGCATTGATTGGATTGTTTCCCAAGGAAAGGACTCCTTTTTTACTTTCCCAGCTTGCTCTGTTTATAACTCTGCCGGTATTGCTCTTCGGTCCAATAGCAGGGGTTCTTGTGGACCGATGGCACAAGAAAAAGGTGATGGTGATTTGTGATACTCTCAGGATGGTTTGTGCTATTAGTCTACCGCTGGTGTATATCTATACAAAGAATATCTATCCTGTTTTTGGTATCGTATTTTTTATGTTTCTGCTTGCATTATTTTTTAATACTGCACGCAGTGCAATAATCCCTAACCTTGTTTCAAAGAAGAGATTGCTTACAGCAAACTCAATTATTAATCTTGTGGGACGGGGTGCAACATTTTTGGGAATGGCGACTGGTGGTCTTATCATAGATTGGCCGATCTGGAAAAATGTGCTGGGAATTGCAGGGTGGATTGTGGCTTTTGTTATTGATGCCATTACCTTTGGAATTTCAGCGGTTATGCTATATATAATGAAAGTAAATTTGAAAGAGAAGACTAAGGATATTACGCATTTAAAGCCGCAAAATTTATTGTTAATGGTTCGCGATGGCATATTCAAAATTATAAAAGAGATGCTACAGGCAATAAAGCATATTGTTAAACAAAAGAATCTCAGCTTTGCAATGGCAACAATTTTTTTGATGATTATTGCCGGAAGCGTAATATATGTTCTTGCAATCCCTGCAATCCAACAGGATTTGTCATGGGGAACAAGGGGGGTTGGTGTGCTTGCTACGGTCGGTGCAATCGGATTACTAATTGGTGCATATATCTCTGGAACCCTGGGACACTATCTTGACCTTAAGGTTTTTATTATATATTCTTTTATTTTGATAAGTGTGGGTCTTTTTACCTTTCCTTTTATTAATGCATTTTACCAGTTTGTTTTAATCGCACTCATTGTAGGAATTGCTGCATCGCCTATCTTTATTGGTCAGGATACCCTGATACACCAATACGCTGATGAGGAGGTGAGGGGAAGAATATTTTCTTTTCGCGACTGGCTATTGAACCTGACATTTGTTATTGGCGCATTGCTTGTTGGCTCTCTAACAACATTTATTACAAAGAAATACCTTTTTATCATATTTGGTGCGATAATTCTGATTATATCATTTACAGGTTGGCTATTGATTGCTCAGGTAAAAAATAATGGTAAAGGCGCTACAGTTTCATAGGGTAATAGACCATTTTCAGTTTTGCGGCACCTGGAATACACCAGAGCAGATTGATTCTTTTATTAATCTAATATACAAAAATGGTTATGATATAGTTTTGCCCGGACAGAACCGCGATGGCGTGGTCATCACTTTTGATGATGGCGAAGAAAACCTTTATTATTTTGTGTTCCCAGTCTTAAAAAAATATCGTTGTCCGGCAATTATATTTTTAATAGTTGATTATATTGGGAAAGAAAATCTATGGGATATTTCGCTTTTCAATAAAAGAAATCGTCATCTTAACTGGCAGCAGATTTTAGAGATGAGGGAATCTGGAATTCTATTCGGTTCACATACAATGACCCATCGCAATCTCACAAGATTGAGCAGACAGGAACTGGAATATGAAATATTTGAATCAAAGAGGGTATTGGAAAAATATCTTGGAGCAATTGATTCTATTTCCTACCCATTCAACAGAATAAATAAAACAATCTTACATATGGTTAAACAGGCTGGATACAAATATGGTTTTGGTGGTAACGGGAATGATGATTTAAGTATAAAAAAAGAAGCAGTCTATATTACTGATAGCCCTGCAACATTTAAAATTAAGATTTCAGAGAATCCTTTGTTCTTATACCGATATGAGAGGTTCCAGCAAAAAGTTATAAATTATTTTACAATCGCGACGATGTTGAAGAAAAAAAAATATTAGCAGGTGAATCAAAAAAGGAGATTTTATGAGAGGTAAAATATGCATAATTATTCTTTTATTGTTTGTATTTGTTAGTGCCGAAGATGTAAATGCACGAATAGAGCAGGCAATTGAACTTTATGAAACAAGGCATCTGAATAAAGATAATTTGGCAAGGAGCCTTGAGATATTGTCTGATATTGTGAAAAATGAACCCGATAATCTACGCGCCAATTATGAACTTTCCAAACTTTACTATATTATCGGTGATAATGCAACAAACAAAGAAGAAAAATTGAAAAATTATAATCTGGGAATGGAATATGGTAAAAAGGCGATGGCTTTAAATAAAAATTCTGCCTGGGCACACTTCTGGTATATGGTAAATCTGGGTAGGACCGGGCAGACCAAAGGCGTTCTAAATTCGCTCAGTCTGGTTCCTGAAATCAAAAAAGAGATAGATATTGTATTAAAACTTGATCCCAAACATGCAGGTGCAATGGATGCTGGGGCAATGCTCTATTACGAACTGCCTGGATTAATGGGTGGAAATTTGAACAGGTCAATAGAATACTTGGATCGGGCAATTGCTATAGATTCAAATTATACAATCCTTTATGTGGATATGGCTAAAGTCTATATTAAGAAAAAAGATTATGAAAAAGCACGCTGGTTTTTGAATAGGGTACTGGAGATAAAAAATCCAACCTTTGAAGCAGATTATGTGCTTGAGGATAAACCAGAGGCATTAAGATTGTTGGAAAAGATTAAAGATAAATAATTTTTAATCTTCCAGAACAAATTCCCAGGCGCAAAAATATTCTTCAGGGTGCGGGTCTGGTGGGCAACAGATACAGCGGGTATTAATTCGGCTATCTATTGTTTTAGCAAAATAAGAATACTCAACAATGCCAACAGGTTTACAGGGGAAATCAGGTAGCCCTTTGCGAACTCTTGCTTCCTGAACTCGGCAATTATTCATTCTTAATACACATCTCTTATCAGTTATTTCAACAATTTCCTGTTTATTGATAAAGGCATAGAGCCTGAATTTTAATGCTTGAATCAATGCCGGAATACCACTGTTTGGTGTTATTTTAAAACGCTTCATAATTCTTTCTGCTTCAATAACTGTAAATTTTTCCCATGCATCTCTATCAATTTCAATTGCCGATTCCATGCCATACTTTTTTTCTACACCCAAAAACCAGAGACCGTCATGGGCAAGCCAGTTCTTGGCAAGGTCAGGAATAAAATCAAGTAGTTCTTCCTTTGATAAATCTTTTGGCTCAATTATTTTAATGTGCTTCATAAAAGATCATACCTCCGTGTATTCTCTTTTTTATTTTTTTTGTGGTCAAAAGTCTATCAAGATTTTTTATTAATTCGTTTACATTCATACCTAAACTTTTTTGTAAATCATTAAGTGTTCCAGGTCGCCTCTTTAAATATGCCAAAATACTTTTTTCACAATTTGTTGATTTTATTAAATTAGATGGTTTTTTAAATTCTGCCACCACCTCGCAATTTTTACCAAATATTGTTTTAATTTTATTTAACTGTGATAATGAAAGAGGCTTTGCATATTTCTCACTCGGTGGCCGCGCCACGGTGTTCAGCTGGATTTTATCAGGTTTTATTTTATTGATTGCTTTCTTTAATAAATTTAATTCCTGCTTTGTATCATTAAAACCTTTAATCAGCATCAATTCCAACCATATTTGTCCTTTATATATTTTACGGAAATTGACAAGTCCTTCCACGATTCGGTCCAATGTGATTGAAGGGATTGGACGGTGTATCATTTTAAATGTTGCTGGATTTGCCGTAGTGAAGGTGGGCAATACAGCGTCGGCATTTAATAAGGCTTGCTGTACAGCCTTTTTATACATAAGTGAAGAATTTGTGATGACTGCGACAGGAATGTTTGTTATTTTTTTTATTGCTTTAATGAGCATACCAATTTCAGCATTGAGTGTTGGTTCGCCTGAGCCAGAAAGAGTTATGAAGTCAATATATATATTCTGTTTTAAGTTTTTTTTTAAATCTTTGAGAATCTTTTTGGTGGGTAGATATTTCTTTCGTTCTGTTGTCTGAGAGGTTGTTCTGCCCAGTTGGCAATAGATACAATTATAGGAACAGGTCTTATATGGAACTAAATCAATACCCAGCGAATAACCGAGCCTGCGTGAAGGCACAGGTCCATAAATATTTTTTAAATTATCCTTTTTTAATGTTTTCAATGGTGTTATTTTTACCAAGGATAACAATTCTTGGTTTGAAAGATTCTGCTTCTTTTTGAGGAACAAATGCATAGGAGAGGATACAGAGCCTCTGTCCTTTTTTCCCCTTTAATGAAGCAGGTCCATAAAGAATAAATTTCTTTGAATTTGGTTTTTCAGCAATGACATAGGTCTCAAGCCTTTCACCATTATCATAGTTCAAGACCTGAACTTTTTCCCCAGGTTTTATGTTTGCTTCAGACATAATCTTCGCATCTATACCCATACTTCCTTTATAGAAAAGGATGGTATCAGTAATTGTTGCTTCGGTAATCTTTGATTTGAGAACCTCAAGATAGATAGCACTGGAGAGTCTATTCTTGAGTCCTTGAGCAATGACCTGGCGATGGCTCAGGAATGGAATCTTAGGTAATTTATTACTGGAGAAGAATCGCACATCAGTAGTGTCAGAATCCGGTCTTATCTTTCCACCAACCAGTTCAATTTCATAACCAATAAGTAATACATTACCATAAATTTTTGTTGGCTCAACATAGATGCCAAGACAGTCTTTGATTTTTCCATTCAATCCTGTTTCTTCTTTTAATTCACGCAAGACTGCCTGTTCAGGTGTTTCATTGGATTCAATAAAGCCTGATGGTAATGCCCAGGAGCCTTTGCCTGGTTCAACTCCTCTCTTTATCAGGGCTATTTCGTTCTTTTCATTCATAACAAATCCTGCTACTGCAGGTAATGGGTTATTATAATAAGACCAGCCGCATTTAAGACAGACAAAACTTGATTCTTTTTTTGATAGATTGCTTTTACAAACTGGACAATAGAGCCATTTTTTCATATTCAAACCCCTTTGTCGTTGTTATTCAATTTCTTGAGCAGTAAGTCAATATCTACATTATATCGTTCACATAGTTCTTCAACTGTTCCCCAGAAAGGTTCACCACACACAAGGCAGGGTATGCCCATTTGCACAAATATACCTGTTTTTTCTGGAAAATCTCTCAGGATATCTTCAATCTTAGATTTTCGCGTAATCATAGTCTATTATATCTATAATTTGGAGTTTATCAAGTGCTGTAAGCAATGAGATTATTTCAATGTGCCTCTGCCCAGTTTTTCCCAATATTGATATCAACTATAATGGGGATTTCAAATTCACAGACCTGCTCCATTGACTCTTTGATTATTTCCTTTGCCTCTTCAATGCGTTCTTTTTCAATCTCAAATAATAATTCGTCATGGATGGATAATAATAGACCACTTTTGAAATTCAATTCAGTTAGTTTTTTTTCTGCGGAGAGCATTGCAAGTTTTATCAGGTCTGCAGCAGTCCCTTGAATTGGTGTATTAATGGCTAATCTTTTTGCTGCTTCTCTTAGATTATAATTTTCTGATTTTATTTCAGGAATGGGCCTTTTTCTGCCAAAGATTGTTTCTGCATATCCTTTGTCTTCAACATTTGCAATCGCCTGGTTACGCCAATCTTCAACACCTGGATACAGGGTATAATAACTTTGAATAAATTGATTTGCTTGCTCCCTGGAAATACCAAGTTCCTGGGCAAGGCCATAGTCGCTCATACCATAAATCAAGCCATAATTTACCACTTTGGCAATGCGTCTTTCCTGCTCACTGACACTTTCTTCAGATTTGTTAAATATCAATGAAGCAGTATGATTGTGTATATCACGCTGTGCTCTAAATGCTTCAATCAGATTTTTATCTTTTGTAATATGGGCGAGGATTCTCAATTCAATCTGTGAATAGTCAGCAGAAATGAGTAAGAATCCATTCTGGGCAATAAATGCCTTTCTTAATTCATTTCCCAAACTGCTCCTGATGGGTATGTTCTGGATATTAGGATTATTTGATGATAATCTTCCAGTAGTAGTGCCGGTTTGATTAAAGGTGGTGTGGATTCGGTTATTCTTGGCAAGGGTTATCAATGGTTCAATATACGTGCTTAATATTTTAGAGAGTTCACGGTATTCAACAATTTTACGAGGCAGTTCATGTTTTGAACTCAATTGTTGTAATACTTCAAAGTCAGTAGAATAATGAGATTTAACTTTTTTTACAGGCGGCAGTTTTAAACGATCAAATAAAATTTGGGCAAGTTGTTTTGGTGAATTAATGTTGAAGATAGTTCCGGCTATTTTGTGGCATTCATTTATTAGGCAATCCATTTTTTTCTCAAGTTGTGTTTTAAACTGCTTCAAAAATGGTACATCAATACCAACACCTCTTTTTTCCATCTGCGCAAGCACAAAGATCAATGGTTCTTCAATCTTGTTATATAATTCCCACTCATTAATTTCTTCAAGTTTACTCTTTAATATGGGATACAATTTAAGTGACATTGGCGCAATTACTTCGGGTTTGACTTCAACATATTGGTTCAGATATTTTAAACAGATATCATCAAAGCCATCCTTTTTTATATTCGGGTCAATGAGCCAGGAACAGATTCTGATGTCAAATATTGGTGAATTTATAGGAGTAACTTTTATAGTATCTTTAAGGTCGTAGCCTATCTTTGTTATTTGTGGGTCAGATAAAATCTTTATGGATTCAGTTAAATTTGTGATAGACAGTTCACCTTCTTTTATGCTGATAAATAATTGGTCATCTTTTAAGCAGACACCAATCAGATTTTTTATTTGCTCTTTAGAAGGTTGTATGTCTTTGATGACTATTTCTGAATTGGTCTGTTTTGCAAAATCCTTGATTAAGGAATGAAACTCAAGTTCTGAAAGTATTTTAAGAAGTTTACTTGAATCTGGTTCCTTTGCCATCAAATCTTCTGAGCCGATATTAACAGGAACATCAGTTTCAAGTGCTACAAGTCTCTTTGATAAGAGCAGAATATCGTGATGTTCAACGAGTCTCGGTTCTTTTTCCATTGCTTCCTGAAGGCTGGAATATTTTTTTAATATGTCTCTTGCCCTTTGCGGACCAATACCAGGTACACCTGGAATATTATCAATTGTATCACCGCACAGGGCAAGATAATCACCTATTTGTGTGGGTGGAATACCAAATTTTTCTTGAACACGATTTTCATCGTAGATTATATCATTAAAGGCATCATAAATAAAAATATTCTTAGTAATAAGTTGCAAAAGGTCTTTATCTGAGGTAACAATATAGACTTCTCCATAATCCTGCAACCTTTTAGCAAGTGTAGCAAGCACATCGTCTGCTTCATATCCGGGAATCTCATAAATTTTTATGCCCAAAAAATTTGCGAGTTCTTTTGTTTTTTCTAACTGAAATGGGATGTCCTTTGGTGCGGGTGGTCGCGTTGCTTTATATTCCTTAAATAATCTATCCCTGAATGTCTCACCTGGTGCATCAAAAACAATGCAGATATAATCGCTGGCAAATCTTGCTTTAATCCGCTTGAATGTATTTAAAAAACCAAAGATTCCAGAGGTGTTCTGACCTTTTGAGTTCTTTAAAGGATTTTTTATGAAGGCAAAATAGGCACGGAATATTAAAGAATGACCATCAAGGAGTAAAAATTTTTTCACATTAAATTATATCCATTATTCTGCTGAATGCAAGCACAGGACTATATGTTTATTATTTAACTGTATGACCGCTCTATTTTTCTTTCCATATTCGCTTTGTAACAAATGGTTCTTTATAAAATACAAATTCGGTATCTGGTTCTTCAAATCCTTTATCCAGCCCTTTTTTCAATACGGATGTGAATAAAATCATTAGATGTTCTTTTATTTTCTGTTCCAGTTCATCATTTTTCATTGTTCGGGCGGTTTCTGAACTAATCTTCAAGTCAATCAATGCTCGTTCCTTTGAGATTCTGCCAAACCAGAAAAAATCTCGGTCAGGTGCCCTGATCTGGTATTTTATAATGTAATCATTATCAACCTGCCAGAATTTCAAAAAATATATTATGTAACTTTTACCTGTTTCAGCGGCGAATTTAAATTCATTTAATGATTGAAACATTCTATAATAATTATATAATTTTTATAACCGCAGTCAACCATCTTAAGCAAAATTTAACACGCATCCCTAATACTTTAAAAAGTATGGCCGAATTAAGGTTAAATCTTCACACTTAAAAGGTTGATCCCGAAACATCACAGTTATAGAATATTTTTGCTCTACTGGCAAAGTGTATTATTTTGTGGACCTAATATAGAAGGGAATACTCGGTGATGTTTTTTTGTAAGTTTTACTTGACATTTTGC
>JBBINQ010000062.1:0-13892 GCA_037443805.1 Caldifarciminota bacterium | reverse complement strand
ATTTGGGATTTGTTTAGGATTTCGTATTTAGAATTTCGGATTTATCCGCCTATGGACGATACGGGCTTCGTAACCGTTAAACGATTAACGATCTTTTCAGGGGGTATCCCCCTGAATATCTTGAAATGTGTTTTAGAAATTGATCTTAGGTCTTGATAAACAGCAAATTTTGAATATAATATATTATATGAATTTCGCTATGAGGACCAATAAAGTTAGAGTTTTGTGAAAAACTAAACTATTACCAAGACTCGGGTCTGAAAGGGGGTGACTTAAAAAAACAAATTTAACATAAATAAAAAGTATAATCTTACTTAAAAAAGGAGACAAATATGAAAAGATTGATTATGTGTTGTTTCATAATCATAATTCCGGTCTTTGCTCTCATAAGTCCGGAATTAAAGAATGTGATGTCAGGTGCAAAATCTACTGACCTGATACCGATTGACATTGTATTGAAAAAACAGATGAACCTCAATGACTTAACTACGGCAGTAGAAAATTTACCAAAACCACAAAGGAGGGCGCAGGTTGCTGAGATACTGCAGAATTTTTCAAAGGAACATCAAAGAACACTCATTGATTTATTAAAGCAAAAGGAAAAACTGAATCTTGTTAGAAATATCCAGTCCTTGTGGATATTAAATGCAATCTACTGCGAAGCCACAAGAGAGGTCATCGCTGAACTTGAGAATTATAGAGAGATATTCTATATTGATTATGACCTGAAGCCGATTGAACTTGAAAAACCAAAATCTTTAGTTGCACCTGCTGACAAAACCCGGGAAATTGCCTGGGGTGTATCCAAAATCAGGGCCGACCAGGTTTGGCCCCTTGGTTTCACTGGACTGGGAATTGTTGTGGGCCATATTGACACCGGCTGTAATTATAATCATGTTGACCTTGCAGACCATCTCTGGACTGACCCAAATTATCCAAATCATGGTTGGAATTTTGAAAATGACAACAATGACCCGATGGATGCCCATGGCCATGGCACCCATACAGCAGGGAGTGTCGCATCTGACGGCACGGCTGGCTCTCAATGCGGAGTTGCACCTGATGCCCAGATTATGGCTTTAAGGGTAAGAACAGTGGCCGATACAATTGCGGAAAATCAGGTTTGGGATGCAATGCAATTTGTTGTTTCTCCACCCCTCTCACCAACTCACGGTGGTGATTTAATCACGATGTCTTTGGGTTGGCGCTATGCCTGGAGCCCAAGGGCGGCGAGCTGGCGCACTGCATGCAATAATGTCGGTGCTGCAGGCGTTGTTATGATTGTTGCTGCTGGTAATGAACGGGGTGTTGATATCCCACCATACGCACTAAGATGCCCGGGCAGTGTGCCTTCACCCTGGCGCCATCCCCAGAATGGTTCCACTGGCGCTCAATCCAATGTAATCAGTATCGGTGCCACAGATATAAATGATGCAATCGCCTCATTTTCAAGCCCTGGTCCGGTCACCTGGGATACTGTCACTGGATACAACGATTATACCTATCCACCGGGCCTGACCAAACCTGATGTCTCTGCGCCCGGTGTAAATATTAAGTCCTGCGCCTACAATAGTAATAATGGCTACCTTGATGGTTGGAACGGAACTTCTATGGCAACTCCCCATGTTGCAGGAACAGTAGCATTAATGCTCCAGAAAAATCCCTATCTTACAAGGCAGGAGATTGATAGTATTCTCCAGGTTACGGCAGTTGATTTAGGACCTTCTGGAAAAGACAATGATTTTGGTGCTGGCAGAATAGATGCCTTAAATGCCGTAAATGCTACACCATATCCAGGGACACCTTTTACCCCCACTATTGTTGCACCTTTTGATTATGCGAAATTCTCCACATTGAATCCGGTCTTCAAATTGACCACAACCGACCCTCAGGGAGACCCGGTTAGATATAGAATTTATTGGTCTACTGATACTGCATTTACTACACAGGACAGTGTCACTACTGGTATCTATGCCAGTGGTTCAATAGCAAATTATATCCTCCCTGTGGCACTCTCCAATGGTGTGACTTATTGGTGGAAAGCAAAGGCTGCTGATACAACGACTGGTGGAATGTGGTCAGCAGCAACCAGCCGCAGGTCATTCACAATTAATCTTAATATTCCTGCTAACACCTGCTCCTGGTTCCAGACTACTTATGCACAATTCAAAAATTGCACATTCAATATGACACAGGTTCAGGGTGACAGCGTAGTATTACAACCTGTAGGCTATGTAGAAGATACCCTTCTCTTTGCGAATTTTGAATCTGGCATGCCTGCAGGATGGACTGTAGTAAATGGGAATGGCGACAATTATTACTGGACAACCGGAACAACAACCGATTTAGGCAGCTATACCCCACCCGATTATGGCACTGCGTATGCCTATTATTCAGATGATGACGCAGGCAGTGGTGTTATAAACAATAATGAAGAACTGATCTCTCCCAAAATTTATGTTCCACCCACAGCTGCCAATCTGAGAATTTCTTATGGCTACGGTTTCCGCGTATATGAAACCGGAGAAAAACTCCGTGTGAAATTCCGCAAGAGAACTGGTGGTGCCTGGACCGCCTGGGCAAATATTGCTGAGTATACGACAAGTGTTAATGGCACTGCTAATATTGACCTGACTGCACAATTACCCTGTGATTCGGTGCAGTTTGAATGGTTCTTCAGTGACAGCACAACAAGCTCTCACTGGGGTTGGGCATGTGCCACTGACAATGTCGTAGTCTTTTATTCCTATACTTATCAAAACAATAGTGGCACCTTGACCGGAACACCTGTGGTCTATTCTGAACTGTCAAAAACTTATGCCCGACCCCGCTGGGGCGATGTTGTGTGGCGCAAGGCAACTGCTGGAGATTCAATAGGCATTCAAGTTGAATATTACAATGGCTCAACCTGGCAATTAGTACCCAACTCACTGATTCCTGGCAATTCTACAGGTAAGTTTACAACCCTGGCTGTTGACACAGTCAAGATGAACCTTGTAACTGATACCGTAACTTATAATACTCTACGATTAAAGGCACTGTTCTATCGGATGACGAAAACTCCAAATAACCCTGCACTACTTGATTGGGAAGTTGGCAATCTTACTTCCTATGTAGGAATCACTGATTTACCAAATAATGATTATGGCAGGTTCCATCTCGCAGTATATCCAAATCCATTTAACAAAAATCTTACAATTGAATTCCAAATCCCAAATTCCAAATCCGAAGCATCATTGCGGATTTATGATGCGACTGGCAGATTGGTGAAACAATTTAAATATTTAACCAATTACCAATTTAATTATGTTTTGTGGTCTGGTTCAGATGAGCTGGGTCGCAGGTTGCCTGCGGGAGTCTATTTTGTTCGCCTGGAAGCAGGTGATTACAAACAAATTGAAAAAACCATACTGCTGAAATAACTTGCCAATTGAGGGCGCAACCAATTTCACATTACATCATCAAATGTATTACTGAGATTGGTTGCGCCCTCTTACCCCAATCTTGTTTTTTTTAGTAATATCGTATAGTTGACATAACAATAAATTTGTATATAATAAAACAATGAAACGCGGATTAGTGATAATCCCTACCTATAATGAGGCAGTCAACATAGAAAAAATTATTACAAAGGTTTTATCAATATCTAATCAACTTGAAATTTTGATAATTGATGATAATTCCCAGGATAACACTGCCACCATTGTAGAAAACCTATCTAAAAATGATGATAGAATCCATATTATAAAGAGACCTAAAAAAATGGGATTGGGGACTGCTTATGTCACTGGATTTGGATATGCACTTGAACATAATTACGATTTTGTCTTTGAGATGGATGCAGATTTTTCCCACGACCCCAATGACCTGCCCAGATTTATTGAATTGCTTGATAAATATGACCTGATTATAGGCTCACGGTATATTAATGGCGTGAGTGTTGTTAACTGGCCAATGAAGAGATTACTGTTATCTTTTTTTGCCTGTATGTTTGCACGTATGGTAACAGGTGTCCCGGTCAAAGACCTGACCAGTGGTTTTAAATGTTACTCCCGTAAGGCGCTCCAGAGCGTAAACTGGCAGAGATTCAAGGTTGACGGCTATGGGTTTCAGATACAAAGTGTATCCGGTGTCTATTGTGCTGGCTTGCCCATAAAAGAGATTCCCATTATCTTTGTGGAAAGAAGGGCAGGTACATCAAAAATGTCAAAAAGAATAATCTGGGAGGCATTCTGGTTAGTGTGGAAATTACGACTAATGTCCATATTTAACAAAAAATGGCTATGTAAATGAATTTAATAATAAAATTTTTTTTGCTCAGTATTTCTTTCCGACCCACCTACTATACAAATCACAACTATTTTTATGATATTGTTGTATATGATTCCACTATTTATGGAGCAACAAATGGTGGCATTGTCTCATATAATTATTTAAGAAATACATTCCAGGTTTTTACCAATACTGATGGATTACCAATGAACCGCCAGAACTGCATTGCAATGGATAGCGCAGGCAATATCTGGGCAGGCTGTGATGCAGGATTGATACAACTTAATCCTGTATCAAAAAATATTCACCTCTATCCATTAGAATGTTTGCCTTGCACACGAGTAAATACAATCTATTGCTTGAATGATACGGTTCTTGTTGGCACGGAAAATGGATTGTTAGTAATCGGTCTAAAAGGCACACCAGAAGATTTTCAGGATGATATTATTTTAAAGATATATGATTATCAGGGACTCACCTCCAATAATATCCAGACCATTGATGGAGATACAAATTTCTGGATTGGCACAGATGACAAAATAACAAGATTCACAAAAGATTTTTCAAATTACACAGTCTATGGGACAGAGAATGGGCTTCTCAATAATAACATAAAAAAGATAAAAATTATTAATGGCACTGTGTATATTGCCACTGATGCAGGACTGAATAGTTTTACCGGAAATCATTTTGATACACTATTGTCAGGATATAAAATTATTGATATTGCACCAGCTGGTGATTCTCTTTTGCTCTGCCTTGACTCTACACGACAGATAGGAGTATATGCCGATGGAATTTTAAATATTCGCAAGGATAGCCTGCCCTACCTGACAAAGATTAATGCCGTGGAAACCTATAATGGAATATGGTTCTGTGCTACAGGCAATCGCTATGAACTTGATTATTTTGGTGAGGGCATTGGTATTTATAATTCTACAAATCACTACTGGCATCTGAAAAAGGACAACTGCCTCGGTTCAAATCATATCTGTAGTATTACTGCAAATCAGGCGGGTGTCTTTATTGCCCATGGCAGACGGACTATTGAATCCCGCGGTGTCAGCTGGCTAATGGATAATAAAGAATGGAAGACATTTTGCCAGGATTCATTTATTCCCACAAAATTTGTCCATCGTTGTGTAACCGCACCAGATAAAAAAGTCTGGTTTGCATTCCATTATACAGACTCCCTGCTCGCCTGTGCATTTGACCCTCAAAATAATTCCTGGTCTTACCTGAGACAGAGATACCTTGGAATAGATAGCACCGTTGCAATCTGGGATATGAAATTTGATTTAAGAAATAATATGTATCTATCCCTTGCTGGACCTTCGGATAAAATATGGGTATATGATTCCTCCCTGAATAATGCTTATTTCCTGGGCGACCGCACACCGGGCTTTGAAGTGGAGATGGCAATAGATTCAAGTTCAAGAGTCTGGAGCACAGTCTTTGACGCTGCAGGCGGTGTATTGATGATAGATACAAAAGGAACATTATTTGACCGTGGAGATGATATAAATAAAAAATATGGAAAATCAGACGGATTACTTTCCCATTACTGCTCCGGAATAACAGTTGATGAAAAAAATAGAGTATTTATTGCTAATGACTTTGGTGTATCCATTTTTGAAAACAATCTCTTCAGTGGAATTCAGGACTTTAACAATACTACAATCTATGATGTCCTTTCTGATGGGGAAGGTAGAATCTGGATAATGGCTGGTAACGGGATATATTTTTATGACCCCCAATATAAGGTCTTGAATAAATTCACTTTTCAAGAATTGAATATAAGTATTGAATTTATATCTGTCGGCAATGAAATCATTCAGGTTCAGGGATTCTACTATGACCCTCTTCGTTCCTGCCTCTGGCTTGGTGGAGAAACAGGCTTATTAAAATTAGAAGTTGTAAGGGATACTACAATGCCTCTGGATAGTATCTTAATCTATCCTAATCCTGTAATAAGAGGTTCAATATTGAGAATAAAGAATATACCTGCTGATGCCTCAGTCAATATTTATTCTATCGCTGGCAGATTGCTTGAGAAAAATTTGTTACCCAACTCCTTCGGTGAAGTTTTGTGGCATATTCCAGAAAAAACAAGCAGCGGATTATACTTTGCCCTGGTCAGTTCTGCCTCAGGGAAAAGAGTCTGTAAATTTGCTATAGTCAAGTAATGCATGAATACAGTGTAACAAAATCGCTGGTTGACCTCTGTAATCAAGAGGCAGAAAAAAATAAAATAAAAATTGTCCGTTTGATAAAGATAAAATTAGGTAAATTCACAGGTTTTTCTCCTGAAGCAATCAATTTTTATTTTAGTTATCTGAAAAATGGAACAAGGTGTGAAAATGCAAAACTTGAGTTTTATGAGATTCCTATTCGGGTAAAGTGTAAAAACTGCAATTACGAAAGTGACATTGGAGAACCTTTGTTTATCTGCCCGCAGTGTGGAGGAATAGATATAGATGTAATCACTGGCAGGGAATTTTATGTAGAGTCCATTGAAGGAGAATAATTAAATTAGAGAGAAAGGAGAATATGAAAATAGATATTCTTAAACCAGTGCTCGTCTCCAATCAGGAGAGGGCAAAAGAAAATAGAAAATTTTTTGACCGAACAAATAGCCTGGTGCTAAACATTATCGGTTCACCAGGTTCGGGTAAAACATCGGTTATTGGTCAGCTTGTCAAAAAATTAAAAAAAGAATATAAAATCCTTGTGATTGAAGGTGATATAAAAGGTTCAATTGATAGCGAAAAACTGAGCAAACTAAAGATAGATACTATTCAGATAAATACTGTGACTGAATGCCATCTTGATGCCTTTATGATTGCCCAGGTATTACCCAAAATTAAAAAATCTTATGATTTAATCCTTATTGAAAATGTCGGCAATCTTGTCTGTCCAGCAGAATTTGAGGTTGGTGAAGATTATAAAATCGCAATTCTATCTGCACCTGAAGGCGATGATAAACCATTAAAGTATCCATTGCTTTTCCATCTTGCAAAATTAGTTATTATTAATAAAACTGACCTCTTATCCCATCTTGACTTCAATATAAAAAAGGCAAGGAAAAATATCCTGGATAAAAATCCGAAGGCAAAAATCTTTGAAGTTTCAGCAAGGACAGGCAAAGGCTTTAACAAATTGGTAGATTATCTGAAAAAACAATTAAAGGAGAAGCCGAAAAAATCTTAATCAATTAACTTCTCTTATTTTTATTGCCTGTGTATGTCCGCTTAAACCTTCTATTTTACTCAATTCTTCAGCAATTGTGCTAAGATTTATTAAACCTTTTTTTGTAACTATAAGAACTGTCTGCAGCTTCAAAAAATCTTTTATATGTAGTCCACCTGTATAGCGTGCGGATGAATTTGTAGGCAGGGTATGATTTATTCCAGCACAATAGTCTCCAAGGACCTCTGCTGAGTATGTGCCCACAAAGAGTGAACCATAATTTTTCAGTCTATCCACATATCTCTCCGCATTCTTTACCTGTAATTCCAGATGTTCTGGCGCCTTTTTGTTCGCAATCTCAATTGCCTGTTCAATATTTTTGACAAAGATTATTAGACCATTTTTGTTCAATGCTTTCTTTGCAACCTCACCCGTCTTTAGCACAGTCAGCTGTTTTTTTATTTCCGCATCTACCTTTTTTGCGAGCAAGTGTGAAGTAGTAACAAGTACAGGTATTGCATCTATATCGTGTTCTGCCTGGCTTAACAGGTCTGTAGCAATAATCTCTGGCTCTGCAGAACCATCTGCGATAATCATAATCTCGCTCGGTCCGGCAATAAAATCTACACCTACATCTCCGAAGACCATCTTTTTTGCAAAAGTAACATAGGCATTACCCGGACCAAAGATCTTATCTACAGGTCTAATGGTCTCTGTGCCATAAGCCATTGCTGCAATTGCCTGTGCACCACCAATTTTATAGATTTCTTTAACACCGATGAGTCTGGCAGTGGCAAGAATTAATGGATGAATTGTATTATGATAAGTGGGTGGCGAGCATAGAACAACCTCTCGTACCCCAGCAACAATTGCTGGAACACCACACATCAAGGCTGTGGAAACAAGGGGATACCTTCCACCAGGCACATAGATGCCAACTCTATTTATGGGGATTACCCGCTGTTCTGCGATAACACCGGCTGTAATCTCTTCAGTAAAATCTTTCAATTGTCTAAGCTGCGCCCGTGAAAAACTTTCAATATTCAACCTTGCCCTGTTCAGTATTTTTAATAGACCTGAGTCTATTTTTTGAAATGCCCCCTGTATTTCCTCTGCCTCAACCCTAATTTGCCTTAATATAACTTTATCAAATTTTTTCGTGTATTCTTTCACTGCCCTATCACCATATTTCCTGACACTTTTTATGATTTCGTTAACAATCGGCATTTCAGATTTTTTAGTGTTTTCAAAGAAACTGCTTTTAAGATTTTTATATTCTATGATACGCACATTATCTCCTTTTGTAGTATTCAAGAAAATTTTTTAATATTTTTTTCCCTGCCTTTGTAAGTATTGATTCAGGATGGAATTGAACCCCTTCTACACAAAGTTCACTATGTCTGATTCCCATTATCACCCCTTTGTCTGTGTATGCAGAAACTTCCAAGCAGTCAGGGATTGTATCATAATCAACAATCAAAGAATGGTAACGGGTTGCAAAAAATGGACTTTTAATTCCTTTAAAGATTGTCTTTCCGTCATGGTAAACAGGCGATGTTTTTCCATGTATCACAATCTCTGCCCTGATAATCTCTGCACCAAATACTTCAGCAATCGCTTGATGTCCCAGACATACGCCCAGCAAAGGAATTTTGTCGGCAAAATGCTCAATAATTTTACAGGTCATTCCCGCATCAACTGGTTTTTTTGGTCCCGGTGAAATAATAATATAATCGGGTTTTAACTGTTTTATTTTTTTAAATGATATCTGGTCATTACGATAGATCACCAATGTTTCACCCATTTCTCCTAAATATTGTGCAAGATTATAAACAAATGAATCATAATTGTCAATTAATACTATCATATCTGCTCCAGTGCCTGCATCAATGCCTTTGTCTTATTAATGGTTTCCTGATACTCGTTCTCGGGAATGGAATCAGCTACAATCCCTGCCCCACCCTGGATATATGCAATGCTGTCCTTTAACAATATTGTGCGAATGGCAATGCAGAAATCCATGTTTCCGGAAAAATCAAAATAACCAATGGCACCAGCATACAAACCCCTTCTAACCGGTTCAAGCTCATCAATAATCTCCATCGCCCTTATCTTGGGTGCGCCCGAAACTGTGCCTGCAGGAAATGTTGCCCTGAACAAATCTGTTGCATCGCAATCATTTCGCAATTTACCTACAACATTTGAGACAAGGTGCATTACCTTTGAATATTTTTCAATCATTAATAATTCTGTGACCTTTACTGAACCATATTTACATACACGACCCAGGTCATTGCGGGCAAGGTCAACAAGCATTATATGCTCAGCAATCTCTTTTTCATCTTTCAATAATTCTTTCTCAAATCTGAAATCTTCCCTTTTATTAACTCCTCTCTGCCGTGTTCCAGCAAGTGGTCGTGAAATTGCGGTGTGATTTCTCAATTTAATAAGTATCTCTGGTGATGAACCAAGAATTGCAATATCATCAAGTTTGAGATAATACATATATGGAGAAGGGTTGGTTATACGTAAGCCACAATAGATATCAAGTGGTGGAATATCGGTCTCTGTTTTAAAACGCTGGGAAAGGACGACCTGGAATATATCGCCCGCTGAAATATATTTCTTTGCCATCTTCACTATCCTATAAAATTCCTGAGGTGTAAAATTTGATTCACAACTGACTCCTCTATGCCTTGAAACCATTTTAGATTTTCTAATTAGCTTTGATTTTAATATCTCATCCAGATAAGAAATGCGACCCTCATCTTTATGATAACAAACTATATGTGCGATTCTATACTTGTGGTCAAATAGAATCAATTCTTCAGGAAAGATAAAATATAGTTCAGGAATATCCAGTTCATCAGGATTCTTATCCGGTATCCTTTCAAAATATCTTATTGCATCATAAGCCACATATCCAACTGCACCACCAGAAAATGGTGCCAATCTCAAAGGATGTTTTATTCTTTCAAGATAATTGCGCAGGATTTCAAATGGATTTCCCTTTTTTATTACCTGTTTATTTTTCTCCCGTATTTCAATGTGAAGCCCTTTCGCTTTAACTATAACCGACGGCTTTGCACCGATAAACGAATATCTTCCTCTCTCACCACTCTGCTCAAGCGATTCATATAAGAATGCGTATGGTTCGTGTTTGTATAAAATTTCAAAGACCGAAAGTGGTGCAGTATGAAAAACAACTGACTTCTGTTTAATATTTTGTATGGACATAATCATCACCTGCAACCTGCTTTAAAAGCCCGATAAAAGATGGGAATGAGATTGAGATACAATCAGAATCTTTAACTATAGTGTTACCTTCGGCAATCAACCCCGCAATTGCTAATGCCATTGCAATCCTGTGGTCATTATAACTGTTACATACACACCCCTTCAATCTTGAAGGACCATTTATCACCAATCCATCATCCTTTTCTTGTATATCTGCACCCATCTTTGTCAATTCATTTGTGATTGCTTTTATGCGGTCTGTCTCCTTCACCCTCAACTCCTGTGCATCATTAATCATTGTCTCCCCATTTAACTGTGTTGCGAGCACTGTTAACACCGGTATTTCATCAATTAATTTCGGTATCACTTCGCCACCAATATAAAAAGGTTTTAATTCCGATTTTTTAACAACAATATCAGCAACTGGTTCGCCAGCACACATTTTCGGCTCTTTTGTTGTGATATTAGCGCCTGCGCCCTTCAAAACATCAATCACACCATAGCGTAATGGATTGGTCCCGGTATTCTTTAAAATCAAATTATTCTCTGCCAACATTAAGCCAAGGACAATAAAAAATGCAGCAGATGAAATATCATTCGGGACATCAATTATTCTCCCCTTAAACTGCTCAACAGGATATACTACTATTTTTTTACCCTCGCGTCTGAATCTAATACCATAAAATTCATACAATCTTTCCGTGTGGTCCCTTGCTAACACAGATTCAATGATAATCGTCTCTGAACTGGCATAGAGACCAGCTAACATCAGAGCAGACTTAACCTGGGCACTGGCAATCGGCAGTTCATATTCAATACCTTTTAATTTAGTCCCTTTAATACTGAGTGGTGCAAAACCACCCTTACGACTATTTATCCTCGCACCCATAAGATTTAATGGCTCAATTATACGTTTCATTGGTCTCTTTCTTAAAGATTGATCACCATTCAAAACCGAATAAAATTTCTGGCCCGCAAGGACACCGGCGAGAAGGCGCATCGTTGTTCCTGAATTTCCGCAATCCAGTATGTCATCGGGCTCGCTCAAACCATCAATGCCCCTGCCCTTAACATAGATTGTATTTCTATCCCTTTCAATTTCCACTCCTAATTTTTTCATACAATTCAATGTGGAAAAACAGTCTTCAGCATACGAATAATTATTAATTTCTGTTTCACCCTGAGCAATTGAAGCAAGTATTAAACTCCGATGGGTTATTGATTTATCCCCACCCACAAAGATTCTGCCTTCAACCTTTTTACAATTTTTCACAATTAAATCCATAATTATGCTCCTTTATTACCGGGTAACTACCGAGAAATTTAAAAAATATTGAAACCTCATTCAATGTTTCAATTGCGCTCTTGCAATTAATCTCTCTAATACTGCCTTTCAAATCAATGTAAAATATGTATTCCCAGGGTTTACCAATGATTGGTCGTGATTCAAGTTTTAGAAGGTCAATATTCCGCAGGGCAAAGATGCTCAAACAGCGAAAAAGCACACCTGGTGCATTCTTCAGTCCAAAGACAACTGAGGTTTTGGCATTATCACCGTCATAATTTTTTTCTTTCATTGAGAGAATAAGAAAGCGGGTAAAATTATTTGGATTATCTTCTATGCCTGATTTGATGCACTTTAAACCATAGATTTCACCGATCTGGGGCCCGGCAATAATACCAATATCATTTCTATTTTCTTTTTTAGCAAGCTCTGCCGCACCAGCAGAATCAAAGAACGGCACAATGCGGTAATTCTGATTCTGGGCAATAAATTCACGGCATTGCTCAAGCACTGAGGGATGTGCCCATATCTCTTTGATTGATGATTTTCTTTCAAGCATAAAAAGATTATAAGTAATCCTCAATTCTACCTCACCGATTATCCAGACATCATTATTCAATAAAAGGTCATAATTTCTGTGAATACTACCCATCAATGAATTTTCAATGGGTAAAATACCATAATGCTCATGGTTTTCAGACAATTTTAAGAAAATATCTTCAAAACGGACCAACCCTTCAGTCCTAACCGCACTACCAAAGAAAATTTTTGCCGCAAGTTCACTATACGCACCAGCAGTTCCCTGATAATAGGCAATTGACTCTTTCCTGTTCATAATGACCTGCCCGTTGCCTGAGCAATCCTTTTTACATCATGCATCAACTGTTTGAATACCTCAAACTTCAATGACTGTTTACCATCAGAAAGTGCATTTGCCGGGTCTGGATGGACCTCAATAATTATACCATCAGCGCCTGCAGCAATTCCCGCTTTTGTCAGTGAGTTCACATAATGCCAGTCGCCTGAAGCATGGCTCGGGTCTATAATAATCGGCAAATGCGAAAAACGTTTAATCACTGGAACCGCACTGATGTCAAGCGTATTTCTCGTATATGTCTCAAAAGTTCTTATACCCCTTTCACAAAGTATCACATTTTGATTTCCTTCAGCAAGAATATATTCTGCTGCCATTAGCCACTCTTCAATTGTTGCCGACATACCACGTTTTAAAAGCACTGGTTTGTTAAAGCGTCCTACTGTTCTCAATAAAGGGAAATTCTGCATATTCCTTGCCCCAATCTGGAATATGTCAGCATATTTATATACCAGTGGCACATCAATTTCCGAAAGAACTTCAGTGACAATTGATAGCCCGGTCTTTTCCCTTGCCCGTGCAAGGATTTCCAAACCTTTTTCTCCGAGACCCTGGAATGCGTATGGTGAACTGCGTGGTTTAAATGCACCGCCACGCAGAAACTGAGCACCAGCTCCTTTTACTACATCAGCAATTTCAAGTAACATTGACTCAGATTCAACACTGCAAGGGCCTGCGATAACAGTAATTTGATTAGCGCCGATAGATTTTCCATTAATTGAAATAACTGTATTTTCAGGATGGAACTCTCTGCTTGCCAGTTTAAATGGACTCAATATAGGAATAAGGCTCTCAACACCCTGCAGAGATTCAACAGTCTTCACAAGTCTTTCCCTTTCAGTAACACCAATCACATGGATCACCGTCTTCTTCTCGCCTTGAAAAATTTTTATACTATAGCCCAATTCCTCAACCTTTTTCTTTACCCTTTCAATATCTCCATCAAGGGCATCAGCACACATTTTAATAATCATCATTACCTCCTTTCAAATTTTCCGACCGATTGCAGTTGCAATTGTCTTCAATTCATTTATT
>JBBINQ010000061.1:0-13953 GCA_037443805.1 Caldifarciminota bacterium | reverse complement strand
ATTTTGGACTTTTAGGTATTTAGGTATTTTGGACTTTTAGGCATTTAGGCATTTTGGACTTTTAGGCATTTAGGTATTTTAATTTATTTCAAATCCGACCTCTGTATCGGATGATACTGCAAGCGAAGCGATACTGCATCTTTCTGCTTTTTCCCATTGACTTTGATACCGTAAAATATATAATAACCATATTTCAAATTTTCATAGAAAGGAGAGAAATGGCAAAAATTTTAAGTGGGACTGAGCTTGCAGAAAAGATGCGCGAGGAGATGAAAAAAGAGATTTTAGAACTTAAGGAGAAGTATAACCTTGTGCCGGGATTGGCAGTGGTCCTGGTTGGTGATAATCCTGCTTCAATCTCTTATGTAAAAGGAAAAGAGAAGGCATGTGCTGAGGTCGGGATTATGTCACGGGAATATAAATTTGATGCTGATTACCAGGAATCTGAACTTCTAAAACTTATTGATGCTCTTAACAAAGATGATACAATCCATGGTATCCTTGTTCAATTGCCATTGCCTGACCACATTAATGAAGAAAAGGTCTTGTACGCAATTGACCCGGACAAAGATGTGGATGGTTTCCATCCAGTAAATGTAGGTAAATTAATGATAGGTGCTGATTGCTTTCTACCCTGCACACCCCATGGTATTCAACAATTACTCATACGCAATGGCATAGAGGTTTCGGGTAAACATGTAGTAATTGTTGGAAGAAGTAATATCGTGGGCAAGCCACTGGCAATGATACTTGTTCAGAAGAAACCCGGAGCAAATGCGACAGTCACGATGTGCCATACTGGCACAAAGAATATGGGTGATTATACTAAACAGGCAGATATCCTTGTGGTTGCAGCGGGCAGGCCACATACAGTTAATGGTGATATGGTCAAAGAAGGTGCAGTTGTTATTGATGTGGGTGTTAATCGTATTGAGGACTCAACAAAAAAGAGTGGTTTCAGATTGATTGGTGATGTGGAGTTTGATGAAGTGAGTAAAAAGGCGAGCGCTATTTCACCAGTACCTGGTGGTGTTGGACCTATGACCATAACCATGCTTTTGTATAATACCATTATTTCAGCAAAGAGGCACAAAGGTATTAAATAGGTGCACGGTCAATTCAGATGTTTATGATTGCCTTTAAAACTATTGAATATGATAAACAAAAGAATGAAATTATTGTCCTTGACCAGACCCGATTACCAGAGAAAGAAATCTATATAAGATTAAAAACAGTCAGCGATGTTTATCATGCAATAAAGACATTGCAGGTGCGTGGTGCACCACTTATTGGTGTGACCGCCGGCTATGGTGTAGTATTATCCAGTTTTAAAAATAGTCGTTCAAAAATCTTAAAAGATGCTGAATATTTAAAATCTGCAAGGCCTACAGCAGTGAACCTTGCCTGGGCAATTGATAGGATGGAGAAGTGTATTAAAAAAGTTGAAAAAATGCTGGATAAAGATAAAGAGCGCAGGATACTTTATCAAATTTTACTTAAAGAGGCGCAGATGATTGAGAATGAAGATAAAGAGTCCTGTATAATGATTGGGAAGTATGGTGCCCCACTTGTAAAAGATAACAGTAAAATTATGGTTCACTGTAATGCCGGTGCCCTGGCAACAAGTGGCATAGGCACTGCACTGGGGATACTATATACTGCCAGAAAAATGGGTAAAAGATTTTCTGTCTATTCCTGCGAGACAAGGCCTTTGCTACAGGGTGCAAGGCTTACGGCATGGGAATTGACAAAGAATGGGATTGAGACATATACTATCTGTGATAATATGGCAGGAACCTATATGCCAGAGATGGATATGGTCCTGGTCGGTGCAGACCGCATTGCACTGAATGGTGATACTGCAAATAAGATTGGCACAAAAGGGCTGGCAATCATTGCCCATTATTATAAAGTTCCTTTTTATGTTGCTGCACCGCTCTCTACATTTGATTTTAATATCAAATCAGGTACTGATATTCCAATTGAATGCAGGGATGGAGCAGAGGTTGCCTATTTTAATAAAAGATGTATTGTAGCAAAAAAGGCAAAGGTCTGTAATCCTGCATTTGATGTGACACCAGCAAACTTGATTTCAGGTATTATAACAGAAAAGGGGATTGTAAAAAAGCCGCATCAAATTTTGCAATTAAAAAAATACAAAAGGTGATAATTATTTAAGATTTAAAACCCGCATCATCTGTTTGTGGATGAGTCCATTTGTGCCCAGCACCTCCTTGCCATAGATACAGAAGGGCTTACCCTTGAAATCAGTAATCTTTCCGCCTGCTTCTTGCAAAATCAATGAGCCTGCTGCCTGGTCCCAGGGTGAGAGTTTAAGTTCCCAGTATCCATCAAATCTTCCGCAGGCAGTATAACAGAGGTCAAGTGCTGCCGAGCCCAATCTTCTTACTGCCTGGGCACGCACACAGAATCGTGCAAAGTAATCAAGATTATTTTCTTTACTTTCTCTAATATCATAAGGGAAACCAGTTACGAGAAGGCCCTTTTCAAGATTTCTGGTTTTGGAAACCTGAATTTTTTTTGTATTCAGAAATGCACCTTTGCCCTTAATTGCCGTAAACAACTCTTTTCTTGTTGGGTCATAGACAATGCCGAGCATTACCGAGCCCTCTACTTCCAGACCGAGTGAGATTGCCCAGATCGGTAAGTTATGGGCAAAATTGGTTGTGCCATCAAGTGGGTCAAGTAACCATTTAATGGGTCTGTCTATATTATGATTGACATTTTCTTCACTTAAGATTCCATAATCAGGAAAATTTTTTAAAAGAAATTTTACAATCATTGTTTGTGCCATATTATCAAATTGGGTTATTAGATTGACCGCACCTTTGTATGCAATATTTTTCTTCTGGCTGGAGAGCCGATGGATATGGTCTCCAGTATGGACTACAATCCCTTCTGCCTTTTGTAATATTTTATTTAAATACATCAAGAATCTTGTTTATTGCGATTTTTTATTGACATTGGTTCAATAATGGGTTTGATCTTTTCTGCCTCTTCCTGAGCAAGTTTTCCATATTTTGATTCCCGGTCAATATTTATACACTTTTCAAAATATTCCACTGCCTTATGGAATTCATATCTTTTTAACTCAGCGAGACCAAGATAATAAGAAACTTCCTGGAGGTTAGGACCGAGCCTCAGTGCTTCTTCAAAGAATTTTATGGCATCAGCAACCATACCCCTTTCGTAGTAGACCAAGCCAAGATAGTAATTGGCATAGAGCCTTGCCATCCTGTCTTTGGTCTGCTTTGCAACCTTGCTCAAATGTTCAATTGCCTCACCCCAGATTCCTTTTTTGTAGCAAATAAATCCTAAGTTATTCAACGCAAATGGATTGCTCGGCTCAATCAAAAGAACTTTTTGAAAATATAACATTGCATCATCATACATCTCTTTATGCATCAAGCCAAGGCCAATCAGACCAAGTCCGCGCAGATTTTTCGGGTCAATTTCAAGCACCTTTTTTAGCATATTTATTGCTTCATCGTATTCTTCCATAACGATTAAATTCCAGGCGCGGTCAAGATATGTAGCAATGTCAAGTTCAGGAGAAGCCTTTGCTTTAATGAATGAATAAAAGCGGTCCATATCAACACGGCTCGTTTTTCTATTTCGTAAATCGCGGGCAAGGCGATATAGGTCATCCTGTGCTTGATTCAAATATTTTATCCCATTCGCAATATCAATGTATAACTTTTTTATCAATTCCTTAATCGTTTTATCCTGGGCAGGTGTATACTCTTTTATCAATTTATTAAGTTCATCTAACTGGTGTTTAATCTTTTCAATCATATCTGCGCCAATTCGGTCAATTTATTTACTATCAAGGCCAATGGCAATACATAGTCCACAACACCAGCATCTATTGCAGACTGGGGCATGCTTCCGATAGTTGCCTCAGATGGGTCCTGGGCAATTGTCAGTCCACCCATCGCTTTAATTTTTTTCAATCCAGCAGTTCCATCGTGTCCCATACCAGAGAGGACAATGCCCAGTGCTTTGTTTTTGTAAACTTCAGCCATTGATTCAAAGAGCAGGTCAGCACAGGGTTTTAATCCATGCCTGGGTGGTTCATCAGTTAAAATGACCATCTGACCTGAAGGATGAACCTTTATATGATTGCCGCCCGGTGCGATGAATACTGTACCACAGGAGAGAGGGTCACCATTTATTGCCTCTTTTACAGAAAGGCATGATTTCTCATCTAAATGTAATGCCAGACTTGCAGTAAAGAATTTGGGCATATGCTGGACAATAATAATTCTGTAGCCTGTTTCACTGCTTAAAGAAGATACTAAAAAGTTCAATGCCTTAACACCACCAGTTGAAGCAGCAATACCGATGACATAATCAATCTTCCTGGTTATTGGTTTGATTTTAGGTGCAGGTAAAACTGGTCTAAGATTTGCTCGCGCAACTCCCCGCAATTTTAAGAGCAACTCCTCTTTGAAGTCATAGAGGTCAATAGAGATCGGACCAGATGGTTTTGGAAAAAAATCTACTGCACCCAGTTCCAGTGATTTGATCGTGATCTCTGCACCCTGTCTGGTGTGGGCAGAAAGCATCAAAACAGGTGTAGGATTATTTGCCATAATCTTTTGTAAAAAGACGAGCCCATTCTCACCGGGTAGTTCAAAATCAAGGGTGATTAGGTCGGGTCTTAATTTACTAAATTTTGCCCACGCCTCACTCACATCCCGTGCATAACCACACACTTCAAACTCTCCTGAAGACTGGATAATATCACCTATTACCCTTTGCATTAATACCGAATCTTCTACAATTAATACTTTCTTTTTCATTATATAATTTTTTCTCCGTGGCGATATGAGCTGATTACCACTTCACCAGTATTCAGATTAAAAAGGATTGTCCTGCCCCAATTTCCATAGACATCTTCTGCTGCAAGAAAAATAGAGAATCTTTTTAATTGCTCTCTGGTCTCAGCAACATTTCTCTGTCCAATAGAAGTTTGTATCAATTCTCCGAACATTGTGGAACCACCAGCAATTTTTGCTACAATCTTTTTTCGGTCAATACCAAGGGCACTAAATTGTCTAAGCATCTCTTCAATTGCACCTCTGGGATGTTTGAAACTGCCATCTGCACCATGGGGCAATAGAATATGGGCGAGCCCTCCGGTCTTGGTTTCTGCATCATAGAAAGTTAAGACCACGCAGGAACCAACACCATAAGCAGAAAGGACGACATCCCCTTTTGCAATCTTTATTTCACCTATGCCAACTTTCTGTTCAATTGCCATTTGTTTTTTTTATTAATAGATTCATTTTATGCTTTAATCTTCTGGTATACGCGTTCAGAACGATTGACAATAGAAAAGAACTTTGCCTCAGGAATACCGAGGAGTAATTCAACCTTGCCAATGACCAGATATCCGCCCGGCTTTAAATTATCAAGGAATTTCCGCACGAGAACTGATTGGGCATTGCGGTCCATGTAAATTAGAACATTGCGGCACATAATGATATCACATAATGGGAAGGGACAATTATCAAAAAGGTCAAGGTGCATAAACTGGATAATTGATTTAAGGTGGTCTTTTATCCGGTAATTCTCACCATTCTTTTCAAAATATTTTTCAATATATAATTGAGGAGTATATTGGAATACGACTGAAGGATAATTACCTGCCTTTGCTTTTTTTAGGGCATGGTCATCAATGTCAGTCGCGTAGATCGTAACCCGGTCTAAAATTCCAGACTCCGCAGCAATTATTGCCAGGGAATATGGTTCTTCACCCTGGGCACAGCCGGCACTCCAGATAATAATTTTTTCATTATTTTTAAAACTTGGAAAAATTTCATTTTTTAAATAATCAAAGGTTTCTGTATTTCTAAAAAAATATGATAATTTTATGGTCAGGGTATCAAGCAATTTTGTAAATTCTTCAGGGTTGCTCGTTAGATAATTGTAGTATTGAGAGAATTCTGACAGACCAAGGGCACGCATACGGACTCTGATGCGACGGGTGAGTGGTTTTTCTTTGTAACTGCCACATTTAAATCCGGTTCTCTCTTCAATGAGTTTTATTAAATTCTGAAAATTAATTTCCACGAGACTTCTTGAGTAGTTCAATGTTCTGGGTTATCACCTGATTTTCGGGATTTAAATTTTTTGCCTTTTCCCAGTAATTGAGTGCTGAATCAGCATCTCCCAAACGCATAAGGATATTACCTAATTTAAACAGAATCTCCCAGTTCTTTTCTTCATCAGGAATCTTTTCATACAATTCTTTTGCTGCACCGAGAATCTGCGATTCATAATAAAAATCGGCTAAATTCCTGCAGATAGAGTAATTTTGGGGTTCATCATTCAGTGCCAGACGATAATATCTTTCCGCTTCTTCGGGTAGGTCAATTGCTTCATAAACGACTGCGAGATTATTTTTGAAAACAGCGAGGCGGGGAAATTTATTTATGCATTCTTTTAAAAAATCTACTGCCAATTGTATCTCATTAGATTTTATATATATTAATGAAAGATATATATAGCCGGTTATATATTCTGGTTTTTTCTCAATGAGTTGTTTAAAGAGATTACGGGCATTTTCTAATTCTCCTTTATTGAACAATGCAATACCTAAATTGCAGTTGATACGGGGATTTTCTGGTGCTTGTTCCAGTGCCTGATTGAGGTTAGTGAGCGCATCATCAAATAGATTTGTTTTGTTGTAAATATAAGCAAGGTTATTTAAAATTGAAGGATTCTTTTCTATATTTACTGCTTTAAGTAAAAAATCTTTTGCTTTGGTGAAATTATTCCGTTTTATTTCTATAAGTCCACAATACATAAGTGCTTCAGTATTGTCAGGCACAATTTCCAGGATTTTATTGAATTCCCTTTCTGCTTCGTCCAGCATCCCTGTTTTGAAAAAGGCAAAGCCGAGATTTTTATATTCAGTGATATCGCCAGCAGTTTTTCTAACAAGTTCACTCTTTTCAGGTTTTTCAACGATGCCGGCAGAGATTAAGGCATAGATTGTCCGGCAGGTTTCGAAAAAATCAAATTCTGAGAGTTTCAGAATATCATCAATGGTCCGATTTCCATCAATAAGGGTCAAAATCTTTTCTTCTTCAAAAGTTAATGGAATACCAGTATAATCTTTTTTTACTGCCAGCACCGTCTCAAATGGAGGCAACCTTTTTTCAATCTTTCGCCATTCATCTATACGACGGGCACCTTCAAGAAGTAATTCCTGTGGTGATAATTGAACGAGAAAATCTTCACTGCCCGGTAATAGGTCAGCTTCAAAATTGAAATAGCCGGTCTCCCAGGTGAGCATTGTAAAGATTGTTTCAGCAATCTGGTTTGCTAATTCACTCTCTAAGATTTCTCTGGTAATATAGCCCTTTTCTACGAGTATCTCTCCTAACCGTTTATTGGTCTGGCGTTGTTCATCAAGTGCTGATTTCAGAATCGTTTCGTCAATCTTCTGTTTGCGCACAAGAATATCACCTAATCTGTCCTTGCGATTGAGGAGTGTAGCATAGATTATCTTTCCATCTTTGATAAAAATATTCCCAAAATTCTTTCCATCAGTTACAGACAGGCATCCTGACCTCAATGAATAACTCAAAAGTTGTATCACATCGGGCAGTGTTGCTTCACTCAGTGAACCTTTAATTGCCATTTATGCCTTCTTGTTTAGTGGTTCATAACTTTCTTCCAGTAGTTCATCAAGGATTTCTTGAACAAGGAGTCGCTGTTCTTTTAGTTTCTTGAGCGGTTCTTCTACAGAAACAGTCGGTTCAGATGTTTTCACAGGTTCAACCAATTCAGTGGTCTCTAATTGTTGTGGTTCAGGTTCTTTGACTTCCTCAGGTGCAGGTGCAGGTATGATAGTTTCTTCTCCTGGAAGTCCCAGACTGACCACTGTTTCTGGTACTTCAGTAACCGGTTGAGGCGCCCTTAAATTTTTAATAAAGTCATCAAATTCATTAAAATTTTTAAATTGGGGAATGCCTTTGCGCTCCACTTCCTCAAATTCCTCAGGTGTGAGTTTTGCACTGAGTATGGTCTTTGTTATTTCCGGGTCAGGTGCATTTAGTCTGGCTTCTACGCCAAATTCAAATAAGAGTTTTTCATTTTCAGTCAATTGCACATCTTGGGAAAATGGTTCAGAAAATATAAATACTGGATACTCCTGCTTTATATAATCAAGAATAATTTCTGTATATTTATTACGCATATCCTGTTCTATCTGCAGGATTTTATGAAAATTGTCAATCAATAATGCATTATTTGCATTTAGAATCTGTTGGAGTTCGGTAAATTGTTGTCCAAAATCAATTACTACAGGTCTGTATCCTTTTATTTTCAGGTCTGAAAATATTTCTGCGCAGAGAAAGGTCTTGCCGGTTCCTGGAGGTCCAAATATTACATACGGATTAAATTTTTTGCCCAGATTGGGCAAGATTGATTTTTCATATAGTTCAAGCACGGTTCTATTACATTCACCAATAAGATAATTTTCAAAAGGTTTTTTCTCTTCAGCCTTGAGTCTTTCTTTTATGTTGGAGAGCAGATTTTCAATCTCTTCAGTTTTGTCAGGAGAAAAGAGCATAGTCTCTATTCTCATTGCTTCTTCAGGAAATTTTGAAGTATCAATAGCACCAAAGTTTTTCTGTAATTCTATCAATTTCTCAACTTTTTTAATGAATTTATTATAGGCATCAGCAAGTGTTTCAATATTACCATCAAGCAGAGGTTTTAGCTCTGATGTATCAAATCCTTTCATTTCCCAGATATAGATTTTTTCTTTATATTCACTGAACGGGTCTTTTTTCTCGGAAATTTCTGGCAGGATTGCATCCGCACTCTTTTTCAATTCTTCTACCAGAGATGCAACAGGGCTATAAATGCCGCGCGGGTAAAATTCTTTTAAGATCAAACGCACTGTATTTAAATCAAATGTGATATTGCCCAGCGAGGCATAGGCGACGAGACGGTTTAGCATACCATCAATGGTTCTAAAAGAACCTGCAGAAAGCTGGGTCAGTTCAAGCGCAATCTCGTCAGGAAGAATTATGCCCCTTTCCTCAGATTTCTTTTTTATAAAATCAACCAATGCCATCTCTCTTGGTGCCTGGATGTCACAGACCAATCCGCCTTCAATACGGGATATAATCTTTGAACTCAAATTTTTCAGTTCGCGCGGTGCAACATTTCCAGAAAAACATAGTTGTTTGTTCTTTGATATTAAGATATCAACGAGTGTGAGCATCTGTTCCTGGTATCTTTCCGCAATGCGGTTTACATCATCCACAAATATTGCTGAGTCAAATTGATTTGTAGTTTGTAAATAATCTTCAAATTCTTTGGGTGTAAAAAACAGGGCAGGCTCTTTTTTGGTAAATTCTCCATATAATGCCCAGAGAAAATATGTTTTACCATAACTGCTTGTGGCATAAACATAAAAAGGATTGAATACCTCACCTGGAAATTCAATAATCTTTTGTGCTGCCATAAAAGCAACCTTATTACCTTCGTAAATATAGAGATTTTGAAAGTCTATTGTTTTCTTAATCATATTGTCCTCAGAATATTTGTAACATTTTTTGAAAATTCTTCTGATGCAACCTTAACGACCCCGGGAATAGTGCGGTCATCAAAAAGTGAAACCAGTAAGTAGTTTCCATTGAGTGATACATAGTAAACACTCGCCTTTTTTCCTTCCTGGAGTAATTCATAAAAATTTTTTTCGCCGATAATCTTTGCCAGTTCCATTGTAGAATTGAATATATTACAGGTAAGGGCAGCAATAGCAAGGGTATCAAATGTATGTGTAAACCCCCTTTGAACCAGAAGGTGTCCAGCACTGGTAATGAGCATTGACCATACCACATTTGACTGGCTGAAGAATTCATTAAGTAATTTTTCAAGTTTTTCAATCTTTTCACTCGTTAAACTAATTGCCACAGTAGGTCCTGCCATAATACTGAATTATAATTCAAATCTACTGAAAAGTCAACATTAAATTTTAATTACTTTATTCTTTTTAATCTTGCAGCAAAGATACCATCAGTGTTATAAAAACCCGGCAAGATTTTTAAATACTGCTCAGCACTGGCAACAAAATTTTTTGCTGGTTCTACAACAAAATTTTCATTATTTTTAAGAAATTTTTCTATAACCTCTTCGTTTTCACGGGGCAAGATACTACAGGTTGAATAGACAATTGAGCCCCCAACCTTTAAAAATTTTGAAGCGTTGGATAATAGATTGTATTGAAGATTGGATAATCGGGCGAGCACCTTTTTATTTACCCTTTCCTTGACCTCGGGCCTTTTGGCAATTACTCCGGAATTTGTGCAGGGTGCATCAACCAGCACTTTGTCAAAATCATTCACCAGATAGCGCTGTCCATCAGCAAGCACATAGTTTACAATGGATAGTCCCAATCTCTCAACATTTTCTGCAACGAGTCTGAGCCGTGCAGCACTGACCTCACAGGCAATGATGACGCCCTGATTCTGCATCAGTTCTGCCATATAGGTTGTCTTACTGCCTGGTGCAGAACATACATCTACAATCCGCTCTTTTGGTTTTGGGTCTAAAAGGCGGCAGATCATACCCTGTGCCTCATCGTGGATTGAAATCCATCCCTGTTTTAATAAGGAATTATTAACGATCGCTCCTAATCGGCTGATGCTGCGATATTCAATGAGCCAGTTCCCGGGTTTAGATTCAATCCCCATCTCTTTTAATTTTTGCTCAACCATATCTGGATTTGTCTTCAACATATTTATCCTGATATATGGAATAGGCCGATTCTTAAACGCTTCAATGATTTTTTCACCTTCAACTGGATAGGCTTCAATTATTTTACGCAGTACCCATACCTGTGGCTCACGCATTGATTGAACCTTTTTATTCCGAATAACGCCCCGCAATACTGCATTGATTAAAGCCTTTTCTTTTACAGTCCTTCCTAAATTGACCGCTTCATTTACCACGGCATAGACTGGAATACGGTCAAGGAATAGATATTGATACACTGCAATACGGAGAATATTTTTCAGTATCGGGTCAGAGGCATTGAAGTCGCCAGTAAATGTCTCTTTAATAATCTGGTCAATCTCTTCACGATGGCGTAGTGTGCCAAATGCAATTTCGTTTGCCAGGGCGCGGTCATCCTCAGACAATTCATCTTTTTCAAAGATTTTTCCTAAGGCAACCTTGAGATTGGTGCCCTCATCTACTTCACAAAGTGCACTTAAACAAGCTTCTCGTGCATTCATTGGTCAATCCTTTCACCGGTCTTTATCCGAAATCCATTAATAAAATCCCGTGCTGTAATTGCACGGCGATTCTCTGGTTTTAAAAATTTGATAATTATTGAACCATCACCAGTGCCCACATAAAGATTTTTATCTACAATACTGCATACACCTGGTTCAATTTTTTTGTCGCCAATTTCGGTTTCAAGAATAATCAATTCTTTATTCCGAAATATAGTCCTTGCACCAGGGCTGGGATTCAGGGCACGGACTAAATTATGTATCTTTTCACTGGAATCTGACCAGTTAATAAACATTTCCTCTTTTTTAATTTTTCCGGCATAGGTCTTTTCAGATTCATCCTGCTCAATCAAGGTGTAATCAGCGGTTTCAATCTTTTTAATTGCTTCATTAATAATTTCTGCGCCGAGTAGAGATAAGCGATTTGATAATGAACCATAGGTTTCATTTTCATCAATTGTGAGTTCCTTTTTCATCAAAAGTCTGCCATGGTCAATCTTTTCGTCCATAAAAAAGATGGTTACACCAGTAATATTTTCACCCGCCATTATTGCCCTTTGAATAGGTGCTGCACCACGATATTTGGGTAAAAGCGAGGGGTGGATATTTATGCCACCAAATTTTGGCACTCTGAGCAGTTCACTGCTCAGGATATAACCATACGCAGAGAGCACAAACAGGTCAGGTTGGAGTTCAGATAATGTTTTTATAAATGAAGGGTCATTAGGATTTTCAGGGTCAAATATTTTTATATTTTTTTCCATTGCCCATTTTCCGATTTCAGGCAATTCAATTTTTAAGCCCCTGCCCTTGGGTTTTGGTTTTGAAATAACAACACCAAGTAGTTCATATTGTTCTGAGATTTTTTTAACGATGGGTAGAGAAAAATCAGTAGAGCCAAAAAATACAATCTTCATACTGTGTTCAGATTTGAAAGATACTCATTCAATCTTTCCTTTTCTTTTTCTGCAACATAATCAATAAAAAGAACACCATTCAAGTGGTCATATTCGTGCTGGATTGCACGGGCAATAATGCCTTCAGCCTCTATGATTATCTTTTCGTTATAGAGATTCTGGTAATGGAGCACAATATATTTATACCGGGGGATGTGAAGAAATAATCCTGGAAAACTGAGGCAACCCTCTTCATCCTCTTCAATTTCATTTTGCTTAATTATTCTTGGATTAATAGCCACAATCGGTTCAGGCTTATCATCAAAGGGCTTTAAATTTATAATAAATAGATTAATTAGACTGCCAACCTGATTTGCTGCCAGTCCCACACCTTCATTTTCCAGCATAGTCGTTGTCATTGCCTCAGCAAGGTCAAATATTTCTTTAGTGATTTTATCAACAGGCTTTGCTCTTTGCCTCAGCACCTTTTCAGGATACTTAATTATCGTCATAAAATTTTTCCCTAAGAATTTTTATAAATTTATCCCATATTAATCACAGGTATACTTTTCTACTTCCATTATTAAAATTGCATTAATTACAATCAATTCAATACTTACTTGCCTTCCTCTACAGAGCCAACTTTTGAAAGAATATGGCTTCTTTCAATGTCAACCTTTACACCATCAGCAATTACCAGACTAACAATGTTCTCTTTTAAATTGGCAATTGTGCCGTATATGCCTGAAGAGGTGATGACACGGTCACCTTTTTTCAGGGAATTGAGCAATTGCTGATGTTGTTTCTGTTTCTTTTGTTGGGGAAGGATGAGCAGAAAATAAAAAACAACAAAAATAAGAATTAATGGCAAAAGACTGAAGAGCGGATTGCTCTGGGATTGTCCTGCTGTCTGTCCATATAGAAATTCCATTATCTTACTCCTTTAACCTTTAATTATACTTAAATTTAGACTGAAGTCAATAACAATCTGTTTATCATTATAATTCCCGCCTTCCTTCAAATGACCTTAAAATCGTTACACCATCAGCCAGTCCGAGGTCACTGCCCATAGGCAGTCCACGGGCAATCCTCGTAACCTTAATATTTAGTGGCTTTAGTAATTTAGCAATATACAATGCAGTAACATCACCTTCGGTTGTTGGGTTCGTAGCGATAATGACCTCACTAATATTTTGTGTTTTTACCCTTTCTATTAAACTATTGATGCGCAAATCTTCAGGACCGACATTGTCAATCGGTGATATGGCGCCGTGCAAGATATGGTATAGACCCTTGTATTCACCAATCTTTTCTATCACCATCACATCTGCGGGTTGTTCAACCACACATATCTGGTCTTTATTTCGGTTGGATGAACCACAGATTTCACAGGGATTTGTTTCGCCAAGGTTGTGGCAGATTGAGCATTCCTTTAATTCCAATCTTGCCTTTAAGATGGCATCAGTGAGTTCTTTTACCTGGGATACTTCCATTTTCTGAAGAAAAAAGGCGAGTCGCTGTGCGGTTTTTCTACCAATACCTGGCAACCACTGAAGTTTTTCAATCAGGTCATTTAAAAGGGGCATAGAGAATTCTATGCAATAAATTCACAAAGTCAATAACCAGACCCACTGAGTTCTCTCCGGTTTTCTGATTTCTTATTAGTAAGAAAATCCTCCTACCTCCCCCTTTATAAAAAGGGGGATTGAGGGGGATTGTTTTCCCAATCGTAGTTGCCCGATTCATCGGGCATAGATTAAATTTTTAGGTAT
>JBBINQ010000060.1:0-14022 GCA_037443805.1 Caldifarciminota bacterium | reverse complement strand
ACCTTCTCATTATTTTGACTGAGGACCAGAAAATAAATCCCGCAAGGAAGGTCGCCAACATCTATTCTTTTCTGATTAGTCCCTAACAGACAATTGTGTAACATAATTGATTTTTTCCTTATACCGACAACATCGTAAATTATTATCTCTGCCCCACCTTCATTTTTCAACGTATATTCAATATTCAATAAACCGCAAGAAAGATTAGGATAGATTTCTATCCAGTGCTCTTTCTCGTGCATCCTGTATCCTGTGTCAGTTTCCTTTATTCCCACAAGTCCACGCCAGGCATGTTTAAAAAATCCTGTAATAAATGAATCGCACGAATAAACCGCATGGATGATATTATATTTGTCAATTTCCAAGCCGAGATCACAAAAAAATACTCCGTCTGTTGAATCACAGAGCAGACTCATATGCCATGCAACATCTTTATAGCAATAAATGGCTTTTGACTGCATATCTCTCTTAAAGGCAATGTGGGGACGGTCATAGTTATCCAATTCAAGTGTAATCCTCACATGTATCCAGCCGATGGTCGTAAGCGTATCGGTATGCCAGGATGAACCATCCCACCAGCTATATTCAAGGTCAGCACCTTCATCATAGGCAATATGTGGATACTGGTTTCTATCAAGTTCTAAATCCAGGGAAGGTGCACTTCCGTTAAAAAGATGTATTGCCCATTGCATTATCCAGTTATTCAGACTATCATAAGTGTAGATCTTCAGAGAATCAGTATTATTAACCTGTTGCCTGAATGCAATGAGGGGGATACCATATTTATTAAGTTTTAATACAGGACCATCATCTCGGGAATTTATTAGTCCATTATACTCCACCGTTGAAATCTCCCAGGTCACTCCATTATAATGGGCATATTTGATATACTGAGGTTCTATAGTATCATGGTGAACATAGGCAATGCTGGGTAATCCCAGGGTATCAAGGACTATAGAACTCTTTATCTCACTCAAATCAGGAAATCGATATAAGATTGTATCAATGACCGAAATATGCCAGCCGGTACTATCCCGGAATGCATAACACAAAAGGGTGGTTTGAGGATTTTGTACATTTACCCGGTAGTAACTCATGTGGGGAATATTATGCTTATCATAGATAAGTGAATATCCAAATGCCACGGAGAATCCGCTATCAACAAGTTCCTTATGCCATCCACTGCCAAACCGGTAGGCATAAAAAATATTGTGTATCCCATCGTCGCAATAGACCACACTCGGGATACCATTGGTATCAAGCGCCAGAGAATTGAACATAGCAAAAGTGCTTGGATCGATTACTGTATCAATTACTTCTCGCTCCCAATTGACTTGGCCAAAGCCAAAGATAAAGATAAAAAATATTAGAGATCTTTTCATCTTACCTCTTTTATGGAGAGTGGCAAAGGCATATTATTTATTTACTTTGTAAGGACGATTTTTTTACTTACTTTTTCTTTACCCTGTGTGAGGACGATAAAGTAGACCCCGCTTGTCATATCTTTCACATTTACTCTTTGTCGGTAATAGCCAGCAGAAGGCAATCTTTGGGTGCATTTCCAAACGCATGACCCAATTGAGTTATAAATTGAGATTGTGATATCATCTTGATTTGGTGCCTCGTATTTTATTGTTACATTGCCCTTCGTAATAGTTGGCAACTCTGTGATGCTTAAGGACATAGGTGTAATTTCTTCTGAATCCGAGGTCTGCTCGCCACCTCCAGGCCAGCCGACCTGGCAGGTAGTCTGGGAAGGTAAATACTGGGTATAATCATAGTCAAGATTATGGGAACGGGTAACTGTGATCTTTAGTGTTCCTGATGTCTGTGGTGTAATGATAAAAGTTACCCATCCCGTGGCATCAGTGTAGTCAATCAGATAGATATCTCCGGGTTTATTCAAGCAAACTTTCGCATAAGAAACAGGACCATTTGTTGTGGCATCCCTGACCCGCACTCTAAATCGTGTTTGCTGACCTACGGGAATTTGAATTGGGTGGAAAACAATGAAATTACGCTGGCTATTTGTCCAGACTTCTGTGTAAGGTGAACCAAATAGATTATGTGAGTAGCAGACATACCTATACCGCCACATATGTAGCCAATTAGTATCAGGCAGAAGACTCTTGGAAAGTGCCTCTGCAACACCAAGTCTGGATAATGCATTATCATTGATTGGGCTATTATTCTGTGTAAATAAAACATCATAAAAGTTGTGCTGGAGTGCGTGAGAAGGACCAACATCAGGGTAGTACAACTGCCCATCCCGTGTATTTCCAAGATAGGCACAAGCTCCTTTGTCTGCATATGTATCAACAAAACCATCTGCAATACAGGTATCGGAAATCAATAAAGAGCCATGGGCAAGTGTATCATAGGCACCATTCCAACAGCTTATTGAATAACAAACAAAGTATTTATCCTGGTTGATTAACTCATTAAGACCGGCATGGCCATTTGGCGTTTGGAGATAGCTATAGATATAGGAGCGTGGTTGAGGCCATTTTGAAGCAAAAAGTATCACATCACCATGACAATCTATTGTCACGAGACCATATCCAGCATTGAGTTTATTTATCGTTACAGAAGCATATTGGTCGTTACAATCACGATGATGAAAATACTGGGGAAATTCATTATAGGCAAAGCCTTTGCCTACACTATCATTATAAATCCATAAGGCAGTTATAAGACTGTCTCGCTGAAAGCATGGTGTAATCTCGTAATTCAGGGTTTTACTCACCCAGTTTGTGACCTCATTAATACAATATGCCGGGATTCTACCAACAAAGACCTCAGGAAAGCGGTCAGCCTGGTCCTGGCTTATTTCACCCCACACATAATCACCATCAACATCCCAGTTTCCGGTGAGGTCAGAATAATACATATCACAGGGAATGGAATCAGATACTGGAATAAATTCTCCGGGGTTATAATTTTTGGATGTTGCATATCTCACTGGCAAGAAGTCGGCATCACCACCAAGGATGAAATAAGTACCACCCCATTCCATATAGCAATATTTGAAGTAATTGCGAATTTTTTCAGCATTATCACAGCCAGAAAAATTTTGATATATCCAGTCCGGTGAGATAATTACAGTCGGTAATCCTTGATCTATCAGCCAATTAGCATAAGGCAGAAAATAGGGCTTGAACCAATCAGGTGTAATTATCACTCCTGGGGCAAAACTACTTGCCATCAACGTGGCTTCATCAACTAATGTTGGTTTCTGATAGTAGGTCGGAATTTCATAATCATTCACAACAACTTTCGCAAGCGCTCGGTCGTAAATCAACTGTTCATGCTTTCCTCTGATATGTGGTCTTAATTCTGGCAGGGTATTTGGAACAAATACAAAATCAAAACTAATTGGGCTAACGATAAATAATCTCTTAGTTCTGGGCCGATATTGAAGAGGACAAATTTCAACTGTCACAATCCTTGCACCATCCATAATACCTTCGCCAACAACCTTTATAAACTCACCAGGGAAGAGGTTGTCAGAGTTATAGACAATAGTATCAGGTGGCACCCAGGGAACAGACTCACCAATAACCCTTGGTGGCTGGGCAGGATAAATCAGGTATTCACCAGGAATCTGGACATACTGGAACTGAGAAACAATAACCGATTCTGCTTTTGCATTGGGTGGAATGATGTAATTAAGATAGACTGCCGGCAACTCAGGTGTGCCGGGTTCACCGCGAAGGCTAAACTTTGGTGCCCTTATTCGGTCAAAGCCATTAACTTTATAGAAGGAGAATCCGGTTGCTGGATAATCAACCGTATACCCCCCCCATAATAGAATAACAGCCATACCGATTAAGAGCATCAATCTACTGCATCTCATTTTTTCCTTCTTTCCTTAACCTTCGCCGTCTCCATTATATTCCAAAAATATTTTTTGTAAAGGGGGCTGAGTGACCCCTATCCCGTCACAGTGTGTCTTTCTCAGCCCCCTCCGGAGGGAGTGTTTTATGAAGGTTTCTCCGGCGTTACGAATTTTAATTTCTCTTCAGGTAACTTTAAAAATATCTTTACAACCTCCGGGTCAAACTGTTTACCAGCAAATCTCTTTATTTCATCTATTGCCTGCTCAATTGTAAAACCATCACGGTAGGGCCTCTTTCCAACCATTGCTGAAAATGCATCGCATATTGCAAGCACTTTTGATTCAATGGGAATCTCACTGGACTTCAATCCCTGGGGATAACCACTTCCATCCAGTCGTTCGTGGTGATAAAGAACCCAGGGAACAATCTTTTCCAGTGCCTTGATAGGTTTTATTATCTCTGCACTCTGGACTGGATGTTTTTTCATAATTAACCATTCTTCTTTACTCAATGAGGCAGGTTTGTTCAGGATTGATTCTGGCACTGCAATCTTTCCCACATCATGTAATAGCCCAGCATACTTAATCAATTCTAAATTTTGGTCCGAGCCATTTATATATTTATAAACTTCAATGGCAAGATTAGCCACCTGCTGGGAATGGCCTCTTGTGCAGGGGTCACGAATCTCAATTGCTTGGACCAGGGCAAGAACTGACTCAACATTCTGCTCTTTGATACGCTCAAAGATCTCCATCCGCTCCATTGCAATAACAATCTGCCTTGCTATGCCTTCAACAAATTTTATTTCTTTTTTGTTATATACAATTGCCCGTGAAGAAAATACAAAGAGACAGCCCACAGGCAGACCCCTGAGTACTAATGGCACGCCTACACAGGTTGTAAATCCAGCATTCTTTAAAATAGCAGGAAAACCAAAGTTAGTATCTGCAGAAAGATTAGATAACACATTGGTCTTTCTTTTATCAATAACATTCCAGAAAAAATCATTTTCTTTTGATAAAACTTGATTATGAAAGTCCTGAGTCAGGTTATAATTCGCAAAGACTGAATATGTATGGGTAAATTTATCCAGTGCATAAATTGCAAGGGCATCGCAATTAATCATTTCCGGGATGCGAGATTTTATAGAATTTATCACAGTCTGTGGTGTCAAACTTGTAAGCATTATACGGTCAATCTCCCAGAGCGACTTAAGATGGGCATCGGTCTTTTTGTATTCTATTAGAACCTTTTTACCAAATAAGACTGCTAATAATAAAAATATACTGGTCAAAGTTCCAATGATGGCAGAAATTATTGAAAAGCCAGAATAGGCAGATAAATTTATCAATCCAGTTATCGCCATTAAAAAAATCGCAATTGCAATAAATAACCAAACAATCTCTTTGTAGTATCTATAATGAATAAACGAAAATATCCCTGCGATTAATTGTATAAAGATAGTTAAAAGAATGATTATAATTATAGCCATAAATAGTTCCCCTATGGCTATCCTATCCTGCAACAGGATAGGATAGCCATTTTAGGGGGGAATTATCATATCCTCCTTTGCCAGCCCAGTTCCTGGATACTGATTATCCCGTTATAAAATAACCGAACTTTTGTAAAGAGTCCTGCAGACCTTCCAAACCCATTGCTTGTGCGCAGAACAATCATTCTATCGTCCTTGTATGCAATCTCTCCACGGTATTTTGAGCCATCAATCATCTTTATTTCGTATAAATGCACAGGCGCCATAATTGCCCCTTTCTGCAACACTAATTTATTGGTGGTGGTGGTGGAGGGGGAGGTGGTGAAATACCTTTGACCGTATCTGAATCAGCATAGGCAAGTGCAGGGCTGATAATATCAATTAATGAACCCATAACCGGGTTATTATTGTGCTGGTGCAGGCTCAGACCAAATATGGTCCCGAGCACCAGGATGATGATAACTGTTGATATGATTCTTTTTTTCATAGTAGTCTCCTTTACATTCTCTATATGCAATTTTCGTGCCAGAAAAATCCCTTGAAATTTCGGGAGTTTTTTTGAATTGTCTTTATAAAATGCGACAATTTGTCGCATTATCCGGCGTCTAAAAAAAGTGGTGTAATTCCATAAAATTTTAGAAGTATAGATGCGACAACCTGTCGCATAATTTTAGTGCTGTAAAAAATGTATGAAATTTATATTGGTTTTCAACAGACCAATGCGACAAATTGTCGCATTGGTGATATTTTTTTAAGTCTTTAACCTCAATCTATCTTTTTGAGCCCATATTTTTTGATATAACGCTCTATTGTCCGTCTATTTACGCCAAGCCTCTGTGCAGTCTCTTTTATTTTCCAGTCAGTAAGATTGAGCACAGTCAAGACTGCCTCTTTAATCATATCCTTTATTGGTAATATCTCCCTTTCCTTTGTAAAGCCTATATGTCTGGGCATTATAATCTCTGATTCAGCAAGCACCACTGCCCTTTCAATGACATTTTGTAGTTCACGCACATTTCCGGGCCAGGGGTACTCTTTTAACATCCTGACCGCCTCTGGTGAAATGCCCTGCACTTTTTTATTCATATCTCTGGATTTCAGTTCAAGGAAGAATTGGGCGAGTATTGGGATATCTTCAATTCTTTCCCTTAAACTTGGCACCCTGATGATAAAGATATTTATTCGGAAATATAGGTCCTTTCTAAATCTACCTTCTTCAACCTCAATCTCTATATCCTTATTCGTTGCAAATAAAAATCTGACATCAATATTCCTGGTCTGTGTCTCACCAAGCCTGCGGATAACCTTGTCTTCAACTGCTTCAAGAATCTTTGCCTGGAATGCCGGGCTCGTGTTTGTTATCTCATCAAGGAATACAGTGCCTGCTTCACCCTCTTCTAATAAACCTTTTTTGTCCGCTACCGCACCTGTGAATGCACCCTTTTTATAACCGAAAAGTTCAGATTCAAGCAGGGTCTCAGGAATAGTTCCACAGTTTATACTGACAAATTTCCGGTCCTTTCTTTTACTTTGATAGTGGATCAAGCGCGCAATCATTCCTTTACCAACGCCAGTCTCGCCAGTAATGAGCACAGGTGAATCAGAAGGGCCAATACTATCAACCAATTTATAGACTCCTTTTATTGCCCGTGACTTACCCAGAATATATCCTTTACCAATCTCCATTATTATTCCATCCCTCACCTGTATTAATTCCTGGACCAATCTTCTATATGCCTTTGCTCTATCAATGACCGAAGCAAGAAATTTGGCAGTGGTCAAAAGAAAGTCCCGGTCCTGTTCTCCAAATATAGAGCCGAGCATCTTTGAATCAAGATATATCGCACCAACAACATTATCACTGATGAGAAGGGGCATACAAAGAATTGAGCGAATTTGATTTAGGACCACACTCTTTTTTATATTAAAATCAGGGTCTTCAAGTGCATTGGGCACAAAGACTATCTTACCCTTTTTTATCTCCTCAATTGCAGTTTTTGACAATTCACTGGCATCCTTTATTGTCCTCTTATCCAAATTCCTTCCTGCAATCAATTCCATTTTATCATCTGCCTTTAAAAATAGTGCGCCCCTTTCAGCACCAGTAGCCTTTATTACTAAATCAAGGATATATTCAGCAAGATTCTCATCACCAAGATTCTTGTGGATTATCTCTGCAAGTCGTGAAAATATTTCAAGGTACTGGCTTGAAACACCCCTTTTTGAGAGTCTTTCATTAATTAATGGATATATTTTTAATTTTAGTTGTTGAATCCTTTGCACTTCATATTTTGCATTGATTGACAATACAAGATTCTCCAGTATATCACTCTCCTTTGCAATATTGCTCAACATATCCAGTTCAATATCCATATCAACCATAGCTTCAAAATAGAGTCTTTTGAGTAGTGCATAATAATAATTATAGCCCTTTTGTTTTAAGCCATTCAGAACATCAGTTATATCAATCGTCTTTGTCTGATTTGACCTTAACCTGCTCAACTGGATTAAGACTTCAGCAATGGATGATTCAAGATAAGTTCTATATCCAATGTCTTTTGCTCTTTGTGCATAATGGATTGCCTTTTCATAATCACTAACCTGGTAGAGTAACAGGCTTGCACTGAGATATGCCTCCAGTATTGTCAATTGGCTCGGTTTCTCTTTTTCTAATTGCACAAGGCAGTTATTTATTATCTGTCTTGCCCGCTCTTTTTTGTCCATAAACAAATATAACATACCAGTGCCAATATTATATAATACCTCATCCTTATTCTTAATCTTCTGTTCCAGAATCTGTTCTGCCTTATTAAAATCACCCATCTTTATATAGACCATTGCAATATTATAATTTGCATATACTGCATCAGGCTCAATCTCAAGGCATTTAACATAGTATTCAATCGCCTTTTCAAATCTTCCTGACTCTTCATAAAGACTTGCGAGATTCATAAATATAGAGTTATGGCTCGGTTTGTTATCGGTCTTCAGTGCCTTTGAAAGTGCATCTTCATAAATATCTATTACAATTTTCAGGTTTTCCTTATGCATCAGGAGCAACCCTTTATTTATCAATGCATTCACGAGTGCATCATCATTTTTTAATTGTTCAAACCCTGTTATTGCCGTTTCAATCGCATTTAAGCCTGTATCAATATCACTGGTCTGGATAGCAAAAGAACTCAAGAGGTTTGCTGCATAAGACATCTGTTTATTCAGTCTATGGGTTTCACAGAAACCAATCAACTCACTACAAATCTCTTTGCCCTTCTCAATCTCGTTCTTGAACCAGGCAAGGCTCGCTGAATAATAGAGTGCCTCTGCCTCTGATTCATAATCTTTTGCCTCCTGTGATAGAATTAAAGACTCTTTTAAAAGGTTTTCTGCACTATCAAAATCTTTGAGCTGTGCCATTGAATATGCGAGCCGATTAATGTTCTCAAGATACTCCCTGGTCTTTTTGTTTTTAATTCTATTCAGTGCTTCCTGAAGATATTGGATGGCAAGTTTATGCTCACCTGTAGTAGAATAGACCTTACCCAGCCCTGACAGAGTTTTAATCTTTAAAAGACCATCTACCTTTTTAATCACATCACTGTAATATTCAATCGCCTGCGCATACTTGCCGCTCTTAAAATATAGGTCAGCAATGGTCAATAAAAATTCAGGATAATGTGCAGGTTCAAAATCCTTTGCACGGTCAATTATCTTTATGTAGTATGCTATTGCATTATTAAAGTCTCTATCAATCTCAGCCTCATTTGCAGATATAAGAAAATATCTGAATGCCCTTTCTTTATCATTGACCCGTTCACATAGATGTGCAATCACTGGATAATAATGTTTGTGCAATGGTGCAGTCTGTTCAAGTGTATGAATAATCTTTTCACTGAGATTTTCTTTCTCTCCTCTTTCTATTTTTTGCTCAAGGAGCATTTTTAATATCTTATTTGAAAGGTTGAAGAACCTCTTTCCTCCAATATGCTCTTCCCGTATCAAACCGAGTATCTTCAATATTTCCAGTTCAACATCTACTGATGATGAAATAATGTTCTGGATAGTGCCCAGTTCTAATAAACAATCTGTCAGTGCAAGGACCTGTAAAAGTTCCATTTCTTTTTGATTCAATCCCTCTAATCTCCTATTAATAGCCTCCTCTATTTTCTCAGGAATAACAATGCTCTCCAGTTTATCTACATTTATCTCCCATCTATTTGCAATATAATATAATGCACCCTGACTACAGAGTGTCTTTAAAATTTCTGTTATAAACAAGGGATTGCCACCACTATGTTTATGTAACCAATCAACAAACCAGTTCAGGTCTTTGCCCCCTTTTACATTGAACTGGAAAAATGTCTTTTCAATCAATTCTTTAATTTCATCTTTTGAAAAAGAATTTAAAAATAACTCAAAAAAATTTAAATCTTTTATTCTCGGGTCAGGCTTGCCCGCACCGATTAAAGATATTGATGTTTTCTGCAAACTGTGTCCAAGATAACGGAATAGACCGAGGTCATAATCACTCAGATTATCAAGGTCATCAACCATTATAACAAAATTTTTGTTTCTGCCATATTGAAGGACCTGTTCTGTAATTTCCGCATAGACCTGGTACCTGTCCTCTTTTTGAGAAAAGTCAAGGTCCGGGCAATCAATATAATTGCACAATGAAGTATGAAATGGTGTTTCACCTGTAAAAAAGAAGACTTCATAATCCCTGAACATAAACTCGTATGTCAATTCTTTTAATAAGCGGGTCTTTCCTGAACCCATATCACCGCTCACAACCACGGTCCCTGCCCTTAGATTTAATAGATTTTCCATAAACTCAGGACTCTTCACAAAACTGGTAATGGGCAATTGGACCTGATAATAAGGTATTTCAACAAGTTTTTTTGGAAGATAACGGATGAAGGTTTCGTATAAAAAGGGCACAGTGGGTCGCACTGATGGCTCATCAGAGAGTAGCATTTTGATAATATTATTTATCTCATCCGGGATATTACTGATATCTTTGTATGGCTTTACCGGTCTATTTCCTGATAATACTTCATAGATTATCACACCAAGCGAATAGAGGTCACTACGCTGGTCAATACCAATCCCCTTTAATACCTCAGGTGCAATGTATCCAATTGTGCCATACTCTTTTATTCTACTCGTTGAAATGCCGGCAAAACCAAAATCAATAATAACACATTTTTTCTGTTCTGTATCATAAAGTATATGCTCTGGTTTCAGGTCACAATGAATAAAATTTTTATTATGGAATGCACCAATGCCATTGAGCACCTGAATAATTGCAAGAATAAATTCCTTGGTGAATTCCTGAAAACATTTATTTATCGGTTTTCCTTTCACATATTCAAGTGTAAAGAATGCCCTTCCCTGCCTGGTCGTTCCATAGTCCTCAACCCGAACAATATTGGGATGTTTAAATTTCGCAAGGATTTGAAATTCACGACTGACCAGCTCGTTAAATTCTTTTATGTTCTCACGGGAAATTTTTATAATTAAATCATTACCCTTTTTATCCTGTGCTTCATATACTATGGCATAATTGCCTATCTCCAGTCTTGTTTTTAATTTATAACCAGGGATGTGCACGCTCAGTTTAGCCACAATAAAATAGTCTATTCCTTTTTTCCATTTTGTCAATAAAAAGAAGTATTTATCCTTGATAATTGGAAGGATAGCCCCTATAAAATTTAAAATGCCTAAATGCCTAAAAATAGATACTGCTATGCCTTACAATCTTAGACCTGTTTCTAAAACAATCTGTGATATATTGCCCGATAAAACGGGCAACTACAATTTCAGAATCTTTATAAAATCGGCAAGTGCCTCTTGCCAGTTCCTCATCTTTTTGTCAAACAAAAATTCATAATTTTTTGAACCGAGCACAGCAAATGCCGGACGGGGTGCAGGAAGATTGAGCTCTTCGGTCTTCACTGGGATTAACTCTGTATTAAACTTCATCAATTCCTTTGCCTTGAGCATAAAATCGAGCCAGGTGCCTGAACCTGCATTGGTAATGTGATAGGTGCCATAGTTTTCTGATTTCATAATCAAAAAGATTGCCTCAGCAAGGTCTTCTACATAAGTAAAAGAACCTATCTGGTCACAGATAACACTTATTGAATGTGGTTTATCTTTCTGTTGAAGAAATCTACTGGCAAAGGTCTTAGAATTTTTGCCAAAGAGCCAGGCAGTCCGCACAATAAAATAGCGTTGATGGATTTCCTTTATATATTTTTCCCCGAGATATTTTGTTTTTCCATACTCACTGAGCGGTTTCGGCTCAGCAAATTCAAAATATGGCTCTTCAGTATTTCCATCAAATACAAAATTTGTGCTTGTATACAAAAGTTTGGCATCAACTTTGCGGGCAACTGTGGCAATGCCAAGGCTCGCCAGACAATTGGTGCGTAATGCCAGTTCAGGATTCCTTTCACATTCATCCACATCACTGATTGCAGCAAAGTGAAGTATGACATCGGGTCGGTAATTCAAGATTGTTTCATTCAATTTCCGATAATCTGTAATATCAAATTGGGGCAGGTCTATGCCAAGAAAATTTACATTTTCCCGCCTCAAAAAATTTTGCATTGCCAGACCAAGGCATCCCTGGGCGCCAGTGATAAAAACCTTCATTAGTTAATCATTATACTTGAATTTATTATGAAGTCAAGCAATCTTGACCAAAACAAAAAGATGGTTATTGGTTATAGGGTGTGGATACTGGAAAAGACCCAAATATTTCAGGTATTGACTCATAACATAATCAGAATATAATCTCTACAAAGGAGTTTTTATGGGAACATATATTTTGGCAACAAAACTTTCGCCTGAATTGACCAAAGATGTCAAAAAAAGGGCAGAGATTGGAAGACAATGGATGGAAAGGGTAAAAAAAGATTGCCCTGAAGTAAAATTCCTTGCCCATTATGCGCTCCTTGGTCCTTATGATTTTCTGGATATTTATGAGGCACCAAATGAAGAGACCGCAGCCAAAGTTTCAATGATAAGCCTCTCTGGTGGTGCAGTATCTGCTGAATCCTGGACCGCAATCCCATACAAAAAGTTTTTAGAATTGATAAAAGACCTTTAGACTAAATGGAAGATTTAGTCTGTGTTCTGAGATGCAAGGGCGGCACAAATGCCCATAACCTTTATGTGTATCAAGGACCAAAAGATTGCTGGTTAAATTATACACTCTTCAATGGCAACAAAGCGTGCAGATTTGGCTGCCTTGGAGATGGACACTGCGTTAAGGTGTGCCCGCTCAATGCCATTACAATGGGCAAAGACCATCTACCAATTATTGACCCGGATAAGTGTAATGGCTGTGGTATCTGTGTAAAAGAATGTCCAAGAAATGTTCTGGAATTAATCCCTCGCGCCCAGCTAATCTATCTCGGCTGTAAATCCCTGGATAAAGAAGATATTGTAAAATTACTCTGTAAATTTGGCTGCACTGGCTGTGGCATCTGTATTGATGTCTGCCCTTATGAAGGTGCGATCCGGATGGAAAATAATCTACCCATTATAAATTATGAAAAATGTAATTCCTGTGGCATCTGTTTTCACAAATGTCCGGTTAATTGTTTTGTTGACCGTGCAATTGCAAGGCCTTATGGAATTATCTCTCTGAAATGTGATGGCTGTGGTGAATGTGTTAAAGTCTGTCAGTTTGATGCAATTGAAGGACAATTGAATAATCGCCATATCATTATCAAGGAAAAGTGTATTGGCTGTGGTAGATGTTTTGAAGTCTGTCCGATAAGGGCGATTACTATGGTCGGTGCCCTGGGCTATACCAAAGTCGCATAAAAATTATAAAAGGAAAAAACATGATAATTGAATATGCAAATTCAAATCTAAAGCAAGCAGAAATTGTGCTCATTGGCTTTCCCTTTGACCGAACTTCTTCATTTATTCCTGGTTCTCGGTTCGGTCCCAGGTATATAAGAATGTGCACTGAAAATATTGAATGGTTTTCACCATATCAGAATCGCACACTTGAGCCATTAAAGATTGCTGACCTTGGTGATTATGAATTCCATACTGAAAATCAAATTAAGGAGATGGAACAAAAGGCATTTGAATTATATAAAAAAGGAAAGACTACAATATTCCTTGGTGGTGAGCATACCATATCTTTTCCTATAATTAAAGGTATCAGCCGTGTTATAAAAAAATTTTCTGTTATACATTTTGATGCCCATACAGATTTAAGAGATAATTATCATGGTGAAAAGATATCACATGCTACAGCAATGAAAAGGGTGAGTGAAATTGTTGGGTTAAAAAATATTTATCAATTCGGTATCCGCTCTGGCACAGAACAGGAGTTTGGGCTAAATAAAAACCTGTTCCGCTTTAGCGTATTTCAACCCCTCAAAAAGATTATTAATAAGATTCCTGACCCAATATATATTACCATTGATGTAGATGTCATTGACCCTTCTGCATTGCCAGCAGTTGCCACACCTGAGCCAAATGGTATTACTTTTAAAGAGCTGATAGATTCACTTTTGTTATTAAGAAACCGAAAGATTATTGGTGCTGATATTGTAGAATACAATCCTCTCGCAACATCGCCCTGGGCATCAGGTTCACTCGTCGCTGATATTTTGAGAGAACTGATTTTGGTAGTAAGTAGAAGGCAGTAGGTAGTAGGTAGTA
>JBBINQ010000059.1:0-14399 GCA_037443805.1 Caldifarciminota bacterium | reverse complement strand
CCCAAAGACGATGAACTTTAACCGAAACGGGTTTCGTAACCCAATAACGATAGACGAGTCTTTTTAGGGTGTTTATTTTGTGAAATTAGAAAGTGAAGGGTTTAAACAGGTAGAACGGGTGATACTATTGAGATCATAGAATTTGGTTAAAGGAGTGGGTATGGAAGTTTGAATAATGTTTTTAAGACTAACTTCTTAATTCTAACTTCCCTACTTACTTCTTCACCGAATAACCAAACTACAATACGCCAACGAAACAGTATAACGATTTACAAATGGCCAATGGTTATTGGCCGTGGCAACCGGTATGATGGCAGTTGACATAACAAAAAATTTAAATATTATTATTTATATAAAGGAGGTAAGATGCGCAAACACCTTTCAATAAGAATCGTTTGGTTAATGAATTTATGCATTTTACTTTCAGCACAACCACAGTTGCTAAAACCAAATTCATACACCACGGTTGTATTATTAAAATTTATCTCACCGGATGAACTTATTGATAATCTCCAGCAACAGAAACAATTGGGAAATGACTATATGTTTCAAACAAAGCAGGGAAATGTTAAATTTCTTGTTAATAAATCAACGAACCAGATATTGCTTACAGGAGATTCAAGTGCAGTTCTTGAGGCAAAAAATATCATTGATTTCTTAGATGTAGCACCAAGGCAGATTGTCATAGAAGCCAAAATAGTAGAATTAAATAACAAACGCATGGCAGAGTTAGGATTTGATTGGCAAAAATTCCTGGACAACACAAGAATCTTTGCACAACCAATGATTGAGGTGTTCCATTATAAAGAAGAATCAAACGGAATTTCAACAGAAAGAAAATCTACTGTTTTTTCATCAGTAGCTGGTATTACAAATAATATAACTGTTGGTGATTTACTCAAAATTATCCAGGAAAGTGGCATTGGCAAGATAACCAACATACCCAAAATAACCACGATTAACAACAGAACCGGAATCTTATTAGATGGTTCACGTATCACCTATGTCGCACGTTATTCAAGTTATGCTAACATTTATGAAACTTCAGAGTTGACCGCAGGACTTTATTTAGAAGTAACGCCTTCGCTGGGTGATAACGATTATTTAAGATTAGATGTTACAGCCAAACTGACAACTCTTGGTGAGGTTATAGGCGGCAGTCCGAGCGAATTAGGTCAGCAGGTTAAAAATACAGTGATAATCAAAAATGGACAGGAATTTTTACTCGGGAGTTTTAAAAAATTGGAAAAGATAAAGACAAAAAGAAAAGTTCCCATTCTTGGCACAATATTGCCCTTTCTATTTTCACGCACATTAGAGACTGAATCACACAAAGATTTTTTGGTAATTCTAAAGCCACAGATTATTGATCTGAATACACCAGAACCACCAAAAATTGAAGAAAAATAAATAAAGAACCGAACATTCTCTATTGCATTGCCTGTAATTGATACAAATGATAATATATGCCCTTCTTTTTTAGCAATTCCTGATGATTGCCAATCTCTTTTATCTCACCTTTATGCAGTACATAAATTCTATCCACATCTTTTATAGTACTTAAACGATGGGCGATAATAATTGCAGTTCTACCAGTAATTAATTTTTTTAATCCATCCTGAATATACTGTTCGGTCTCTGCATCAATACTTGCTGTTGCCTCATCAAGAATCAACATTCTTGGATTGAATGCAAGAACCCGGGCAAATGACAGTAATTGGCGTTCACCAGTAGAAAGCGTCACCCCTCTTTCCATTATTGCTTCATCATATTTATGGGGAAAGCGGTCAATGAATTTATCGGCATTTATGTATGCAGCAATCTCTTTTACACGGTCATCCTCAATGGGTAAGTTCAATCTGATATTAGATTTGATATCACCAGAAAATAAAAATACATCTTGCATCACCACACCAATCTTTGAACGCAGTGAATCAAGAGCAATTTCCCTGATATCTATTCCATCAATCAGTATCTTCCCTTTCTGGATTTCATAGAGCCTTGACATCAAACTGATAATTGATGTCTTACCTGCACCAGTATGTCCCACAAAGGCAACTTTCTCACCCGGTTCTATCTTAAATGACACATCTTTTAATACCCACTCTTTTTCATCATAACTGAACCATACATTTTGAAATTCTATTTTACCCTTCACTTCAGGCAATTCTTTAGCAGCAGGATTGGAAATAATTTTTATCTCTTCATCAAGCAACTGAAAGATTCTTTCGCTTGATGCCATTGCTGACTGTAGTATTGTATATGATTCAGTAAGTTCTCTTATCGGTCTGAAGAACATTTCAACATAGGTAAGAAAGGCAACAAGAACCCCAAGCGATAAGTCTCCGGTTATGACCCGAACACCACCATAATACAAAACAAGTCCGATTCCGAGAGAACTTATCACTTCAATAATCGGTCTGAAGAATGACATCAATGTTACTTCTTTCAAATTTGCCGACAGATAATCTCTGTTAATCTCATCAAATTTTCTCTGGCTCATTTTCTCATTGGCAAAAACTTTGATGACCCTCATACCCGAGATATTTTCTTGTAGTGTTGCATTCAAACGGGCAAGTTTTCTGCGCACAAGCCTATAGATGTCCCTTGCCCTGATTCTAAAATAGGAAGTGAGTATTACTACAAGCGGAACAACAATAAAAGTGATTAATGCAAGTCTCAAATTTATCCACAATAGAATGATAACAATACCGATCAAAAGTAAAATGTCCCTTGAAAGTGTGGCAAAAACATTTGATAATGCTTCATTTATTGCCTCAACATCATTTGTTGCACGCGTAACAAGCCTGCCCACCGGATTATGGTCAAAAAAGGATAGGTCTAAATCCTGCAATTTCTGAAAGATTCTCATTCTTAATGAGTGCATAAACAATTGCCCTGCATACTGCATTAAATATAAATGGATAAAGTTGACAATCACGCCAATGATTATAATTGAAAGGAACAGAAGAGCCATCTTCAATACACCATTAAAATCATTCTTTCTTATTTTAATTAAATCGTAAGTTTTGATGTTTGCCAGTTTATCATAGGAGATAATGGTCAAACCCTGATATTGCTCAAAGAATTGAGCATACTTATCAATAAATATCTGTGCACCATTATCTATCTCTTTTTTATACAGATAATAGTATCTTTCGCGGGAAAGCAAACTATCCTTTCGCCATTTATGGACTAAATCTGGTGATACCTTTGCCAGTTGTGACTGCGTGATAAAATATAGCCCTGGTGTAAGTTGTGGTAATTTATCGTCATATTGTGTCTGAAGTTTATAACCGGTCTTGGTAATATATCGGTCAATAGTAAATCTCATAATATTAGGAAAGACAAGTTCTACAAGTGCCGCAACAATAAGAAGAATAAAAGAGATTATTAAATAGCGAAGATAGGGTCTGAGCAACTGAATCAAGCGGCTGATAATCTTTCGGTCAAAAACCCTTCCTAAATCTTTTTCTTCTGTATGGAATTCATGCATCATAATATTTTCTCCAGTTTCATCTCCAATTGCTGAGTTCGGTAGATATTGTAATAGAGCCCACGCTGTTTAATAAGTTCTGAATGTGTTCCTTTTTCTACAATCGCTCCCTGGTCCAGCACAACGATAAGATGCGCTTCTTTTATTGCAAAGAGCCGGTGCGAAATTATCAAGGTAGTGCGATTTACCATCTCTGATTTCAAATTCTTCACAATCTTTTGTTCAGTCTGTGCATCCACGGCTGAAAAGGCATCATCCAGAATTAATACTGGCCTTTCGAGAATCAATGCCCTTGCCAGGGCAATTCGCTGTTTTTGACCACCGCTCAGGGTTATACCCCTTTCTCCTACAACCGTGTCAAAACCCTGAGGAAAGTCCATAATCTCATTATGTATTTCAGCAATCTTTGTAACCCTTACTACATCATCAAAACTGGCATCCTTATTCCCAAAAAGTATATTCTCTTTGATTGTGTCAGAAAATAAAAATGTATCCTGTGGCACAAAGGCGATGAAACGACGCAGATCATCAAGCCCATATTCTTTTATATCAATGCCGTTGAGCAAAATTGTTCCATCCTGTGGTTCATATAGTCTGAGCAAAAGATGAACCAGGCTCGATTTTCCAGAACCAATCGGACCGGTCAAACCAATGAGTGAACCGCTATTTATCTTCAGATTAATGTCATTCAATGCATGTTTTTGTTTGCCTTGATAAATAAGTTTGATATTTTTATATTCAATCTCTCCACCTATTTCTGGTATTTTTTTGTCACCGCCTTTAATCATTGGTTTAATATTAAAGATGCGATTCAGTCTTCCCTGGGAAGCGGCTCCGCGCTGGAACATATTTATTGCCCTGCCGATCGCCATCATAGGCCAGACCATCATCTGTAAATAGACCATAAACGCAACAAATGCACCCACAGAGATTGCACCTGAGATTACATAACGACCACCAAGGCCCAGCACAATAACCTCACCCAGTCCAGCCAATCCCATAATAATCGGAAAGAACAGAGCCCATACCTTCCACAATTTTAGATTTTTTTCCACATAGTCCTGGCTCGTTTTGTCAAATTTTTCAATCTCTGCATCTTCCTGAACAAATAACTTTACAACCCTTATGCCTGAAAGATTTTCCCGAACGCGTTCGGTCAGATTAGAAAATGATTCCTGAACTTTTTCAAAAAGTAGATGAATAAAACGACCAAAATAAGTGGAGAAAAAAGTTATTAAGGGGAACGGTAATAGCGAATAAAATGTCAACAGCGGGCTTATTAAAAGCATCATTATAAGAGAGGCTATTCCCAGGGCGAATATATCAACCAGAATCACCAGTCCAAAACCAATAGACATACGCACTGCATTTATATCATTGACCGCATGCGCCATCAGGTCACCGGTCTTATGTGTATCAAAAAAGTTTATATCAAGAACGGTCAAATGATTATAAAAATCCTGACGCAATTCCTTTTCTATCTTTCTTGCAGAACCGATCAACAAGTATCGCCACCAGAATCTGCCGAATGCAATACCTACAGCAATCACCATTATCAAAAAGAAATAATAGCCAAGCAGTTTGGGGTTGGCAGTGCCCTGTGCCAGGGCATCTATTGCAAGCTTCAATATTCTGGGAACAAATAACTGCAAAAGGTCAATAATGACAAGGGCAATAATGCCAAACAGAATCTGCCAGAAATATTTCTTAAAATATTTTTTCAGGGCAAGTAATTCACGCATAAATTTTGAGCATCAGTTAAATCTCTGCCATACTGGAAAATTATTTTCTTTATAGATAGTTAGTATATCAAGACAAAAAAACAATTTCTTCTCCATAGTGAATTATATAAAAATTTCTGCAAAATTCAAGGATAAAATTTTGCTATAAAATTTTTAATAACTTACTAAGGATTGATTTTAAGATATACTTGTTGCCCTTGACTTTCAACAAATTATTTATATAATATAGGTAATGGAAGAAAAAGTTATTAGAAAGTCTTCCAGCGCGGAAAAATACCCTACTCCGGAAGAGATCGTTACCCGTCTTGACCGATATATTATCGGACAGTCTGCCGCCAAAAGGGCAGTTGCTATTGCCTTGAGAAATCGCTGGCGCCGTCAGAGGGTAAAAGGGGTAATAAAAGATGAAATATACCCAAACAATATCATTCTTATTGGACCAACTGGAGTAGGGAAAACTGAAATTGCAAGGCGTCTGGCTGACCTGGCTAATGCGCCCTTTGTTAAAGTTGAGGCTTCGCGATATACTGAAGTCGGATATGTGGGTCGGGATGTTGAATCAATGGTGCGCGACCTCGTTGAAATTGCAGTGAATATGGTCCGTCAGGAAAAATATCGTGAAGTAGAAGAAAAGGCTCGCCATTATGCAGAAGAACGAATACTTGATATTATTCTACCAACGCCGGTTCGTAGCGAAAAAAATTCAGCCGCGCTGGATAACCAGACTCGTGAAAAAATGCGTGCGCTCTTAAGGGCAAAAAAACTTGACGACCGCAATATAGAAATTGAGGTGACAAGGCGCGCCACACCATTTATTGAAATATTTGGACAGGCAGGTATTGAAGACTTGAGCATCGCCATTGAAGAGGCACTCGGCAATAAACTTCCCAAAAAGAAAAAGAAGAAAAAGATTACAGTGAAAGAAGCATTGAAATATTTTCAAATGGAAGAAACTGACAAATTGGTTGATATGGATGAAGTAGTAAGTGAAGCGCGCCAGCGTGCAGAGCAAACAGGGATTATTTTTATTGATGAAATTGATAAAATTGCTGGTGGCGGTATTACCAGCGGTCCTGATGTGTCCCGTGAGGGAGTCCAGCGCGACCTTCTGCCCATTGTGGAAGGAACCAGCGTGATGACCAAATATGGAATGGTAAAGACTGACCATATACTCTTTATTGCCGCGGGCGCATTCCATAATAAAAAACCTTCAGACTTAATTCCTGAATTGCAGGGAAGATTTCCTATTCGGGTAGAACTATCACCACTGACAAAAGATGATTTTTGCCGCATCCTTGTTGAACCAGAAAATTCATTGATTAAACAATATTGCGCTCTTTTCAGCACCGAAGGGATCAAATTGGAATTCACTGACGATGCCATCAACGCTATTGCTGAAATCTCAGCAAAAGTAAATGAATCAACGGAAAATATTGGTGCCCGCAGATTGCACACAGTTATGACTAAACTGCTTGAGGACCTCTTATACACTGCACCGAATGTCAGTATCAAAGATATTAAAATAACTGGCGACCTGGTCAACAAAAAGTTATCTGATATTGTTAAAAATGTTGATATGTCAAGATATATTTTATAATCATGGAATTCCCGCGCACATTATTATTCATCGTTGACAATACTGACCAGCAAATCTTTAGTCAGGCAATACAATTCTGTAAATTTTTTAAAAGCCAACTATTTGTGCTTTTTGTCCTAGAAGAGCATAGAATAGCAAAATTAGCATCCATAACCCATGAACATATAGATTCCATTAAACGAAGAATTGAAGAAGAAGGCTGGGAAATGCTCTATCTTGTTGAAGACGAAGCTGTAGAAAATGGGGTCCGAACTTCGCTCCATATGGAAAACGGTCTGGTCATAAGAGTGATAAAAAGGTACCTGGAAAATTATAAAATAAATTTAATCTTAGCAAAAAAACGAGAGGAAACAAAAAAAATTTTTGTCTCCTCACCAGTCCCGGTGATTGGTTTGTAGCCTTAATATAAGGGGGTGTAATGGAATTAAAAATTTCAAATTTCCTGAAGCCGGAAGCAGTCATTATGGAAATGAATGCCAATGAAAAATTGGCAGCAATCAGGGAATTGGTAGAATTTATGGTGAGCAAGAATATTGCCCGAGACCACGAGCAACTCTTTGAAGCTCTGGCAAAAAGAGAGAACCTTGAATCCACAGGCATTGGGGATGGAATAGCAATCCCCCATGCACGAACTAATGCAGTTGACGATGTAGTCCTTGTCTTTGCCCGTTCTTCTGCAGGTATAGATTTTTCTTCTATTGATGGAAAACCATCTCACATTGTATTTTTAATCGCCTCGCCAGAAAATAAAAAATCAGAATATATCATTGCACTGGCAAAACTATCGCGGCTATTGAGGAAGATGTCAGTGAGAGACCAATTGAGAAATGCCAGCAACCCTCAGGAGGTTATTGATATAATAAAGAAGAACGAAGAGTAATCAAATCCTTTATGCACTGCAATTTATTAAAAAGAATCCACTGGGAGAATAACTGTCTGTTAATATTTTATTTTTTATTTTTCGTATATGCATATGCGAGTAAAATTTTAATCCCGATGGACCTTTCTCAGACAGACCACCTAAAAGCATACGGAATAACCTACCATAGTCTCCAGTTTGGGATAAAAGTAGAATGGCTACTTAATTATAGGGGCGGTTCTTTTTTGATGGACTACGAACCAAAAATTGTAAAAGAGTGCTCATTTGAAGGTGTGCGTGTAGAAATAATTGAACCATCACAGGTATTAGAAATCTACCAGACAATAGAAAATAACAATATGGAATCAATACTCTTGGAAAAGGCACCCAAGATTGCGGTATATATTCCGGAGAATTTTGAACCCTGGGACGATGCAGTAACATTAGCACTTGAATATGCTAAAATTCCGTATGACCAGGTCTGGGATGAAGATGTTTTAAAAGGAAAACTCACTAAATATGACTGGCTACACCTGCACCATGAAGATTTTACTGGTCAGTATGGAAAATTTTATGCCTCTTACCACAATGCTGAGTGGTATCAGGAAGAAGTAAAGATGAATGAGGCAACTGCAAAAAAATTAGGATATGCAAAAGTTTCTAAATTAAAACTCGCCGTTGCACTTGCGATAAAAGATTATATCAGCCAGGGAGGATTTGTATTCTCCATGTGCTCTGCCTGCGATACCTGGGAAATCGCCCTTGCTGCCCAATTTACTGATATCTGCCATAATGTATTTGATGGAGACCCCTCTGACCGAAATGCAAATAAAAAACTTGATTATAACCAATGTCTGGCTTTTGAGAATTTTCAGGTTATACTTGAACCGATGGTTTATGAACATTCCACAATTGATGTATCCATTTCTGCAGCCCAGCGTGGTCCTAATACATATTTTTCATTATTTGATTTCAGTGCCAAATTTGACCCAGTACCCTGCATGCTCGTCCAAAATCACACTTCTTTAGTAAAAGAGTTTTTAGGACAGTGCAGCGGGTTTAATAAAAACAATGTAAAAAATTCAGTGCTCATTCTGGGCGAAGTTACAGGAGCAGATGAAGTAAAGTATCTACATGGTAATTATGGAAAAGGCACCTTTACATATCTTGCCGGCCATGACCCGGAAGACTATCAACATTTTGTTGGCGATCCACCTACTGACTTAAGAAATTATAAAAATTCACCAGGTTATCGCCTTATTCTCAATAATGTCCTATTCCCTGCCGCAAGGAAAAAGGAGTTGAAAACATAATCCAATCACGATTATCAATCCCCTTAATAGAAATAATTGACCAGGTGTCCTTTGAATTTACTGACCTGGATGTAAAAGAGTTGAATCTAACAGAAGAGAAATACTTCAGTAATTTAAAAATTTTTAAAGCAAAAATCAGATTAATAAAAAAGGCACTCGGTGTAAGTGCTGATTTCAATGTCCGCTTTTCAGCTAATTTTTCTTGCGCCCGTTGTCTCACAATTTTTAAAAAAGAATTTGATGAAACCCTGCATCTTAACTATATTGCCGGCAAAGACCCATTGCTGGAATTGGAAAAGGTTGAACTTAAAGCCGGTGATATTGAAAGGGTCTATTATACCGGACCAAATATTGATATCGGTTTAGGAATAAGAGAAGCAATCATACTTGCTATACCGCCTGCCCCATTATGTCAGAAAAATTGTAAGGGTCTGTGCCCTATCTGTGGAAAAAATTTGAACAAAGAAAAATGTAATTGTAAAAAACAAAAGATTGGACTTTTCACACCTCAGAAAAAAAATGATTAATCTATTAATCTTTGGAATATTGTCACTTGATACAATACTGAATGTCCCGGAATTAAAGAATGCCCATTATGGTATCTATGTTTGTAAACTTGATAATGATAGTGCAATTTATGAAACAAACAGTCAAAAATTATTTGTTCCCGCATCAAATATGAAAATCATCACCACTGCTGCTGCTCTATATTTTCTTGAACCACAATTCCAATTCAAAACCTACCTATTATTACGAGGACAGATAAAAGAAAAAATTCTACACGGCGACATCATAATTGTGGGCAGGGGTGACCCAACTTTCAGCCTGGAAAACTTAGAACAATTTGTAAGAAAAATAAAAAGTCTCCAGATAAAACAAATAACCGGAACCATTATCGTTGTTGATGATTTTTTTACTGATGAACGCCTGCCCGTGGGATGGGCATGGCATTACCTTGATGCCCGTTATGCCCCTGAAATCAGTGCTCTTTCTTTTAACAAAAATGTAGTATCAGTAAGAATCAGACCCACACGAATTGGTGAAGATGTAAACGCCTCAATCTTTCCAGCAACCGAATATGTGCAGCTGGTTAACCGTATGAAAACGACTATGGAAAATGACAGTATAATTATCTTCAGGAAACCTGAGGCAAATATAATCTATTTGGATGGCACCATCAACATAAAGACTGCCCGGGATATTGATGTTGCAGTAAAAGACCCTGCGCTTTTTACGGGCAATTACTTCAAAGAAAGGCTCATCGCAGAAGGAATAAAATTCTCCCAAAGAGTTATTCGTATGAAAGAAAGTGAATTGTTCTTTCAGGATAATACACCAATTATAATAGATTCTACGCTATCCCTACCCCTTTCTGAAATCATAAAAGAGACCAATACAGAAAGTGAAAATCTTTATGCAGAAGTCATTTTGAAGACCCTGGGTGCCCAGCTTTATAAACAGGGAACCTTTAACGCAGGTCTTAAAGCGATAAAGGAGTTCCTTTATATCATTGGCGTTGATACAAACAATGTTTCGCTGTGGGACGGCTCAGGATTATCAAAACATAATCTTGTATCACCATTGACATTGGTCTCTGTTTTAAGATTTATGTATAACAATAGCAAATTAAAATTTTACTTTTATAATTCTCTGCCCGGACCAGGCAATGGCACACTAAAGGCGCGTTTTAATGGATTTACTGATTCCTTGCGTGCCAAGACTGGCGCAATCCAGGCAAGTTCGTGCCTGAGCGGTTATCTCAGGGTTAAGAATACGAATTATGCATTCTCAATGCTCTTTAATAATTTCACCTGTTCGTCAAAGAAAATTTTAAACATTCAGGAGAAGATTATCAGTGCCATAACTGAAGAAATCCACAATAACAACAATATAAAATCTGAATACATCAAGGAGGTAATTCAACAATGATAGATTTTAGAAGGGATTCTACTTCAAAGAGGCATCGCATCATACCACCCAGAAAGCACTATAAACCAATGCGGTTTGTCGGTTTTGGATTGATATTAATGCTGGTTATAATCTTTATTCTTTTTAAATTGATGGTAAAATAATCAGCGACGCCTTTTCAAGATGCGGTAAATTATAAAAATACCAAGTAAAACAAATATTATGGGCCAGTCGCGGTAAAAAGAAAAAACTACGATTCCATAATTTGAAGCCCAGATCCAGAGACCGACAAATATTAATAATAATGCCCAAAAAAGTCCACATCCCATAAAACCTCCTCTTATTTATCTATTTTTTTAATATTTTTTCTAAGATAACATCGCCGTGGTTATTCATTATCTCAATCCTTGCCTTTGGATTATTAAGAATTCCTTTGAGATAGTTATGTCTTTTGGTCACATCCTTCAAGGGTAATGTACATTGAATATCACCATGAACATTTGAAACTTCAATCTCGGACTCAATATTTTCATCAATCTTCAAGGTTACATCACCACTGCGGGATTTGATTGAAATATTTTGCACCTCTTCATATTCAAGGTTAACATTACCAGAAACAAACTCACCATTAAAAGAACCCCTCATCTTTGTGCCAGCGATATCCCCTGAAACAGAATGAATTTCAATATTACCACTAAAATTGTCCAGAAATAGGTCGGCAGAAATAGCCCTGATGTTTATTAGAATATTTCTCGGACAGTTTATTTTAATATCACCGCTGAGCAATTTTAGACCAAGCACATCACCTTCATCATAGGTCTTTGCAAATCCATCTTTTTCCAGAACAATTTTGGGGTTCTCTGTGCCACTAATTTTAATATTGCCACTTATTCCTTTCAATTCAATCTTGTTTTTTCCAGCAAATTCAGATTTCTCAGGAGTACCATAATTTCTGAACGATGTCTCAAATAGACCTGGTATAACTTCAGAAATAAACTCAAAGCCTTGGCCAAAAAATCCGCGTCGCCGTCCTGAAGATGGCTCAGAGACCGCCTCAAGCAGTCTTTCTGCTTCTTCAGCATTAATTTTTCCCTGTTCAAGAAGTTTTAATATTCTCATTCTCTCATTCAATATACACCTCCACACGCTCATTTTTCTCTGTATCATCTACCTCAACAAGACTGAACCTGCCGCCTTCACCGAGTTCAGTCAAAATATCGTCAATCATTTCTGGTGTAAATTCATCCAGTGAAAATTCCTTGCCCTTGATATTCATTTTAAAACCCTCAGGAGCCAGACCCTGGAATTTAGCACCGAGCTTGAGAATAAGTTTTAATACACCTATCGGCATATCCACTTTTACTTTTGGTTTTTCCGTATTTTGCTCATATACACGCACTTTTAAAAATCTTGCTTTATAATCGCCCTCTTTAAGTGCACCCAATAATCTTTCTGCCTCATCAGGTGTTATCTTCCCTTCGGCAACCATATTTAAAATTTTTTTTCTCTCTTCAGACATAAATCCTCCTATCAATGTCTTTTACAAAAATATTTAATTAACTGTACTATGCCAATGACAACAATTATCATTGGCCAATCTCTGCGCCAGACTATATGAAAAACTCCCAGATTAGAGAGCCATATAACTGCACCAATCAGAATTAAAACAATGGCATCAAAGACCGGTATAATAAATATTCTCATTATTTATTACCTCCTTTTTTTCTGCTCTTTAATATTGTAATTGCCTCATCTACAGACATCGTGCCCTGTGCAATGGCATCAAGTGGGTCAACTGCTTCGCCAATTGGGGTAAGATTTAAACTTTTTAATAGATGTTCTACCTTTGCCTTTATTGTTGGATATGATACCCCAAGAATCTTTTCAATGTCTGTTATCTTGCCTTCGGTCCTGAGAAATATCTTCAAGAATTCATAGTCTTCATCAGATAACTGGCAGAAGTCACAGGGTTGAAAATCCTTTTTTATGCGTAAATCACATCCTTTGCACCTTAATTCACTTATAATCATCTCTCCACCACAAGCCGGACAATTTTTAAATTTTTTTATCATACGCCTATATTATAATAAAATTTTTTAATTTGTCAAGGGGTAAAATTAATAAAATTTAATTTATGTTAATTTTATGTAAACATTTGTTTTCTTTTGCATTGCCTATCTACTCAGCCATTATTTTGCTCTTAGCCTTTTTTAGATTTTGATGCACGAATTTTTAATTTTCCTGTGATTTTCGTGATTAAAATCGGTATTCCCCGGAAATTATTGGAGTAGGGACTTTAGTCCCGTATCAAAAATCGAGAATCAAGTATCCAGTATCAAGGAATGAGGCTTGTGAAGTGTAAAAATTCGACCCGAATTTGTTTACTCAGCGTGTGTCTAATAGTAATTTTTTATTAAAAAATTTTTTTATGGACCCTGCCAGCCAGCAATACGCGCAAGCATCCACCAGACTGCTCTTCCCTTTTGCTCACAACTTTCAAATGTTGTATGGCCACCTTCATCCCCATGGAAATTATCGTGTTCGCAAGGAACTGTATTGCCATTGTAATCGTAAGTTGCCTGTTCCCAGGAACTTCCGTCATAATACCAGGCATCCAGGTCACCAAAATCAAAGCAGGCAAAATGGTGGTCAATGCAGAACTGTCGGATCTCCTGATTTCTAAGATGCCGATTGTATCCATCAGCATCTATTGCCTGGGCATTACCAGTGAAAAAGACAAAGGTTACATTGGGAAACTCACTGGCAAGTTTTGCAATTGAATCAAGATATGCCTGGGTTTCCGCTTGGGAATAGTAATCCAGTTGTGTGCACCAGCACCACATTGAGACATTTATCTCTGGATTGTGGCTCAAGACTGCCCTAGTTTGATTCATACCATCCTGGGATTCCCAGTAAAGGTCAGGGGTGATATAGGTTTCATTTTCCTGGCCATCAAAGATACAGAGTGCACCTGGCTCATCGGGCAAGTTGCTGAAATCAATTGCAACACTGTATGCACTATTTGAACTCTCAATCCGCTCCAGACCAATGGTTAGTTGTTCACCATGTGAGGTGTGGGCATAATGAACCTTGAGGTTTGCCTTTACAGAATCAATCCATTCTGCAGGAATTTGCGAGAGGATAGTACAGGTGTGATTAAAGATATTTTCGCCGGTTATTGTCTGCCCACCGCCATTGCCATTACCATTATTATCATCTTTTTTACATCCAAATGTTACAAAAAACATTATACAAAGCATTGTGGATATTAATTTTTTTACCATTTTTTTCTCCTTGTTATTGTATTTTGAAAACACCCAATAATTTCACAAATCTACAAAGGATTGCCTGTTTGTTTTTTTATTATCTCCTTTCCCCCATTTTGTATGAGGCAGATGAAAATTTTAAATTCATATCTCGGTTTTATCCCCTTATCTAAAAATGTATTGTAACCATAATTCAAGGCTTGTCAAGAATACGATAT
>JBBINQ010000058.1:0-14789 GCA_037443805.1 Caldifarciminota bacterium | reverse complement strand
TTTACATATTGACATTTATCTAAAATTTATTATAATTATAAAATAGGAGAATATAATGATAGTGCTACTAATTATGGCAGTTACTGGTTTTGAATACTTATTGGTTGACCCTGTAGCAGAAAGGGTAGGGATGGGATATGCCCTGTGTGGTGATGGTCACAATGTCCATTATAACCCTGCAGGTATGGTCTTGAATTCAAATCCAAGTTATTCAATCTCATATTTGAATTATATAGGCGGAACCCATTTCGGCTATCTTGATTATGAGAGTTCTCTGTTAGGTGCTGGTATCAGATATTTTTATAGTGGAAAGATGAAAAAAACTGATGCACTGGGTCAGGAATTCGGTTATTTTAACACCAATTTTATTGACTTAAATATCGGCAAGGGCTTAACAATGGGTAATATCATATTTGGTGTATCAGGTAAGATTAGCTACGAACAGATTGATACCTTATTTTCGCTGGGATTCGGAACTGATATAGGAGCTTTATATCTGCTGACCCAGGAGAATATTCAACTTGGACTCGCAGTAAAAAACATTGGGTTCAGTGTTAAGCCGTTTATTGATGAGCGCGAATCATTTCCGTATGAACTCAACCTTGGAGCAGTACGCCGTTTTTACTCAGGCTGGGTTGGATTGGACATTGTCTACTCTGCATTTACGAATTTTGGTATTAGAGTAGGTGGTGAATATGTCCTAAATCAATTATTTAGCATCCGTGCTTCATATAATAGCCTGCTCTCTCAAACAAAAACCGACACCGGTATTGATTTTATTGCAGGTATAACTACCGGTTTTGGCATAAAAAAGGGTCAAATACAAATAAATTACTCTTATTCCCCATATTTTGCTCTGGGGCAGGCACATAGATTAACAATAAGAATAGGAGGTTAAAATGTCTCGTGTAACATTTGGTTTAATCCCCGCAATTTTGATTATCATCCTATCGGTATTCTTTTACCTCAGCCCACAGTTTATGGGTCAAAAACCAGCAAATGGTAAACAGGCAGTGAGCGAAATGATTAATAAAAGAATTCTGAACCTTGGTAATTTCATCGCCCGTGTATCATTTGTTACTGATGCAATCCTTGACAATGATGAAGCAAAACTTTCGGAAGTTGTTACAACTTTAAAACAGGCAGAACCAGAAATTTTGGCAATCAATATTACAAATGAAGAAAAGAAAGTAATTGCCTCTTCTGATGCCAATCTATTGGGAACTGATTATGCACCGCTAAATCCTGCGGAACTAAATAAGGTTACTGATAAAGGTGGCATCTATGAAAGTGGCTTTCCTATCAATTTAGGAACCAAAACCATTGGTACACTCTATATCAAATTAAAACCAAAAATTCCTGAAATAAAAGTTTCAACATCGTCAAACCCGATTATCCTCATTGCAGGAATTGCACTGGCAATTATCACTTTTGTAATAATGACCGCTATGGCTTCAGGACTTGAATCACGATTGATTGAAGACATAAATCTTCGTCAGGAAGAAGTTTTCCTTCCCAAGATTGAAGAATTGAAGAAAGCACAAACCGAAGCAGAAAATTCTTTAACTGAATTGAACAAAAAAATCGCTGAAAGTGAAAATAAAATTAAAAAATTAGAATCTGAATATGCTGCGAAAAAGAAGGAATATGAATCAAGTCCGGTAATGCAATCAGTAGAAAAACTCAGACAGACTGAAGCCGAACTGGTTAAAAGGCTTGAAGTTTTAAAGAATGAAGAGAGTAGATTAAATAACGAAGTCAATTTACTCAGTCAGAAGCGAGAAGAAATTATGAACGCACTTGATGCAGAAAAGAAAGAGGAAGCAAAATTGCGTGAAAAACTTGACCTGATAAAAAAGAAGATACTACACCTGGAAAGTCCAGCATAGCAGGCAGGTAAAGGTAGTAGAAATACTTACAAAATAAACCAAAATATGAAAAGCCAGTATGTGAAGGAATTAAAAATTGGTCAGCTGGTTAAAGAAAAATTTCTGCTCACCAAAAAAAATGTGAAGGAAAAGAAAGATGGTGGTTCTTTTACACAGATTGAACTCAGTGATAGCACAGGAACAATTGAAGGTATTGCCTGGAACAGTGCAAGCGATGAATTAAAAAATTTTTCAACTGGTGATTTTGTATTTATTACAGGTAATGTCGGAGAATATAATGAAAGACTCCAGGTCGTCGTAAATTCGGTTTCACGCATAAGTGATGAAGAAATTAACCCTGAAGATTTTCTGCGCGTTGTAGATGAAGATATTGATAAACTTGTAGCAGAAATAAGAACAGCCTCTGAAAAAGTAGAAAATCCATTCTTAAAAAAACTTCTAACACAATTTCTGGATGACCAGCAGTTTATGAAACAATTTCGTATGGCACCAGCGGCGAAAAAAGCACACCATGCCGTAATTGGAGGATTAGCCGTTCATACCCGAAATGTTATGAGATTTGCAATTAATGCCTGCGAGACATTCAAATTTTTAAATGCAGACCTCCTGATTGCCGGGAGCCTATTACATGATATCGGTAAAGTATATGAATATGTGTATCAAAAAAAGATTGACCATAGCACTAAAGGCAGATTATTAGGGCATATTATCCTTGGATATGAAACTATCGCTGAAAAAATTTCAAAAATCCCAAATTTTCCGGACGAGTTGCGATTGAAATTACTACATATGGTTGTTTCTCATCATGGTGAGCTAGAATATGGCTCACCTGTTGTCCCTTTATTCCCTGAAGCATTGGTATTGCATTTTATTGACAATCTTGATTCCAAACTTGAAATGATGCAAGAAGTTATCCGACAACATCAGGGGACAGATAGCGATTGGTCTGAGTATCATCAATTGCTGGAAAGAGTAATTTACCTTGGTTCAGATTTCTAATTATTAACCCTGATGAAAATAAAAGAAATAAAACTATACGGATTTAAATCGTTTCAGGGAGAAACTAAATTTCTCCTCAATCCCGGAATAACTGCATTTGTTGGTCCTAACGGCAGTGGCAAATCAAACATCTTTGATGCCCTGAGATGGGTATTTGGTGAGCAGAGTATGAAGGCACTTCGCTGTGAGCGCAATGAAGATTTAATACATATTTCCGCTGACGGCCAGGATGACTCAAATTTTGCTGAGGTCTCTGTGACTGTTGATAATGAAGATTTCTTTCCCCAATTTGGAAGTGAATTTGAAATAAGGCGCAGATTCTATCGTGACGGTGAGAGTGAATTTTACTTGAATCGGGTAAAATGCAGACTCCAGGATATTCAGGCATTATTCCTAAATTCAGGAACTTTAACCTACTCATTCCTGGAACTTTCAGAAATTGAAAAAATAATTAGCGGTGATACAAAAGAAATGTTTGATGATGTTGCAGGCATCTTAAAATATCAAGAACGGCGTGAACAGACCAGAAGAAGACTGGAACAGACTGAACAGGACCTTTTACGGCTTGAAGATGTAATCAGCGAAATGGAAAGAACGGTTCGTGCCCTGAAAAGACAGGCAAGGCAGACACAGTTATATCAGGAATTGAGGGATGAATTCAAAAAATTATCGCTCATCTTCTTGAAGAATGAATACGAAAAAAATCTAATTGATTTAAAGAATAGCGAAGCACAGATCAATGGTCTCAATCAACAGAAACAAAATATTCTTGTAAAGATAAATAACCTGGAGCAAGAAAGACAGAGATTGAAAAATGAACAATCTACCCAGGAATCCCAAAAAAGAGAACTGTTGTCAAAAATAAATGCTATTAATCACGAACTTGAATCTCTACAACAGGAACTCCTGACGAAAGAAAATGAAGCAACACAATTTAGTCTTGAATATGAAAGAAAAAATGCTTCAATTCAAGAAAAACGGGAATATCTTAAAAATCTATTAAGTAAAACCACAGAATATGAAACAAAACTCCGTCAGATAACTAATGAGTTAGAACTCTTGAATTCAAAACTCAATGAAGAAAAACAAAATGCTGAAATGTTTTCAGAACATTTCAGCCAAATTACTCAACAAATAGAACAAAAAGAAAACTTGATTGCTGAAGCCCAGCAGAAAATTCAAATCTTAAAAAACGATATTGCACGCCTTGAGATAAACAAAGCCAATAAACAGTCAATCGTTGAGAAATTTGTCGCAGAAAAAGATGAGTTTTTAAAAAATGAAAGAATAGACCGTAGCGAAAAAAACCGTCTTGATGATGAATTAAATAAAATTATTAAAGAACAGGATGAAATAAGTGAAGGACTACTTCAAAAGCAGAATAATTTAGCATCTTTAGAAAATAAGATAATTGAATTTGACAATGGCTTACAAAAATGCCAGGATGAATTAAACGAATGCCGTATTTTGATTGACACATTAAGCAACCGCCTGGGCAAAGGTGAAGAGAGCAAAGTTTTAAAACAAAATTTCAAAGATAAAGTTATTGGTACTTTACGAGAATGTGTTGTAGCCATTCCGGGATATGAAGCAATAATTGATATTTGCCTCCGCGATACATTGAATTATTTTATATTGAATGGTATATCTTTGGACGACTTAAAAAATCTACCCGAGGGTAGATTCGGGTTCATATTGAATAAAAATTTAAAAGATAATCCTTTACCTGAGGAGTTAAAACCACTAAAGAATATTGTTCAGTTTATGGAATTTAAAAGCAACAAAAAATTTCTTACAAGTTATCTCTCAAATTTCTTTCTTGCCGAGAATTTAGAGGCTGCTCTTGAATTATCAGGCAAATATCCGCAATACGGTTTTGTTACTTCCGACGCGATTCTTTTGCACAATAATGCAATAATTGTGCAAAAAGGTGATTTTGGATATTTTCAGATTAGTCAGCGATTGAATGAATACCGGCAGAGAACCGAAACGCTTCAGAACGAAATTATTTTTATGACCGATGAAAAAAAGAGGCTTATTGACCAATCCTTGCAACTCAAATCTGAACTTGAAAAGGATAAGGACCGATTGTTTTCATTAAATATTAAAAAATCGGAAATTTCAATGCAATTAAATGCCGTAAAACAGCAATTAAAAAATGTAGAAAACGAAATTTCTGTGATAGATAGTGAGCAAAATAGATTAAAAACAGAGATCCAGAATATCGCAGCAGAAATTGAAAAACAATCCAGTGAGATAATTACCTGTGAAAATAAAATATCTGAACTCCAAAACGAGATTATACAATTAAAAGAAAATCAGAAGACACTTGAAGAACAAATAGATAAAAAGAATAATGAGTTAAATCAAATTATTCTAAAAATTGGCATAAACAAAGAATTACAAACAGTGACCGAAAAAGAATTTCGGGATACGATGAATGCGATAAGTAATTTAGAAGCAGAAATTAACGAAGCAGATAAGGTATCTACTGCTGAACAATTGGAAATCTTGAACCAGACAATTTCTACACTCCAGCAAAAGATTCAAGAAGTAAAAGAACAGCGCGCTCAGTATGAAAGCCAGATACCTGACCAATTAATTGAACAAATAACAAAAAATCTTGACACCATCTATGAGGAACTGACAAAAAGCCAAAAAGAACAAGATGAAATTCAAAATACCATTATGCAGTTTAATTATACAGTATTTCAATTAAATCATCGCAAAGAAGAATTATTAAAAAAAGCACAGGAAGAATTTCAAACCGACCTGACAGAGTTTATCCCCGAGGAAGTTCCTGAACCTGAGCAGAAACTTAACGAAGTGAGAGAACGGATGGCAAGGCTTGGTGAAATCAATCCTCTGAGTCTCAGTGCCTATGAGCAGGAGAAAAAACGTCTTGATGAGTTCCTTGCCCAGAGGAATGACATCATTGCCGCAAAACAAAATCTTCTAAAATCTATTGCCGAACTTGATGCCCGTGCGCGCGAAAGATTTATTGATATCTTTAATGAAGTTAAGGATAAATTCAATCAGGTTTTTTCAAAGTTTTTTGAAGGTGGCGAAGCTGACCTGATACTTTCTGACCCATCAAATCCACTAACTGCACAAGTTGATATAATTGTCAGAATGAAGGGCAAAAAAATAAAAAGAATCAATCAATTGTCTGGTGGAGAAAGAACACTGCTCGCAGTAAGTTTACTACTGGCATTTTATCTTGTTAAACCTGCGCCATTCTGCATTCTGGATGAAATAGATGCACCGCTGGACGATGTAAATGTAGTAAGATTTAATAAATTTTTAAGAGAATTATCTCAGCACACCCAGGTGGTAATAATCACTCATAACCGGGCAACAATGGAATACGCAGACTACCTCTATGGTTTAACTATGGAAAAACCAGGCAAGAGCAAAATTATTTCAACCCGTCTGGAAGACCTGGAACCACCAGTCAGCGTGGAATAAGATTTTGCATTGACAATATATGCCTCTCCCCTATCTCCGTAAATTCTTAGGCAAACTAACCGGCGTTTTCAGTAAAACAAATTTGACCGATGTATCAAACCTTGAGCAAATTTTACTTGAAGCAGATGTAGGTGCAAAATACACTGAGCTACTCATTGATAATGCTACACACAACCCGGATAATTTAAAAGCAGAGATACTTAAATTAATAGATTTGCCATCGCCATCAGTCAGCACTGAAAAACCGCTGGTCATCCTTATCTGCGGGGTAAATGGAACTGGTAAAACCACTACTGTAGCAAAACTTGCCTTTCTATATCAGCGTAAGGGTTCGGTTCTCCTGGTAAGTGCAGATACCTATCGTGATGCAGCAGGCGAGCAACTTGATATCTGGGCAAAAAAAACAGGGGTGGAGATTGTCCGCTCTCAGAAAGGGCAGGATGCTGGTGCAGTAACCTTTGATGCGCTCCAGAAGGCGACACTAAAAAATATTGATACGGTTCTCATTGATACTGCAGGCAGATTACACACAAGAACCGATTTAATGGAAGAATTAAAAAAAATAAAGAGGGTGATTACAAAACTAAGACCTTCAGGACCTGACCTCTGTTTATTAACCATAGATGCAACACTCGGTCAAAATTCAATTCAACAGGCACGTATATTTACACAAGAGCTTAAAGTTAATGGCTTAATTCTTACCAAATTTGATGGCACTGCAAAAGGTGGCGCAATTATACCCATCTGTAGTGAATTAAAAATTCCTGTGCTCTATCTTGGGATTGGTGAAAAAATTGACGATTTAATAGAATTTAATCCACAACACTTTGTTGATACATTATTTGAAAATAATTAATTTAACACACTTAATTTTTTCATATATTTTTCAAAGACAGATTCAATTTTTTTGCGGAAAAAATAATACAATAATAATGCAAGCAAAAATCCAACTCCTCCGATTATCCAGCCTTTAATACCTGCAGACATAATCTTGTTGCCCGCAACAACATAGATCAAAATTCCTGGAATACGACATATTGCAATAATAAATATCAAAATCTTTAATGGAATACTGGTTAACCCCGCAAGATAGAATAGACCATCACCGATTGGATTCGGAAAGATGGCGAGAAAAATTATTAAAGATAGACCGCGACGGGTTATCGCCTCTTCAAATTTCAGTGCCTTTTCTTCAAGAAACCACTTCAGTAATCTCTTTCCTAAATATCGTGAAAATAGCATTGCAAGAAAACCACCAAAAATAACTGCAAGCCAGGATACCAAAAATCCACGAAAAGTTCCAAATAGCATCCCTGAGGCAACATTGAGCACCTGCCCGGGAACCGGTGCAAAAAATATCTGAAAAATATAAAGCAAAAAATATATTGCATAGGCAACTATACCATATTCTCCAATTGCTTGTCTGAGCATTACCGGGTCATCAATAATACTACCAAATTTTTTCATAAATAAAAGAGAAATCAGGATAATAAAAGCCAAAAAAATTACTATGCTGAAAATCCCGACAATCGTTTTTGCCTTCATATTATGATTATATTTATATTTCTAACGAAATCAATTATTCTAAAAGATGGTTATTGGTTATAGGGTGTGGATGCTGGTATGGCTATTGGGCACGGATGCTTCCTGGATGCTTAATTTCTCTGGTCTTTTTGGTCTATTTGGTCTGTTTGGTCTATTTAGTCTTTTTGGTTATGTTATCTTCTACCTACTACATACTACATACTACCTACTACTTACTACCTACTACTTACTCATCTTCTCATATTCACGCAACCACTCAACTTCAAATCCACATATCATCCCATCCCTTGATACCCCTTTATTCCCCTTAATACCCCTTGATAACCCTTTTTTTTCGCCCTTTAGCCCTCTTTAGCCTTATTTAGCCTTATTTAAAGTAATAACAATGTGTGTTAACGTTTGCTTATGACTATTGACAATAATCACAATATTCAGTATAATCAATCCATGAAAATACTAATCAATTATCTAAAACAAAAGCTGCATTCAGGTTGGGTTATTGCCAACCATATATTAGTATCGTTCCATGTTGCATTTATTTCTTCGGTCTTATGCATTCCTAAAGAACTTTATGGAAAGGAGGTATTGGGATTCGTCTTCACAAGTTTTGATACCATCATTTCTGCCATTTTCTGGTTTATCAGTTTCCATACAGGTATTGCAATCCATGAAATGGGGCACTATCTCAGGGCAGTTAAATTAAATGCACTCAATGAGAATATTCTACCCGCAGCACAAAAAAGATATAAAAGCACAGGTTTTTCAAAATTATTCTGGTATATAGAAATGTTTTTAAAAATACCCTATGGCAAATTTAAAGGAGTAAAAAAAGAAGGCTTAACCTATTATCCTGAGGCACCATTCAATCTCAGTGTTGCAGCAGCAGGACCTGCAATAAGTGGGAATATGGCAATGGTAATGCTACCGATTGCTGTTATTTTACTTGCCATTGGTCTTGTTAGTGATAGGCTCATCCTCACATATATTGGCAGGCTGTGCCTCGGCATTGGCACGGTTGGTCTGCTTGACTTTCTACTTGCTGACCCTGGAAAGTATCGCGAATTTAAGGAACGTGAAGCAAAGGCAAAATTAAAAGCAGAAAAGATTGAAATTGCAAAAGAGAGCTGGCTAAATAAAGTAAAACAGTTTAAAGAAGTGATGATGAAAAAAAGAATTCAGGAAATATTACTTCCCAACGGAGAAAAACTTTGTGCACCCTGGCAATACAGAAATTGTGGTATGGGTGGTCGCCATACTGAAAAAGAATACCCGGAAAGCAATATCAGTATGCAAGAAATGATGTTTGTGCCGCTCTGTGCAAAGAACTATGAAGAGGCACAAATGATTACAGTAGCACTCCAGACCCGTTTAAAAGAAATTATTGAAAAATCAGAAGGAGCACGTGTAATGGGCATTGGTCTTGAAGGCGGGCTTGCTCCTTATATTGCCAAGGAACCGAGTGATATTGTTCCTGAACAGCGTATGTGGCGTCTGGCAGTGCAGGCAATCAAAGATATTGGTTATAGACCAGGTGATGATATTGCCCTTGCCTTTGACCCGGCAGTAAGCGAATTGAGCAATGCGTATAGAGAAGAATTCAATCAACCCGACGCTGTTGGAATGTATTACTTCTGGCGTGGTGAAGAAAAAGTAGTAATGTCCCGAGACCAACTCGTGGAGTTATACAAAAAAGCAGTGGAGGAATTACCGATAATAAGCCTTGAGGACGCATTTGCAGAAGACGATTATGAAGGCTGGCACCTGCTTATGAAAGAATTGGGTGATAGGCTATTCATTATTGGCGATGACCTTGTAACAACAAAGGACTCAACCATAGAAGAATGCTCTGATAAGGGTTTAATCAATACTGCACTCATAAAAGCAAATCAGATTGGCACCCTTTCAGAAACATTGATCGCAATGCTGGTGGCAATGGGCAAAGGATTAGACCTGGTGGTCTCCCATCGTTCCAAATCTCCAAATGATGATATGGAAGCACAGATTGCATTATCGGCCAATACATTGGGATTGAAAGCCGGTGGTGGTGCAAATACAGAAAGGTTATTTAAATATGGCTCAATCACTAAGATAATGAAAGAACTGGAAGGCTCACTCGGCAAAAAATATACACAGAGGGACGATACCGCATCAAGAAATTTCCTGAATAATCTTGTGATTACTGATATCATTGCTTATGAAGAACCAACCAATGCTGGTATTCCAAGTGTAGGTGTTAACATTTATGCTGGTATTCCTGATAGTGAGGAATTCAAAAAGATTTTGAAAATGACCGGTTCTACACCGCTCGGTACTTCGGCAGGCACAGGCGAAGCAATCCACCTTGTGGACAGCACCATTGAAAAGTCAGCAATCGTTGATAAATATAATGAACTATTCACACCCCAAGCAGACAAAACATATAAGTTCAAAAAAGGCATTAAAGAAAGCGATGTAATTGCAAAGAACGACCCAGAACTCACCACACTCTGGCAAAAAGTTCAGCGTTATGATGGTAAGGGTTGTTTAAATGCGGTCAATAATATCCTCCAGATCATTGCTCCGCATTTCATTGGTAAAAAACTATCAGAATTCAAGTCCATATCAATGATTGATAAAATTCTGCTCAATCTGGAAAAAGAGACCGCGATTGCCCGAGGAAAATTATCAGAAAATGCTCCGCTTGATGAAGTTATAGAAATAATGCAGCGCAAAGGAAATCTTGGAATGAATGCAATACTTTCAGTATCACTCGCAATGGGAAGAATGATTGCCCATGTTCAGGGTAAAGAGCTCTGGCAACTTTTGCGGGATGAAATGAAGAAATGGACCGCATTGGTTATTGCAACAAATGGTGGTTATGAAATAATTAAAGACATCGTCCCTGAAGACAAGGCGCAGAAATTACAAAATGCAAAAAATAACTTAGCAGAAGTGCTACAGACTGAACTTCCATTTGAAACCCTTGTCAAAGCTCTACAGCAGGTAGAAAAACAGTTAAAAAAACAGAACAAAAAACTTTACGCGGCATTGCGCGAACAGGCAAAGATATATAAATAGAATTTAGTCCCACAGTTTTTGCATCATATTCTTGACTTTACTGTTAATCTGAATAATCTTTGTTATGACTATTCCCAAAACATTCTGGGAAATTGAAAAAGAAAAGACTACAAATATTTTTATCATTTTTTTATTTTTAGTCTTACTATATTTTCTGTCTTTCTTTGTTCTCTGGACCATATTAAAACTTTTTGTTTTTTTAAGAGAATCCATTGAAAATCCCCATACCCGATTTCACTTTTTTGGTTTGGATTCTATTGTGGTCCTGGTTTTTGCATTTATTTGCGGCACAGCACACTGGCTCTACATAAATTCAAGTGCAGTTGATAAAATACTGAAACTATTAGATGCACGCCTTCCCGACAGAAATGACCGCTACCATTATGTCTTTACCAATGTTGTCCAGGAAATGTGTGTTGCTGCAGGCAAAATAGATGTTGAAACTTATGTTATTCCTACAATTGCAATGAATGCATTTGCCCTGCAGGATATTTATGGCAGAAAAATAATCGGTGTCACTGAAGGTTTGATATCAAGATTAAACCGTGATGAACTCCAGGCAGTCCTTGCCCATGAAATGGCGCACATTGTCTCAAATGATTCTTTGTTAACGACCATTGCCAGTTCACTATTTGGTGTTTATAATGAAATGTTAAATAGCCTCGTCAATACGCTGGATAAATTGTCAAAAGATAATCAAAACAACTACTTTCAAAAAAGGCAACAGAATGCAATCACTGCCGGCATTCTTTCTATCCCCATATTTGTTACACTACTGATATTCAGTTTCTTATCACAGTTATTGTATGTCTTTATATCACGCGAAAAAGAGTATCGTGCTGATGTCAATGCAATAAAATATACGAGAAACCCTTTAAGCCTTGCCAGCGCACTCTATAAAATTGCCACACATTACCGGGGCACTGCAATCCATCTTGCTCCAATTTTTATCCTAAGTCCGCAGGCAAATCCACTTGAAGACCGGGAAGATACCTTTGCAAATTTGTTCTCCACGCATCCCCCTTTTACTAAAAGACTCCAGTTAATCCTTGAACAGGCACACGCTGATATCAATCAGATTATCAGCCAGCACCATAAACAGCAGATTGCAGAAAAAACAGATGATACTAAACCCAATCTTTTTGTGAAAAAAGAAAATTCCTGGATTGGTCCATATACATTACTACAACTACAAACATTTGATTGGCTCACACCTGATACAGAAATAAAATTTCAGGAAACCAATGAGACATTCAGCGCAAACTCTATTCCCGCATTGAACCATTACTTTAAAGTAAGAGATTCAACGATCTGGAAGATGAGGCGTATCTGTCCTTTATGTAATGAATGGCTAATCCCTCAGGAATATGAAGGCTTATATATCTGGCGCTGCGCTTTTTGTAATGGACTCCTCGTTGAAAAAGAAAAATTATCGCGTATATTCACCCGCGAAGAAAAAAGATTTACAGAAAATGTCCAGCGTCTTGCATCTATTTTATACACTGAAGCCAAACAGAAAAAACCACATTTCAAATTAACAATCATTACTCCTGACAAAAGAAAATGTCCGAAATGTGGTAAACCAATGGTGCGTAGGTTTTACAGTTATGCATATCATATTGAAATTGACGAATGCGCTGAATGCAATCTTATCTGGTTTGACAGGGATGAACTTGAAATTTTACAATGTTTAATAGAAAAGGAGGGCGATTATGCCTGAAAACAAAAAAAATCTATTCAAGGCAATCATTGCTGGCATAGAAAAGCATTTTTCAGAGCCGAAGATTGAATTGAATTATAAAAATGAATTTGAATTATTGATTGTTGTCCTGCTCTCTGCCCAGACAACCGACAAAAGGGTAAATGAGGTTTCTCCTTTATTATTCAAAAAATATCCCACCCCAGAAAAACTTTCTCAGGCAGATATTAATGACTTGTGTAATATTATAAAACCTCTTGGTTTCTTTAGAAGAAAGGCTGAACTTATTAAAAAATGTGCCCTTGTGCTCTGTGAGAAACATAATGGAAAAGTTCCTGATACCATTGATGAATTGGTGCAATTACCCGGTGTAGGCAGAAAGACTGCCTCTGCTGTGTTGGTCAATGCCTTCAAGAAACCAGCGATTGTTGTTGATACGCATGTAATACGGGTTGCTACAGAGCGATTAAAATTGAGCAGGGCTAAAAATGCCGATGATATTGAGCAAGACCTCGCAAAAATCTTTCCTGTAGAAAAATGGCGATTTATCTCTAATGGATTGGTACTATTTGGAAGGTATATATGCACTGCAAAAGACCCCAAATGTGGAGTATGCCACCTCTACGAAATATGCACATACCAGCATAAAAAGCCAAAATAGTATTGTCCTTTTTTGGATTCTCTTATAATGATAAAACAACTATCTAAAAACTTTTTTTTGCTCTCTGCAAGTGAGGGTCTGAGTCATTTTCTTGGTTTTGTAGTAAATGCGTATATTGCCCGTACCCTTGGTGTTGATGGATTTGGCATAATAAATTACTGCCTCGCATTTTTGACTTACCTATTACTATTCAATAATATGGGGCTCACAACATTGGGAACACGTGAGGTAGCAAGGGATAAAAATAATTTAAAAATAATCGGCAATATTGTAAGCACAAGGCTTTTCCTGACAATCATTTTATATTTTATATTTTCAATATTTTTATTACTCATTCCTGGTAACACCTTAACCAAAAAACTTATTGTTTTGTATGCCATTACTGGCATACCTAATGCCCTGTATCTTGAATTTGTTTTTCAGGCGCGTGAAGAGATGGAGTTTGTTGGTTTTGGCAGGATTATACAGTATGCATCCTACTTTGTTTTAATCTTCTTATTACTTAAAATAAAAGAACAGATTCTTACAGTTCCATTAGTTTATTTAGGAGCTTCTGCTTTATCCACATTAATTTTAATCTTCATTTATTTCAAGAAATATTCAGAATTGAAATTCTGTTTCAACCTTACAAATTTATACCATACTTTTTCCCATGCTCTGCCAATAGGGCTTGCCACAATAATCTATCAATCAGCGATGAATTTTCCTGTAATATTTCTCGGAATATTCCATAGTGAAACCGAAGTTGGCTTTTTCAGTGCCGGGTTTAAAATTATGCTATTCCTTTTGCTTGTGGAAAGAATGATCTATTATTTATTTTTCCCCATATTATCAAAACAGGCAAGACAGTCGGGTGAAGTGCTCAAAAAAATTTTTACTATATTTTCTCAACTTGTGCTCGGAATTACAACAGTTGTCGCAATTATCTGTGAACTATTTGCATATAAAATCATAATCCTTATCTACGGTCCAGATTTTTATCAGACAACAGCAATCTTCAGAATTCTTGTCTTATATTTTATTATTGCACCACTGAATACAATCTGGGGTTATGCATTGATTGCCCTGAATCAAGAAAAGAAATTCTTTAAGGTAATCGTCATCACTGCCCTAACCAATCTAATACTCACCATTATCCTGGGATATATATTCAAAGGCATTGGTGTCGCCCTTGCCATATTTATCGCCGAATTATTTGGTTTAATCTTAATGAAACAAAATCTAAATTCAGTTATCAATTTTTCTGTCTTTACAATCCTCAATAAAAAAGAGATAAAAACAATATTCACTAACAACTGAAATCACCATTCTGGTCTATCTGGTCTTTCTGGTTTCTTTGGTTTATCTTGTTTATTTAGTTTCATTGTCCTCTGTATACTACTTACTACCTACTATCTACTACTTACTATCTCCCATCCACACAACTTCGTATCCCCGTAGCTTCAATTCTTTTTACATCCCCTTGATTCCC
>JBBINQ010000057.1:0-15307 GCA_037443805.1 Caldifarciminota bacterium | reverse complement strand
TACCCATTTCTTTTAACCATACCAGCATCCACGCCCTACAACCATAGACCATTCTTTTAGTAGCGGTCTATTGACATAGAAGGGTTTTGGGATATAATTAAGTAATGGTTACAAGAAAAAATTTTATTGTTGATAGAGAACTATTTAGTTTTTCTGATTTTTGCGAGGATGGCGGAACTGGCATACGCGCTGGATTTAGGATCCAGTCCCGCAAGGGTTGGGGGTTCAACTCCCCCTCCTCGCATCCATTTTTGAGTAGAGTGTTTTTTTATAGAAAGGGAGGTTTTTTTGGAATACCAGATAGTCAATGACAGCGATACAGAAAAGGAGATAGAGTTTAAACTTGGAACTCAGGAGTTGAATCCTTATATTGAAGGGTCATTAGAAAAATTACGGAGTAGAGTATCAATCAAAGGGTATCGTAAGGGTAAAGCACCCAGAAATTTGATCCGGACGCGCTTTTACGACACTTTAAAGGCAGAAGCAATAAATGACCTGATAATGGATATGTATAAAAAATTATTACAGGAAAAAAACTGGCAACCAGCAGGAAGTCCAGAATTAACCAGTTATGACGATAGTGCAGAGATCAAATTCCGTTTACGCCTTGAGATTTTACCGGTATTTGAAATTGAGAATTATCGCGGTCTTGAATTGTTCAAAGAAGCACCATTGCCTATTGAATATTTATATGAACAGACCATCAATCATCTGCGAGAAGACTACGCAACCGTAATGGAGGTTGACCGTAGTGCAGCAGTGGACGATTTTGTCACAATGGATTTGACAATCAGTGAAGGAGAAAAGGTTATTGATAACCAATCAGATATTGTGATTAAAGTTGGTGACCGGAGTTTCCCGGATGATTTGAATCGCGCCCTTGTTGGAATAAAAAAAGGTGAGAAAAAAGAAGTCCAGATTGATAAACAATTATACCAGCTAAAGATTAAAAAGATTGAAGAGCGTGTATTACCGCAGGTTGATGAAAAATTTGCAAAAATGTTGAATTTCAGCGACCTAACAGAGATGGAAAAAGGAATTAAGGAGATGCTGAATAGACAGGAAGAAGAGCGTTTGAATGATGAGTTAAAGGAGAACCTTGCCCGGGTTATGCTTGAACGGTATCAATTTTCAGTGCCCAAATCACTTGTAGAGCGAGAATACCAGTTAACGCTCAAAGGTCACAACCTTACCGATAACGAATCTAACCGTGAACGATTTTTACCCATGGCAGAGAAAAGAACGCGGTTCAATCTCATCCTTGATAAGATTGCTCAAAAAGAGAATATAGATGTTCCAGATGAAGAGGTTATTAATATGGCAGAGCAGAGCGGATTTAAATTAGAAAATATTGATGAAGATATAAAAGAATATTTGCGCAGGATTATATCAAGACAAAAGGCAGTTGAATTTTTAATTAAAAATGCCAATGTTGTGCAGAAAGGCAAAATTTTATCACCTGAGGAGGTGAAAAATGCTAACCGTTCCGTTCGTCATTGAACAGACAGGTCGTGGGGAAAGGGCTTATGACATTTATTCGCGTTTGTTAAAGGAACGTATAATCTTTATTGGCACACCGATTGATGACACTGTTGCTAACTTGGTGATGGCGCAACTTCTTTTCCTGGAAGCCGAAGATGCAGCAAAAGAGATCTTTCTTTATATCAATTCGCCAGGCGGGATTGTATCATCAGGACTGGCAATTTATGATACAATGCAGTACATAAAGCCTGTAGTATCAACGATCTGTATCGGGATGGCAGCGAGTATGGCAGCACTCCTACTTGCGGCAGGTGCCAAAGGGAAAAGATATGCCCTGCCCCATTCCCGAATAATGATTCATCAACCAGAGGGTGCTTTCCAGGGACAGGCTTCAGATATTGAAATCCATGCCCGTGAGGTTTTAAAGATCCGTGAAATTTTAAATAAACTGTTTGCCAAGCACACAGGAAAGACCGAGGAGAAGATTGCCAAGGACACAGACCGCAACTATTTTATGTCCGCGGCAGAGGCAAAAGATTATGGACTCATTGATGAGGTCATCGTTTCAAGGAAAGAATAAAAAATGAAGATTTTCTGTTCATTCTGTCAGCGTCCCAAGACAGCGGTCAATAGATTGTTTCGGGGAAACCATGCGTATATCTGTGATGAGTGTGTGAAGTTGTGTAATGAAGTCCTTGAAGATGATAAAAAGGCAATACCCCAGCCAAATTTTGTTCTTCCCAAACCTGAAGAGATAAAATCTTTTCTTGACCAGTATGTAATCGGGCAGGAAAGGGCAAAGAAAGTGATATCGGTTGCGGTTTATAATCATTACAAAAGGACAATGGTGCCTGATGATGATATAGAATTACAAAAGAGCAATATCCTGCTCATCGGTCCTACGGGCACGGGAAAGACACTGCTTGCTGAAACTCTATCCCGCTTATTGCATGTGCCATTTTCAATTTCTGATGCTACTCCCCTTACTGAAGCAGGTTATGTAGGTGAGGATGTAGAGAATATTCTCCTTCGCCTTATTCAGGCAGCAAATTATGATATAAAAAAGGCAGAGATTGGTATTATCTATCTTGATGAGGTGGATAAGATTGCCCGTAAAAGTGATTCGCCATCAATTACCCGTGATGTTTCTGGTGAAGGTGTCCAGCAGGCACTGCTAAAAATTCTTGAGGGCACAATTGCACACTGCCCGCCATTTGGTGGCAGAAAACATCCTGAGCAGGAATATATTCCTATTAACACAAAAAAGATATTATTTATTTTAGGTGGAACATTTGCTGGTATTGAAGAGATTATAATGCGCCGTTTAAAGAAGACAAAGATAGGTTTTCTAACTGATGTGAAAATAAATGATTTGAACTACGATGAAATAATTGCCCGGGTTGAACCAGAGGATTTAATAAAATATGGAATGATTCCGGAATTTGTGGGCAGGGTGCCCGTGATTGCGCCATTCCATAAATTATCAAAATCCGCAATGATTGAGATTTTGACAAAGCCAAAAAATGCCTTAGTAAAGCAGTATGCAAAATATTTTGAGATGGAAGGTATAAAACTCCAGTTTACTGATGAAGCGATTGAAGAGATTGTGACACAGGCAATGAAATACAATACTGGCGCAAGGGCATTGCGGTCAATCTTAGAAAATTTTATGCTGGATATTATGTTTAATCTACCAAATCTTTCTGGTGTAGAAAAGTGTATTATTAACAGGGAAGTGGTTGTAAATAATGCACCGCCTGAATATGTGAAGCTCAGTAGAAGGCGTGCTCAGTAAAGAGATACACTACAGTTTATGAATATTTTCCGCAATTTTTATCTGAAGACACACAAATATAAACTTTACAAACCTTTTAAGCCGCTTGGCTTAAAGAGAAAGGAAAAATTTCTTGTTTCAACCCCGGTTAAAATTAAAGATTTTCTTAAGATGCTACCCTTTCTTGGTGGATTAAGAAAATTAGGCGAAGTTGTTTTACTCGCTCCCCAGACCTTTGTTCCCTTCTTAAAGATGTTTAATACAAAGATTTTTCAGAGCATTTACTGGTCAAAGGTTCCTGAGGTTTTGACACGAGAGTTTGATTTTCTGAAAAGAGAATTAGAAAATTATAATTGCAACTGGCTCATTGAACTTAATTCCGATGCCAATCTTGCTTTACCAGGTTTGATTAATGTGGAGCGAAGGGTCGCCTTCTATGACACAAAAAATTTTCCTTACTATAATATTTTAATAAAGGGCGGTATTGATTCCTTGAGCGATTTCTTCCAGATTCCTGCGGTTGCACCGGAAACATTGTTTAAATTCAATAAGATAGAACTTAAAAATATTTCAAAAAACTTACCTGTAGAACGGCCTTTGCTATTTGTAAATACGGATGAGAAAAAACCATTTGTAAAACCTGAAAGTCTAAAATGGACTGGAACTATTGTCTTAATCAATAAATCTACTGAGGACATTGAACTATTGTGTAAAAAACTATATCTCTGTGATGCCTATTATGGTCCAGATGATGAATTTTGCGAAATGGCAAGAATTTTTAAAAAAGAGATTATTTGCCTATGATTAATATTGATGCGCGGATTGACAGATTTATATCGGTGTTGGGTCATATAAAACTTCAAGAAATAGATATTAAGGAGATTGTCCGTCTATTAGGAACAAATGTTGCAAGCCAGGGTTGTTTTTTGGTCTCCGGCGGACAGATAATATTCCATCATAAAGTGCCTCAGAAATTTCTTCTGAATAACCTTGATGAGCTCAAAGGAAATATCTATTCTCAGGAATTTGAGATAAGTGGTTTAAAATACAAATTGTATCTATTATTCACAATGGAAGATAGACTTGATGAACCCCAGACCGAGAAATTACGAAGTTTATTAAATACTGTGAGTCAGGCGATTTCAATTAATAGTCTGGCAAGGGTGAGGATTTCTGAATTTCAAGCAATCAATGAATTAAATTTGAATATGATAACCACGATGGATATTAAAAAGGTCATCTGGTTTGCTGAGTTAGCCGCCCAAAAATTGCTTGATACAGATAAAATTTATCTATTTTATTTGATTGAAACCAATCTTGTGGGCAAAAAGAATAAAATTTCAATTAAGGTTATACCTGAAGAGGTCTATAGACAACTGTCGCGAAGCCGACAGATTATAAAGTTAGATAAAAAGGAAAATAAATTTTTAAAATTTTTACTAAATAATTTAAATGGGGGGACTGTGCTTCTGGTCCCTTTTACAATAAAAAATGCAGTGCGTGGTTTCTTTTTGATGGATGATTTTAATAATATATCAGACCAGACTACGGCAATAATGCGTCTCAAATTTCTTGGCAATCAGGCAGCAATCGCCCTTGAAAGAATTGAGTTGTTTCAAGCATTGAATAAAGCACTACAGGAGAGCCAGGGGCTCCAGGAGATTGCGAAATTGTTATTATCACCTTATGAACTAAAATATCTTTTTAATGAATTATTACGCCGTGCCCAGCAGATTTTAGGATTTAAGAAGATTATGTGTTCAATTTATAATCCAGTTACTGATTCTTTTGAGCGTGTTCATTCTGTGGGCATATCTCTTAAAAAATTTCGGGAAGCGAAAAAAATCCATCCACCACATAAATTCATTAAATTATTGATGCAGGACCGTTTCCGTATTTCCAATTCATACTACATTCCAAGTGAAGAGGTTCCCGCTGAAATTCGGGATTATGAGATTTACAAAATAATGCCCACCCAGAAAAGGATGCATAACTTATGGATACCGGGTGATATTTTTATCAGTCCGATCTATGCGCACAATGGTGATTTACTCGGCATCATATCGGTTGGAGAACCAGTGAATACTGCTATTCCGGACCGGAGCAAAATACGATTATTAGAAGCCTTTGGTGATTTTTTAGGATTGGCAATTGAAAATAATCAACTTTTTGAAAAAAATCTTTATCTTTCATATACTGATGATTTGACCGGTGTTTACAATTACCGGTTTTTAAAGGAAAAATTGAATGAGCTTTTGAACAATGAACCAAAATCCCTCGCCATCGCTATGATTGACCTTGACCGCTTTAAAGAATACAATGACCAATTTGGCCATCTTGCGGGTGACCTTTTGCTTAAAGATATTTCCCAAACATTGAAGAAGGTGGTAAAGAATGGCTATGTTACCCGTTATGGAGGCGATGAATTTATTATTATTATGCCTGATGTTGGAGCCCGTGCAATCAAATATCGTATTAATGAATTGAGACGATTGATTGCTAAATTGAGGGACAGAGAAATTTCTATTGAATTTTCCTATGGGGTTGCTGCATATCCGGTGGATGGAAAGAATTTTGGGGCATTAATTGATTGTGCGGATAAAAGACTATATCAGGAGAAAAAGAGTAAGTATGATAAAACTGCGTCGCAAATCTGATAAAGGCGTCCTGCCAGAGACCAGCGGTTTTACCTCACGCACCCTGGTCATATACTTTTTGATCGGCATCGGCCTCATTGGAATTGTGACCTATATCTATTCAAATTACCTTGTTCAGAGAATAAAAAAAGAGACAGAAACGACTTCAAGGATTTTTGCCAGTTATGCCTCAGGACCTGGTTCAAGCGAGGAAGAATTGCTTGCACTATTGTTTCGTGAAGTAATTGAAAAAATAGATTTTCCTGTGGTATTAACTGATGCACAGGGTAGACCTTATTCTTCAAAAAATGTACAGGATACAAATTTGACCAGGGTTGCCCAGAGACTTGACCGTGTGCATAAACCTATTCCGATAATTATCAGACAGGGTGCTGATTCTACATTTGTGGGTTATGTGCACTATGGACTATCACCATTTACGAAATCGTTAAGAATACTACCCTTTTTAATGACCGCTTTTTTGATTGCCTTTCTCTTTCTGGGGTTCTGGGGTTACCTTATTTACCGTAAAAGCGAAGAAGAAAAAATCTGGTATTCACTCGCCAAGGAAACAGCACACCAACTGGCAACCCCGCTCTCTTCACTTTCAGGCTGGCTTGAAACCTTGAAAAAAAATATTCCCCAGGAGATCTACGAAGGTATTGCCGAAGATAGTTTGCGTATGCGGGAGGTTTTAGAAAAATTCTCCCGCATAGGTTTGCCTCCACGCCTTGTGGAAAAGGACCCGATACCGATTATTCATAAGGCAGTTAATTATATAAAAAGGCGTGCGCATTCTCAAATTCAGTTCATTGAAAATTATCAACCCCTGCCAGCAATAAAATTTGATGATATACTGCTTGACTGGGCAGTAGAAAATATATTAAAAAATGGTCTTGATGCAATTGGTTCAAAACCTGGAACTGTATCAATAAAGACCTACACAAACGAAGGTGGTGCAGTTATTGAAATCTCTGATACTGGCGGTGGGATTACTAAAGAAAAAGAGATATTTAAACCCGGATATACAACAAAAAAGTATGGTTGGGGACTGGGTTTGGTCCTGACCAAAAGAATAATAGAAGGGTATCACAACGGAAGATTGATTTTAAAGAAGACCGGTCCGGGTGGAACAACATTTCAAGTATTTATTCCAGGGAGTTCAAAATGAAAATTTTATGGATTGATGACGAAATTGACCTATTAAAACCATTTATTTATCTATTAACTCAGGAAGGCTATGAGGTGAAGACTGCGACCTCGGGCGAGGATGGTATCAGGGTCGCTAACCAGGAGGTCTTTGACCTTATCTTTCTTGATGAAATAATGCCCGGGGTGGATGGGCTTGAGGTATTGAAGAGGATAAAATTAGAGAATCCACAACAACTTGTGGTGATGGTCACCAAAAGCGAAGAAGAAGCGCTTATGAAGCAGGCTTATAGTGGTTGGGTTGATGATTACATTACAAAGCCATTCAGTTTTAATCAAATACTTTCGGTTCTGAACAGAATTCTTAAAAGGCGACAGTTAATAGAAGAAAAAATGGCTGAGGAGTATGCGGACCAATTTCGTGTTCTGTCTCAGCCTGGTAATTATACTGAATGGATTGAATATTATCGTAATCTTATTACCTGGAATTTACGGTTTTTAGAATATGGTAGTAAAGAATTGAAAGAAATTCATGACGAAAAGAAATATAGTGCAAATGCAGGGTTTGCGAAATATATCTGCAATGAATATAAAAATTTTATTAAAGGTAAGGGTCCGATTCTTTCTCATAATTTATGTAATATGGTTCTATTCCCGGCTCTAAAGAGCGGACCAGTTTGTTTTATTATTTTTGATTCAATGAGACTTGACCAGTATTTAAAACTTCAACCATACTTGCGGGATTTCTTTGAAATGACCACCCAGTACTATTTTTCCATATTGCCATCTGCAACACCATATTCGCGCAACAGTATTTTTTCAGGGCTCTTACCACTTGAGATTTTACAGAAATACCCGCAATACTGGTTGTTTGAAGAAAAAGGGCAGAACCGCTTTGAAAAAGAATTATTCACCGAGTTGCTTAAAAGAAATGGTCTCAATATAAGTTTTAGTTTCCATAAATTATCAACGATTGAAGATGTTGAAAAAAATATTCCAAGAATTGTAAATGACCATAGTGATATAAATGTAGTAATAATTAACTTTTTTGACCTTTTGCTGCATTCAATTCCAGGTCGTGGTGATATGAAAGGATTGCTGGACGATGAAAGGGTGCTCTTAAATCTGTTGAGTTACTGGTTTCCCGTTTCACCGATCTTTGAATTATTTAAGGCAATCGCCGGCAAAAAGAAGCAAATAGTTCTTACTACAGACCATGGATTCATTCATGTGCGAAGGCCGACTATTGTCTATGGAGGCAGAGAAATTTCCCCAAATCTCAGGTATAAGTATGGTCCGGCGCTCAGGGTGGATGAAAAGACCGCATTGGTATTGAACAATCCCGGTGAACTATATCTCCCAGTTGAGGATGCCTCAGTGCGTTTTATCATTGCCCGTGAAGACTATTATTTTATTTATCCAACCAAACCAACTGAATATGAAAAAGAATTCAAATATACATTCCAGCACGGTGGTATTTCTATGGAAGAGATGATTCTGCCCATTGGTCTTTTAAAACCACGATAAGAAACTATCCATCTTGACAGCAAATTTTTTTGATGTATAATTAAATATGAGGCAGAAAAAAACCGTGCTTTTGGAAACTCCAGAATCTCAGATTGAAATAATCTATGAAGATGTTGGTATCTCAGTAAATGAGGATATTCTTATATCAGGAATCATTGAATGGGAACCGCCTTATGACCTCTATCTTATTAATGAAACAATCTTTATCAGTATTGAACTACCCGGAGTGAAAGTGAAAGACATTGTTCTGTATCTTGGCCAGGACCATTTATTAATTTCCGGAACAAAGAAACCATTACTTATGGAAGAGATAGTCGGTAATAATCCTGTGTTCCACACTCTGGAGATTTCCTATGGAAGGTTTGTGAGAAGGATAGATTTTCCAGTGCCAATTGAACCTAAAAAGGCGGTTTATAATTTAAAAAATGGTGTTTTGACAATAAAATTGCCAATTTTAAAAGAGCATATCATCCCAATTGAGGAGGCGTAATTATGGAGGAAAAAGAGATTACCATTCCTGAGCAATTAGGTATAATTCCAATAAAAGGTGGTGTTATATTTCCTGACCAGCTTGTGCCGCTGGTAATTCAGACGCCAAAACTCGCCAAATTGATTGATGAGATATTGACCACTAATAAACTGGCAGGTGCAATCACCCAGCGCAATCCAGATATTGAAGAGCCCAAGCCTGAAGAGATTTATGAAATTGGTTGTGTAATACAGATAACAAAAATGCTTAGATTCCCTGACGGCACAATCAGACTGCTCGTAAAGGGATTAAGACGGTTTAAGGTCTTAGAATTTGTGCAGGTGGAACCATATTTAAAAGCGAAGATTCAACTCTATCCTGAAGCTTATAAAAAAACAGTTTCGCTGGAAGCATTAATGCGTAATATAGTTACGATGTTCCAGCAACTCGTATCCCTTGCTCCGTATCTGCCTGATGAATTGGGTGCGATTGTGCTCAACATTGATGACCCGGACCGACTTGCCAACTTTGTTGCGAGCTATACAAATCTTGATGTTAATGAAAAACAACAGCTCCTTGAAATTGCCGACCCCAAAGATAGATTTTTAAAATTGATACCGCTATTACAGAAAGAAATCAGTATTCTTGAATTGGGTGCTAAAATTCGTTCTCAGGTGAAGAATGAATTTGACAAGGGACAGAAAGAATTCTATTTGCGTGAACAGTTAAAGGCGATTCAGAAAGAACTTGGCGAAGGTGATGAACATACCAGGGAAATCAGTGAATTGAAGAAAAAGATTCAGGAAGCAAAGATGCCTGAGTCCGTAGAAAAGGTTGCACTCAAGGAGCTTGACCGCCTTGCCAAGATGCCTCCCCAGGCTGCGGAATATACAGTTTCAAGGACATATTTAGACTGGTTGATTTCTTTACCCTGGTCCATAAGCACCCAGGATAATCATGATTTAGTGCGGGCAAAAAAGATTCTGGATGAAGACCATTATGATCTTGAGAAGGTGAAGGAACGTATCTTAGAATATCTTGCTGTGAAAAAATTAAAACCTGATTCAAAAGGAACAATACTCTGTTTTATAGGCCCGCCAGGTGTGGGAAAGACTTCTCTGGGAAAGTCCATTGCCCGTGCCCTGGGCAGGAAATTTATCAGGATATCGCTTGGTGGAATAAGGGATGAAGCAGAGATTCGTGGGCACAGACGTACTTATATTGGTGCATTGCCAGGGAGGATAATCCAATCAATCAAAACCTGTAATTCAAAGAATCCAGTCTTTATGCTTGACGAGATTGATAAAGTAGGAACCGATTTTCGGGGCGACCCTTCAAGTGCTTTATTAGAAGTTTTAGACCCGGAACAGAATCATTCATTTTCAGACCACTATCTGGAAGTTCCTTTTGACCTTTCGGCAGTGATGTTTATTGCTACGGGCAATCTCATTGACCCGATAATTCCGGCATTGAAAGACCGCATGGAAATTATTGAACTACCCGGTTATATCCTTGAAGAAAAGCTTGAGATTGCAAAGAAATATCTTATCCCGCGCCAAATTGCAGAGAGTGGATTAAAACCAGAGAATATCCATTTTGATGAAGCAGCCATAAAGGCAATAATCAGTGAGTATACAAAAGAATCAGGCGTGAGAAATTTAGAAAGGGAGATAGGTTCAATCTGCCGCAAAGTTGCAAAGAGATTTGCTGAAGGTAAAAAGAAATCTGTGAAAGTTGATACCAAAAGCCTTGTGGAATTTCTTGGGCCACCAAAGATTTTTTCTGAAGTTGCTGCGCGCAAAGGGGAGACCGGACTTGCTACAGGCCTTGCCTGGACACCAACTGGCGGTGAAATTATATTTATTGAAGCCATCAAGGTAAAGGGCAAGAAAGGGCTTATCCTTACTGGTTTGCTTGGTGATGTAATGAAAGAATCCTGTCAGGCAGCAGTATCATACTTAAAAACCAGATTTGAAAAATGGGGCATAAAAGATGATACTGATGAATATGACCTGCATATACATATTCCGTCTGGTGCAATTCCCAAGGATGGCCCTTCGGCTGGACTTGCGGTAGTGATGTCATTGGCTTCACTCTTTCGTAATCAACCCATTGACCCAAAGATTGCCTTTACCGGAGAGATTACCCTTACTGGCAGGGTTCTTCCTGTGGGCGGTATAAAAGAAAAGGTTATTGCAGCAAAGCGCGCGGGTATTGATACAATATATCTACCTGAAGAGAATAAAAAGGATTTGCAGGAAATACCAAACCATGTAAAAAAGGGGCTTGATTTTCACTTTGTAAAAAGGATTGACTTGGCATTAAATGAAATTTTTAAGAGTGAGCATCAGCATCTAAAAAAGAAGAAATAATGATAATATTTTTTCTTTTAATGTCCATCAAATGGCAGGTTTATTATCAACCCATAGGTGATTCTTTATTCAATATGAATCTATTATTAGAAATTCCTGCTCAAAATTTAAGATTTATTACTAAAGATTCTGTTCGCCTTGCAACCTTTGAGATTCAGGTTCTGGTCTATGACAAAAAAGGAAATCAGATTGCGGGTGATTACTGGCTAAGGGAGGAAGAAGACGACACCACAAATTTATATGATTCATTAACCTTAATTATTCCTAATTCAGCACGGAAATTTAATTTACGCATCATTGACCTTCAGGGAGGTGAAATTTTAAATGTTTATGAAAATATTAAACCGATTAAATTTCTTGCCAATGTTCGTTCCCATTTAAAAAATGACTCGCTTATTATAAACTTTACAGTAATAAATTATAATAATACGCAGGGGATGATTAATGTTTATCTTCAGAAGATGGAACAAAAAAAGGAATTGAAGCCAGGTTCCTATGAGGACACAGTAATTTTTCTTGTAGCACCAGTTAAAATTGGTAGATATGACTTGAAATTTGTAATAAACGAAAAGCATAAACAGCTTGATATGCTTTTAGTTCCGGTGGAAATTGACCGTCCATTCTATCTTGATGAGACAGCCTGGCAATTAAAAGTGGCACAACTTGAATATATTGCCACGCCGAATGAACTTAACAAATTAAAAAAATCACCAGTAGAAATGCGTGATTCACTCTGGCATGCATTCTGGAAGCAGTATGACCCTACACCCAATACTGATTATAATGAGAAGGAGGTAGAATACTTTGAGCGTATTGAATATGCCGAGCAGAATTTTTCGTTTGGTGATAAAGGGTGGCGCAGTGACCGCGGCCGTATCTATGTAAAATTTGGTCCACCCGATGAAATACAATCTCGGCCTTATGAACTATCCACAAAACCGTATGAAATCTGGCTCTATTATCGCATTAATCTGCGATTCATTTTTTATGACCGGCATGGTTTTGGTGAATATATTTTGATTAATCCCGCTGGAGAAAGGATATGATTTTCATTTTAACACTTATTAATACAATAAATTTTTATGTCCAGCCAGTTTTATACTACACGCCATTAACAATACAGGATTCACTCGGTTTTGAATCAAGGGCTGAGGATATTTTTTATCTTGAGTTTAATTGTGCAATTCCCTATAATGAACTTTATTATAAAGAATCTGACGGAAAAATTTTTGCTGACTGCGAAATGAAAATTAAATTGCTAAATAAAGAACGTACAGATTCTCTATTAGATTCTTTACACCACCAATTTACCATTCCTTCTTTTTCACAGGCAGCAAAAGAAGGATTAATATTTTATGTTCAGTTTGGGAAATATATTGTAGCCGGGGCGTATGACTATATAATTACAATTTCCTCCGCAGATAATAGCGGTATTGTTCAGGGAGAAAAAATTATTACCGATGATGATTTTTTGATGAGCGATATCCTGCTGGCAAAGGCAATATTTCGTGATACTTCAGGTGGTAATTTGACCAAAGGAAATTTAAAGATTATTCCCGAACCTTCTAAAATATTTGGAGAAGAAGCAGAGAATGTTTTTATCTATTATGAACTATACAACATTAATCCAGATACTACTAACTTAACAGTTGTTTATATGATTGATGATTCAACGGGAAAGACCATCAGAAAGATTACCAGAGTAATGGAAAGGAAGTTTTCGTGTCAGGCAATCAATTTAGGTTTTAATATCCAGTCATTAGAGCCCGGAAATTATATTATCAGGGTGGTGGTCTATGATTCATTATCAGGTAAGTCAATTGAAAAGTCGGTTGATTTTAAAATAAAAAAGAAAAAAGAAAAGATTGTATTATCCGAAGACTTACCATATTATGATGCAATTGAATACTTTGTAAGTGCACAGGAATACAAATATTTTTTGACGCTTGAAGAAAAAGGGAGGAAAATGTATTTAAAAAAATTCTGGGAGAAGCATAATTACAATGAAATCTCCCAGCGCTATGAATATGCAGATGGTCACTTTCAAGAGGGAAATAAGGCAGGCTCAAAAACAGACCGGGGTAGAATATATATAAAATTTGGTGCACCCGATGAAATTGACAATAAACAATTTGAATCGTCACAGCCCTATGAATACTGGCAGTACTATAATGGTATAGAATTTATTTTTGTTGATATACGGGGAACCCAGGAATATACACTGGTCTGGACCAATGCCCGGGATGAAAAATCAAAGCCTACATTATATGATTATTTGCCCCTTTTCAAATTGCAGGAATTGTATGAAAAAAAGGAGTAATTATGGAAACAGGAGAACTTAAAAATCAAATAAATGAAACATTCAATGAAAAACTATTAATTTTTTTCCAGAGTATAGAAGATATAAAATCTATGCTGGCAAAAAATATGGAATGGTATGGTAAGATTTATGATGAGATTCATTTATTAAGGACACTCCTTGCTGCATCAAATCTCACAAAAAAAGAGAATGTTGCACTTTTTGTTGATTCACAGAATCTGTATTACTCGGCAAAGATGAGTTATGGTGCCAAGGTGAATTACGAAAAACTATTGCGGTTGATTACTGGTGAAAGGAATCTTGTTAAAGCCTATGCATATATTGTTCAACCACCGGAAGGAGATGTAAAACCATTTGCCACAAGCCTTGAGCATATCGGTTACATTGTTAAAATCAAGGATGTGCGCACGCGTGCTGATGGTTCAGCAAAGGCAAACTGGGATATGGGAATTGCCCTTGATATTTTAGGGATTATTGATTATGTTGATACAATAATTCTTGCTTCAGGTGATGGTGATTTTGTCCCTTTAGTTGAATTCGTGCGTAATAAACATAAAAAAGTTGAAATTTTTTCTTTTCCTGAGAATACTGCCTATGATTTAAAAGAGAAGGCGGACCGATTTGAACCCCTTGATGATAGAGTAATCCTTTCTTAATCATTATACCAATAGATGATTGATTATCATATCCACACGAGTCATTCCATTGATGCAGAAGGCAGTCTTAATGAATATGCACAAAGGGCAATGGCATTGGGTTTAAAAGAGATCTGCTTTACAAATCACTGTGAATTGGATAGAGCAAGGGATGACAATCTTATCCGATTCAATGGCAAAATTATACCGTTGACAAAAGAGGCGCTCATAAATCTGCAGAACGAAGTGATGGCGATAAAAGAGATATACTCTAAAAAAGGTTTGAAGATTAGATTTGGTCTTGAAGTCGGTTTCTTTCCGGGTATTGAAGAAAGATTAAATGAGTTAATACAGGGTCTGGCTCTGGACTATGTGCTTGCAGGTATCCATTGTCTTGACCATATCTGTATTGATAGTTCAAAAGAATGCGAACATTATTTTCAAAATAATAGTGCGGAGAGGCTCATAGAAGATTATTTTAACACTATGGAGCAGTTAATTCATTCACGACTCTTTGATGCCATTGCCCATTTTGATGTATACAAAAAATATGGATTAAGTTTTTATGGAGAGGCAATTAAAAAGATTGACCAGGAAAGGATTGTTTATCTGTTCCGATTGATGGCTGATAATGGTATTTGCCTTGAGATAAATACAGCGGGTTTGAGAAGAATCAATCAATTTTATCCATCAGATGATTTAATGGTTCTTGCAAAACAGGCAGGTATTGAAGCAATTACGATTGGCTCTGATTGCCATAAACTGTCTGATATTGGAAAAGGGGTTTATGAGGCAATTGACTATATAAGGGCGCACAAATTTGATAGAATTTATGGATTTGAAAATCGTGTGCGATTACCCCTTGACAATTTTTAACTTTAAGGTAATAGGTAAGTTTTTCCCAAAGAATGGGATAGATCTCCCTTAATCGGTGTTTCACACC